>CALKUU010000074.1 GCA_937996665.1 uncultured Xenococcaceae cyanobacterium | reverse complement strand
TAGTATTAGCGATGGTCTAGGCGGATATACTTCTGCTGATGTAATTATGACAGTTGAGGGAGTCAGAATCCTTTTTGCTGACTAAAAAGTAAGTTTTAGTTGTTATTGGAAATAAAGCATAAGTTTGTATAGTTCATTCTGATTTTTAATCGGAGTGAACTATATTTTTGGGAGTACCGATAGCAACAATTTATTACTCGTAATTCGACAAGTTTTGATCGCAAATGTAGATGCTAAGAGTAACAAACTAAATAGTGGGGCGATCGCGAACCATATTTTTCGGGTTTCATTTAGCTATAGTTTGATCTGCCTTGCACTCTTTTTACGACAGCAAAGTAATGTTTGTGCCAACTCGTCAACAAAAGAACACTCCTTCCTACCTTGTCTCAATTGCAACACGAATAGTTTATAAAAATGCTACGTATTAGATATTCCGATAGAGCGTTAGATATTGAGGGTTCAGATCAAGATTATGTAGCCCTTAGAGCTAAAATTGATAAACTCATTAACGGTCAATATATTTCCGCTATTGAGGTGCTGTGTGATCCTAAATCTGAGGCTTCGCCTTACGACAAAAACTGTAAAAAGTTGCGGATCATCCTTGGAACTGGGCGCAATGAATTTAGTTTAGCTGGCTCAACACTCAAAGTTGAAGGTTCTGCGATCGCCTTGAAGAATTTTAGCGATAATTTTCCAGATGGAGGAAGAACTGAAGGGCGAATTCGATATCATCATCACTATGATGTAATTTCTTTACCAGAGTATATTTCTAACGATTCTCCTGATGTGGTGCTATCCCTCCGCAAATGAGTTATTGTGAGCGCTGTGTTAAATGTGGTGTCAATGAAAATCACTCAGAACTACTATTTAATAGTCGATTTAGAAGCTACCTGTACCAAAGATAATTCTATTCCTCGTCACAAAATGGAGATTATCGAGATTGGCGCTGTTCTCCTAAATTCTCGAAATCTTCAGATAGAGAGTGAATTCCAGACTTTTATCAAGCCAATACTTAATCCCTCACTAACTGATTTCTGTAAATCTCTGACTACTATTGACCAGCAAGAGGTTGATCAAGCACCCCTTTTTCCAGAAGCTCTAAAAAGTTTTCAATCTTGGTTTTATCCGTTTGGCAGCTATCTTTTTTGCTCGTGGGGAGATTACGACAAAAACCAATTTAAGAAAGATTGCAAATTACACAATGTCGGCTATCCCTTCCCAGGAGGTCACCTTAATCTAAAAAAAGCATTTTCTCGTTTCCTAGATTCCCCAAAGAAATTTGGAATGACAGAAGCTTTAAACAAATTAGGGATCGAACTTGAGGGAGTTCGCCATCGGGGAATTGATGATGCCCGAAACACTGCCCGTATCGTTCAGCAAAGTTTATCTCGGTAATTTTTAAAAATGTATCTAAAGCAATTTTCTCTAGCCAGCGATCACATCTAGGTTTTTACTTAAAAACTTATTGCCAATCATTAAGCAAATTAAGACCAAGCCAAAAGAGATTACAGCGCCAATAGTGCCAGAAGAAATATTAGTTGTACCCAACCGCTCAAAAATCAAACCAAATAAACTAATTCCCGCATTGAGACCACCAAAATACAGCCCAACACCAAACCCAGAATGCGCAGTGGTTGCTAGATTCAGGGCATAAGGAACTGCTCCATTTGAGACGAGACTAAATCCTAGGATTAAAAAGGCGATCGCTACATACTCGATGCTTGAGCTGGGCATAAGTATCAAAAATATCAGCGCCAGAATTAAGGTTAAACACCCTAGGATCATCCCCAAAGAATTACCTAACTTTGCGCCAATCTTACCTGCGGGGATCGCCGATAACCCCAAAACGAGAAAGAAGATGGTCATTGCCATCTTGATGCTTTCTGGACTGATCTGAAGAGCTAAAGTTTGCTTGATTGTCGGAATTAAAAATTTTATTCCCCAACCGACAAACATCCCAGTTATAAAAAGTAATCCCAATCTAGCTCTGATGAAAAGCTGTGAACCATGCTCAATTACTCTTGGAGCTTCAGGAGGATTAAGCCAGCGCAAAATTACCCCTGCCGCGATCAGAGAAAACGAACCTAGAGCAAAAGCAAATCCTGCACCCATTTGTAAAATTAGTCCGTAGGCGTCGAAGCGCAAAGCCCCAACTACGCTACCAACCAAAGTCAGAATAATTGCTGCCTCGGGAAGACGATTAGGATTAGCACAACGCCCCAACATAGCCATTGCAGGAGAGCGAAAAATAGCCATCGCACTAGCCCAAGCAACCGCCAATAAGGGAAAAATCCATTTGCTAAAAGTCTTATCAGAGTCGAAAATTACTAAGCTGGGGATCGCTAAAAATAAAGCTGAAGATAAAACTATTCCAATGGTGATGATCGATATTCTGCTGCCCAAAAACTGTTGCTGACGGTCGGAAAACCTGCCCAGAACTGGTTCAATCAAAGCTTCTAAAGCATTTTCGCCAACCAGCAGAGCGATCGCAACTTGCTGACTTAAACCAAGTTGAACCAGAAATATCGGCAAATACAAGTTATAGACCACCCAGCTTAGGGTAATTGCCCCTTGCAGAGCAGCTATACCCCAAACCCTGATCCACAAAACCCGACCAGAATTATTCATCTCGATCTAAAAAATCTTAAAACTATTCTTAACATTGGAAAACCAGTTAAATAAAGTTAATTATGGTTATTATGTGAAAATTAATACCTTACTTGATAATTTATCTCTGCATACAGTTATAAAACAGATAGAACTTGGGATCGTAATTTCATGGATATAACACCGAAATTACGATCGTTTGATGCCAGATATAAAAGCATTTCCCTTAAATAAAGAAGATTCAAATCAAAACCATAGTTTGGGAAGAATCATACTCTAGATAAGACATCAATTTACCTTATCCAGAACACATTTTCGATACTATTCTGGTGGCTTTTATCAAGTCTTTTGTCTATCACGATATACCAAGTAGCACTAACATTATTCTCATTTAGGCTGATATTCAGATTTTTTCCAAATGTTACCGATGAATATATCAGGAGTTTACTGTTATCATACGGAATAAGTAGATATACGGAGATCTTTGTTGACGTTACCCCTTTTTTTACTTTATCTTTAGAGAATTTATACTCAGGTAGTTATTAGCACAATAAACTTTTACTAATAACTTTGGTGGATATCTAATCGATAAATATTTAAGCGCGATCTAAAGTACCTAACTAATCCGATTTTTAGTACTTAATTTAGGGAATAAATACCAGTTTCTAGCAACTTAAAATTTGGTATCAGAGCAAGTGGATCTAATAGGTGGTTAGCATCTCTCTAGCATCATTTAAAATAATTGGCTCATATTGTTTCGCAAACCTTGTGGCTAAACTTCTAAAGATTTAAATCGAGTTTAGCCTTAACTGTTGTTTGTTCTAGACATAGCTGGTCAGAAAGTGGCTGCTGCTATGAGGTTATATATCCACTGTTAGCCTTGCTTTCAAATGAGTTCGCGGTCTAAGTCTGAGCAACTCATTCAGAAGAATGCTTGCCTCGGACTGATAATCAACTCTTTCAGAAAGAGTCTCGCCTTTAATGGCATGACAATTAATCATTCAAAAAGGAGACGAAATGAACCCATTCAATCCAGGCTATTACAACGAATACGACCTCAAAGAGGCAGGATTTAAATCACTTGGACACAATGTTCAAATCGCTAAAAATTGCACAATTATTGGTGTCGAAAATATCGAAATAGGTAGCAATGTACGCATCGATGGATATTGCACAATCGTTGCCACGGGGAGTGGCTGGCTCCAGCTCGGCTCGCATATTCATATCGGTAGCTACTGTCTTTTGTCAGCGGGTGACGGGATTACGATGGAGGACTTTAGTGGTTTATCCCAAGGAGTTCGAATTTACAGTAAAACCGATGACTATAGTGGAAATCACTTAACTAACCCCACAGTCCCCGGAAAGTATACGGGAGTAACTGGCGGCACTGTGGTTTTGAGTCGACACGTTATTGTCGGCTCGGGAACCGTTATTTTACCAGATGTCCATGTTGGCGAAGGGACTTCGATTGGAGCACTATCGCTTGTTACCAAAGACTTAAAACCATGGAAAGTCTTCTTTGGAAATCCAGCAAAACAGCTAAAGACTAGATCAAAGCAACTTTTGGATCTAGAAGAAGAGTTTATGAGAGAAAGTGCCTAACAAGTACAATCCTACGCAGCGAAGCAGCAAGTGTAACTCTCTATAAAACAAAATAATCCAAAAAAAACCATACTTTCTAGTATTCCTAGATCTCGTTTTTTTCTCTATTTTTTAGGTTATAGGGTCGTTATTTTGGCGCTATTTGAGAAATTTCTTTTAGAAATTTTCATGGTGATGCCAGTATTTGGAGTGAACAAATTAAAATTTGTTAGGCGATCGCTCTAGCTAATCTTGTGCCCGAGTGTGTCAACAACCAGTCGCTATTCAGTCTGATCGGCTCTTATACCTATGACTTATAGTTAGATACGCAATTTAGTATATTCAGTTTTCAAGGTTCACGCTGCTTGCGAAGTTGTCTTTGCAGCTCTAGTAACACTATCTATTATAGGACAGCTACAGCTATTGATATTTAAAGATTTATTTATCTAAATTGTAAACAGGAAACTAGCTCGTCTTGATCCCACTTTCCTCTCATTCCTAAAAATGAGATTCTTCATCATAGTAATTGGGGAGCAATTTGGATGATAAGCTCTTTTTTGAGTAAAAATTAGCAAGCTCAGATGTGGTTAAACGATAGTTCCATAATCTTTGCCAGTTATTTGACCCAGATTTGTGAGCGAACAATTAGCTGCGATGCCAGATATTCAAGAATTAATTAATCAGGTTCAACAAGAAGCGCAACAGGCAGAATTCCCCGTCGATTTACCTGTTTACCAATCAGCTCGTTTAGACCCCACTTTTCCTGTCCTGTATGCAGGGAATTTAGCAAGTCCTCTCTGCTTTTTTGGTCGAGACTTGGGCAGAGATGAAGTTCATGCTAGACAGCCATTGATTGGTGCAGCAGGCAAAAAAGTTAGGCAAGGTTTTTTTCAAGTCATTCATCAAAGAACGGCAAATTCGCCTCAAGAGCTACAGACGGTTTGCGATCGCATTCTGCTAACTAATACAGTTCCTTACAAACCCCCCGGCAACAAAGCCTATCCTGTCAAAATAAAAACCAGATTTCGTCCTTATATAGAAAGGCTACTAGTTTTGCATTGGCATGGAAATCAGATTATTACTCTAGGGACAGATGCCTTTAAATGGTACGCACCCTATCTAGAAGTTGGGGCTGTCGATCAATATTTTCGTCGCAGCGATCGCTATGAAAACAAATTAGTAGTTAATCTAACCGCAACGGATCAAGCCGGAAAAAAATACCAAAAATCGGTTGCTTTGCTACCACTTCCTCATCCATCTCCACTTAATGCCAGATATTACGCGGCATTCCCACAAATGCTAGAGAAACGGTTAGCTCAAGTTGAGTTTTAAGGGGTTAAATTTTAAGGTGAGTTGCCAGCAGGTTTCTTGCTGATGCGAACAGAAATATGAAGAGACAAGACCTATTTTCTGCAATGAGATTCTAGTTTGGTTCTCAAGCGAGTTGCCGTTTAACTTAACTTAAAACTCAGCTTAATTTAAATTAACAATTTTACTAAAACTACCTGTTGAAAACTCGGAAAAACAACAGCTTAGATGAGGTGTTTTCTTGCAAAAAGAGACATAGTTCTTAATAATTGTACTCAGACAACACAAAAAGTTTTACTCTAAGGTTTGAACTTTAAATTAAAAACATACAAGTAACAAAATGACTGTAACGGCAAGTGGTGGCAGTTCATTAGCCCGTCCTCAACTTTACCAAACAGTAGCGGTCTCTACTATTTTGCAAGCAGAGCAACAAGACCGTTTTCCTGAGAAGGGCGAACTAAACGAATTAACAGCTTATTATAAATCTGGTGCTAAGCGACTAGCGATCGCTCAAGTTCTAACTATTAACTCCGATCTTATTGTTTCTCGTGCGGCTAATCGCATATTCACTGGGGGTTCTCCGCTCTCGTATCTAGAAAAGCCGCCTGTAGAAGAACCCGTGTTGGCAGGAGCCATGGCCACCGAGTACATGAAAAGTGGTGGTTCTGGACAAAAAAGTAACGTTCTTGGTTCTCTCAAAGGATTTCTGACAACGACAAATGCCATTCCTGCCGGATTCCGCCCGATTAGCGTCTCCAGATATGGACCTGCTAATATGCAAAAATCTTTGCGAGACTTGTCTTGGTTTTTGCGTTATACCACCTATGCCATTGTTGCCGGCGATCCCAACATTCTTGTCGTCAACGTTAGAGGACTTAGACAAGTAATTGAAAACGCTTGTTCCACCGATGCTACAACCGTTGCTCTTTTGGAAATGGCTTCTGCTGCGGCTGGTTACTTCCGTCGTGATGCTGAAGCACAAGAAATTGTCGTTAAATATTTTGACGTTGTTTTAAAAGAGTTTAGCGCAGCAACTCCTTCCACCAAGTTGCGCCAGAGACCTTCTTCTGATGCTCAAGGGTTGCAGCTTCCCCAGAGCTACTTTAACGCTTCAGAAAAAAGACAAAAGTTTGTCATGAAGACTGGCTTGTCAACTCTCGAAAAGCGATCGGTCATCAAAGCAGCATATCGACAAATCTTTGAGCGGGACATTACTCGCGCTTACAGTCAGTCAATTTCTTACTTGGAATCCCAAGTTAAGAATGGCGACATCACCATGAAGGAATTTGTCCGTCGTCTTTGTAAATCACCTTTATATCGAAAACAATTTTTTGAACCCTTTATTAATAGTAGAGCTTTAGAATTAGCTTTTCGCCATATTCTCGGTCGGGGTCCTTCCTCCAGAGAGGAAGTTCAAAAATACTTTAGTATCGTCTCTGATGGCGGATTACCAGCTCTAGTTGATGAGTTAGTTGATTCCCAAGAATATGCTGACTACTTCGGAGAAGAAACAGTCCCTTATATTCGTGGGTTAGGTCAAGAAGCTCAAGAATGCCGTAATTGGGGAATGCAACAAGATCTTTTCAATTACAGCGCACCTTTCCGCAAAGTTCCCCAGTTCATTACCACTTTTGCCAAATATATTAATCCTCTTCCGGATCAGCATGTTTATGGCTCAGGAAATGACCCCTTGGAAATTCAGTTTGGCGCAATTTTCCCCAAAGAAACTCGTAATCCAAACTCTGCCCCTGCTCCATTTAATAAAGATACAAAGCGGCTGTTAATCCACCGAGGACCAGCTACAAATAACCAAAATAGTAACCCTCAAGCAAAAGGACAATATCCCGGTTCTTTGGGAGCAAAGGTTTTCCGACTTAATTCTCAGCTAACAGGAGATAGCCAAGGCGGAAATATTACTTTCTCCGAATCAACTACTCAGGCAGTGATTCGAGCTTCTTATCGCCAGGTATTTGGTCGCGATGTCTATCAAGGACAGGAGTTAACCTCTGCCGAGAACCGCTTAGAAAATGGGGACATAACTGTTCGTGAATTTGTCCGTATCTTAGCTAAATCAGATACGTTCCGAAACACCTACTGGGCACCTTTTTACGTTGTCAAAGCGATCGAGTATATTCATCGTCGTCTTTTGGGTCGTCCTACCTATGGTCGTCAAGAGATGAACAAGTATTTTGATCTTTGCTCCAAGCAGGGTCTTTATGCTTTAGTTGATGCCTTAATCGATTGCCCAGAATATGCAGAGGCGTTTGGGGAAGATACAGTTCCCTACGAGCGTTATCTAACTCCTGCTGGTCTGAGATCGAGAGCAATTCGTCTTGGTTCTCTAGGTGAAGGTATTGGTTCGAAAATACTATCTACGGCTACTCCTCGTTTTGTGGAGCTTGGTGCAGTTACTGATAAACGCAGCGACCATGATGTTCATAGAAGAGTCAACCAAGGTGTTTCGGTTCAGCGCCAGCAGAACAAAGTCTTCAAGCTTACTGATACTCTCGATAAGGTAGGAGTAAAGAATTTGGTTGCAGCTGCTTATCGTCAGATATTTGAGCGAGATCTTGACCCTTACACAATTAGAAGCCAGTTTACTTCTTTAGAAAGTAGATTAAGCAATCGTGAGATTACAGTTAAGGAATTCATCGAGTATCTTGGCTGCTCAGACCTTTACATTAAGGAGTTTTATGCCCCTTACCCCAATACGAAGGTAATTGAGCAAGGAACTAAGCACTTCCTAGGAAGAGCGCCTCTCAACCAAAGAGAGATTCAGAAGTACAACCAGATTCTAGCTTCCCAAGGTGTTAAAGCCTTTATTGGCACAATGTTAGATAGCATGGAATACTTGCAAGCGTTTGATGAGGATACAGTCCCTTATCGTCGTTTCCCAACCCTTCCAGCAGCTAACTTCCCCAATACTGAAAAACTCTACAATCAGCTTACTAAGCAAAATAGTGAGGTAGTTGTTCCTAGCTTTGAACCAACTAAGCTCAATATCTAGAAAAATTTAATTTAAAGCTCAGTTTTTAGGGTGTTGTGCATTTGAATTGCACAGCACCTTTTTTTATTGTGAAGATTTTGACATGTGAATATTCCAATAAATAGCTAATTCTGAGATAGCGATCGCTTTTTTTTCACAAAATCGACCATATTCACTAGTTTTCTGAGACAGAGTATTACGATATTTTAAGAACATTCAAAAAGGGTTATCGAAATGCAGGAAAATGATCGAGACATGTTGATTATTAACCTTGCTTTAGGTCAGTTATTAAATAACGCCTAGATTAAGACATGATAAATCAACCTGGATAGGGTTTACATAAGAGAGTTAATTTTGATAATCTTATCCCTGTATAAAAGTATGTTGAAGCTTATTTATGTCTATGACTAAATATCCTTAGCAAACTGCAATACTGTTTTTATAGTTGATAATAAAAATCAAGCTATTGAGCAGGGTTTTAATATCTGATGGAGAAGGTTGACTAGGTTGAAATCGGACTTCTACTACACAAATACTAGTGTTTAGTGTTCATTCAATTTAGGATAAGGATTTTGATTTTTAGTACTGATAAGGCCAGTTAAAAGTCATAACTCTTTAACATAACTCTTTAATAAAATTAAGAGTTGTTTGGTATCTCTAGCTTGAAAATACAACTATCCACAAACCCACTCATCCATTCTTAACTTCATTGTTTTTGGGAGGAATTCATCGATGAGTATTGTCACGAAGTCTATCGTGAATGCTGATGCCGAGGCTCGTTACCTGAGTCCTGGCGAATTAGAAAGAATTAAAGCATTTGTTTCTAGTGGCGGCAGCCGTTTACGTATCGCTCAAACACTAACTGAATCTCGCGAGAGAATCATTAAAACAGCGGGCGATCAACTATTTCAGAAACGTCCTGATGTCGTTTCTCCTGGTGGAAACGCTTACGGAGAAGAGATGACAGCTACTTGCCTACGTGATCTTGACTATTATCTACGTCTAATCACTTATGGTGTCGTTTCTGGTGATGTTACTCCGATCGAAGAAATCGGTCTAGTAGGAGTACGCGAAATGTATAAGTCTTTAGGAACTGACATTGGTGCAGTTGCTCAAGGTGTTCGTGAAATGAAAGACGTTGCCGTCTCCATGATGTCAACTGAAGATTCTTCAGAAGCTGCTTCTTACTTCGATTATGTAATCGGAGCTATGCAGTAAGACTATTTAACTAAATTAATTTATTAATTGGTTAGAACCTCTGCTAAAAATACACTAACTTATCAGTGTTAAGGCATTTAAGACCAGATAAGATAAGGAAACAAAAATATGCAAGACGCAATCACTTCTGTTATTAATTCTGCTGATGTTCAAGGCAAATACCTCGATGGTGGTGCCATGGACAAACTCAAAAGCTATTTTGAAACTGGAGAACTTAGAGTTCGTGCAGCTAGCGTAATTAGCGCTAATGCAGCAAGTATCGTTAAAGAAGCAGTAGCTAAATCTCTATTGTATTCTGACGTTACTCGTCCTGGTGGAAATATGTATACTACTCGTCGTTATGCTGCTTGCATTCGCGATCTAGATTACTATCTCCGCTATTCAACTTACGCTATGCTTGCTGGCGATCCTTCGATCCTAGATGAGCGCGTACTTAATGGCTTAAAAGAAACCTATAACTCCTTAGGAGTTCCTGTTGCTTCAACTGTTCAAGCTATCCAAGCTATGAAAGAAGTAACTGCTAGCTTAACTGGCGACGCTGCTGGTAAAGAAATGGGTGTTTATTTTGACTACATCTGCTCTGGCTTAAGCTAGATTTGCTGCTTATTAAACTAAGTAGATTGACAACTAATAGTTTAGGAAGTCTAGAGTAAGTGTTAGTTCTTATTGGCTTGATCCTTCTTTATTAGAGGGAACTAGCTGTCTTTAGTGAGCTACTATTGACTTTTGACTCCTGAACTTTGGTTAAACTGAGTTTTGATTAACCGCTTTAGTCACGCGTAAGGCTCAGGGGCAAGATACTAATTTTAAAGCTACTGAAAAATCTTTAATTTAAATTAATTAGTTAAGTTCAGGAGAAATTAATTTTATGAGAATGTTTAAAATTACTGCTTGCGTGCCTAGCCAAACTAGAATTCGCACTCAAAGAGAATTACAAAATACCTATTTTACAAAGCTTGTTCCTTACGACAACTGGTTCCGGGAACAACAGCGGATTATGAAAATGGGTGGAAAAATAGTTAAGGTTGAATTGGCTACTGGTAGACAGGGAACAAACACCGGTTTACTTTAAGATAAGAAAATTTAACAAGGTTTGAGTTAGAGGTCAAGTTCGGCCTCTTTTTGCTATTTTTAGATAGTTAAACTCATTAGAGCTTTTGAATTATAAGTGTTGTGGCAACCTTTAAGATATTTAGTACCTTTCTTTGTTCCTAAAGTTCGTACTTGGACATGGGAAGCGCGTTTGTTGAATTGGCTAACCTGCGTTTGGCTATTAGTAGGATTAGCAACCTTGGTTTCGGCCTCTTATCACGAAGGAATTGTTGAATACAGCGATGGTCTCTACACCTTCAAGAGACAAATGGTGGGAGTTATTATCGGGCTTGTGGGTTTCAACTTCATTACCCACAAACCACTACGGCAAATTTTTAAGATTACGCCTTTCTTGTTGTGCTGTTGCTTGGTAATGATTATTCTGACTTCTTTCATCGGCACAGAAGTTAATGGTGCGAAAAGATGGTTACCAATAGGAGGGTTTTCGATCCAACCTTCAGAATTAATTAAACCTTTTTTGGTTGTCCAATCAGCCTATCTATTTGCTAAATGGAAACAACTAGAAACTAGTTTCAAAATAACCTGGCTAGCAATTTTTGCATCTGTTTTAGCTGGAATTATTCTCCAACCCAATTTGAGCACAACGGCTCTCTGTGGGATGAGTATTTGGTTAATTGCGTTAGCTGCCGATTTACCTTTGGTGCAGTTACTTTCAGTTGCTTTTGGCGGTTTATCTGCGGCAGTTTTAAGTATTTACGTTAATACTTATCAGTTGGAGCGAATTATTTCTTTTCTCAACCCTTGGCAAGATGCTAAGGGTCATGGATATCAGCTAATTCAAAGTTTATTAGCCGTAGCTTCTGGCGGCTGGTCTGGCTCAGGCTTCGGTCTCTCTCAACAAAAACTTTCTTATTTACCGATTCGGACAACAGATTTCATTTTTTCCGTTTATGCTGAGGAGTTTGGCTTCATTGGTTGCATTCTCCTGTTGATTTTGATCCTCAGTTATAGTGCGATCGCTCTAAGGGTTGCTCTCAAATCTCGTAATACTATCCAAAGACTAATTGCGATTGGGGTTATGGTCTTTTTGGTGGGGCAGTCCTTTATTAATATTGGGGTGGCAACAGGCTCCTTGCCAACGACGGGCTTACCATTACCCTTCTTTAGCTATGGAGTTAACTCAATTATTGCTAGCTTAATTTTGGCGGGGTTATTGATTCGCGTTGCCAGAGAAAGCGGTCGAGCCCAAATTATTCCCTATAATGCTCACGTGCCACCTCAGTGATTTAAAAAACAAGCCAACAAACTAGATCAAGTCGGTTAACAAATTAAGTGTTTGAATCCTATTCTTTAGAAAACAAAGTTATTTTGATTACGGGTGCTTCAGCAGGAATTGGCGAGGCTCTAGCTCAGTCTTTGGCTAGTCAATATGACAATGTTCAACTTGTTTTAGCTGCCCGCAACAAAAGTAAGCTCGATAAGGTAGCCGAGAGTTGCCGACAACAAGGAATTAAAACTTTAGTTGTCGCAACTGATATGGCAGAGACTGCTCAAGTGCAAAATTTGGCAGAAAAAGCGATCGCAACTTTTGGAACGGTTGATGTTTTGATTAACAATGCGGGCTACGGTCAAATGGGGGCAATAGAGCTGATTCCCCCAGCAGCAGCCCAAAAACAAATGGCAGTTAACTTTCATGGTGCTTTAACTCTGAGCCAGGCTTTAATTCCCACCATGCGTAACCAAGGTGCAGGCAGAATAATTAATGTTAGTTCGTTAGGTGGCAGAATTCCTTTCCCCGCAGTGGGTATGTATAGTTGCGCTAAGTTTGCGCTGGAGGCGCTTAGTGATGTCCTGAGAATGGAGCTTAAAGCTTTCAATATTAAGGTAATCGTAGTTGAGCCGGGACCAGTGGTAACAGACTTTTTTCGAGTTGCTTGGCAAGAAGTCTTACAGGCAATTCCCAACTATGTCGAGACTCCCTATGCACCAATCTTTAAAAATATCGAAGCGATTGATAGTCAGTTAGAAATACTTGGCTGGAGTGCAACCAAAACGGCAGAAAAAATTATTAAGGCGATCGCCAAGCCCAATCCCCGACCAAGATATATTTTGGCAACCGGGGGCAATATGCTGGTGTTTATGATGACCAAAGTATTACCGACCAGTGTGCGAGATGCCTTTTGGCGAAGACTATATGGAGTGCATAAAATCAAAGGTTATGCTGAGGATGGGGAATGGAAAGTAACCAATGAATGATTTGATAGCAAAGGATGATTTAGTTGCGATCGCAGAACAATTTGCGTCAACAGAAAGGATAATTGAGATTAATCCTTTAGGAGAGGGCAATATTAATCACACTTTCCTCGTTAAACTTGAAAACCATCAACCAGAAAGCAATGAGCAAAGTTTTTTTGTCTTGCAACAAATTAATCAGCAAGTGTTTCCCCAACCCAAACTGATTATGGAAAATTTGCAAGTTTTTAATAACCATATTCAGCCGAAGCTAGCTAACTTAAGCTTAGAATTCAATCCTAATTGGCAAATCCCCCAAGTTTTAACCACCAAAAACCAGAGCAATTATTTTTTAGATGACAATAATAATTTTTGGCGCGCCTTAAGTTTCGTTAGCAATGCCACTTCCTTTAATACGATTCAAGGATCGAATCATGCGAGGGAAATCGGCTTAGGGTTAGGTACTTTTCATAGTTTACTTAGCGATCTAAATGTCGCTAAATTAGCCGATACCCTGCCCGGCTTTCACATTACGCCCCAGTATTTTGAGCAATATCAAGCTATTGAGACCCAATATAATAGAATCCAGGCTGAAGAAATAGATTATTGCCAGCAATTTATCAAAGATCGAGTCGAAATAATTCCTGTTCTCGAAAATGCTAAACATCAAGGAGTTTTACCCTTAAGAGCAATTCATGGCGACCCGAAAATTAATAACATCATGATTGATAATCGTGACCATAAGGCGATCGCGATGGTAGATCTCGATACGATTAAACCAGGTCTCATTCACTACGATCTTGGTGATTGCTTACGCTCAGGTTGCAATACTTTAGGAGAAGAAACAAACAACTGGCAAGAGGTTACATTTGACTTGCAACTAGCCCAAGAAATTTTGCAAGGCTATTTCCAAATTGCGCAAACTTTCCTGCAACCTAAAGAGTTAGATTACATTTATGAGAGCATTCGCTTAATTACTTTCGAGCTTGGCTTGCGCTTTTTTAGTGATTATCTGAATAACGATGTCTATTTTAAAAGCAACTACCCTCAACACAATTTGCAAAGAGCTTTAGTGCAGTTTCAGCTCACCAAAAGTATTGAATCCCAAGCAGATGCAATTCAAGATTTAATTAGAGAACTAGGCAAACAGCTAGTCTAGATTAATATGAGTTCGGAATTCAGAATTCGAAGTTCGGAGTTATGTTTTTCTTAACGAAATACTGTGATCTTCAGATGCCTAAAATTTAAAAATTTGCGCAATTGTCCAGTTTTTTTATCTTCATCGAATTCACGTTAGATTACAGCCACAAAAAATCTTACTTTGAAACTACTCAAAATAATGCGCGATCGCCAGTTTAAACTCAAGCCCTTCTCCCCAACTCAAGCACCTTCGAATTTAGAACTAAACACCAGAATTAGCCAAGACCAGCAACAACTCAAAATTACTTACCAACTGCACGGTGATTTAGCTCAATTATTATTACCAACTCCGACAGGGCAGCCCCAAAGAAAAAATGACCTTTGGCAAACTACCTGTTTCGAGTTTTTCTTAGCCGTATTTAACGCTCCCGAATATTGGGAATTTAATCTTGCCCCTACTGGCGATTGGAATGTTTATAGTTTTTATCAATATCGCCGCAATATGAAAGAAGCTAATAACTTCAGCAATTTACCACTCAGGATTTTAAACCACGATAGTTCGCGCTACGAGCTGCAAACAGAAATAAATCTCCACAGCATAATTGCAGGCAACATCTCCCTAGAAATAGCCCTAACCACCGTAATTGCCGACAAGAATAGCAATGTAAGCTACTGGGCAATCAACCACCCAGGTAGCGAAGCCGACTTCCACCGCCGAGACGGATTTATCCTACTCAGCTAAATGCCAACTAACTATAAGCCCAAGTCAATTAACAATCAACAATTAACCATCAACAACGACCTTAAAATCCCAAACTACTTCCAATTCTGTTCAGCTTGCTCCAAAACATAATTAGCAACTAACTCAATCTCAGAAGCAGTCAAGCGATCGCCATATGCCCCCATACTTCCCTTACCATTAGTAACCAAAGAAATAATCGCCTCAGCCGAATCACGATGATAACGCTTGAGTGCTTTTGTCTTTAGAGTTTTTCCTCGTCTGAGAATATTGCCACCTTTCGCATGACAACCAGCACAGTTAGCCGTAAAAATTTCTTGAGCACTACTATCAACTGCAAAAGCAGAACTGGGATTACTGGCAAATAAAGCGATCGCCATCATCAACACAATTAGCAATTTTTTCCACATACAACTTAATTCCGCATTTACAAACAAAACCTTCTTCAAACCAAATAAATTCTTAAAAGACTCGATGCTGCAAAGATGGCATTTGTTGTCGCACCTGAGATAACCGACCCAGATTAATCTCGGCAACAGCAACACCAGGGGCAGTTCCCGCATCAGCCAAAATCGATCCCCAAGGATCAACAATCATCGCATGACCATGGGTATATCGTCGCTCATAATGGTTTCCTGTTTGAGCAGGAGCAATAACATAGCAAGTATTTTCAATCGCTCTAGCTTGAACCAAAACTTGCCAATGATCTTTCCCAGTAAAAGCGGTAAAAGCAGCGGGAATAAATAAAATATTTGCACCTTCCTTAGAAAGATGACGATAAAATTCGGGAAAGCGCACATCATAGCAAATCGACAACCCCAAATTACCTAAATTTGGAGAGTCGTAAACCGTAGGAAGTTGCTGACCAGCCATCACTGTATTTGATTCGCAATAGGTGTTGCCATCAGGAACATCCACATCAAACAAATGAACCTTCTGATAACTAGTTAGTTCTCTACCATTGGGGTCAATTAAAATCGCAGTATTATAAGCCTTAGTGCGATCGTCTTCTACTGGCACAGGATAACCACCACCCAAAAGATGAACCTGATATTTCTGGGCCATCGTTTTCAGAAACTTATCTGTTTTGCTAGCAATTTCCTCAGCCTGAGCAACTTTTTCCGACTCTTTTCCTAAAAATGCGAAATTTTCTGGTAAGCCTATTAATTCTGCACCTTGACGTACTGCTAATTCGATAAGTTCTTCTGCCTCAGCAAGATTGCGATGGAGATTTGGTTTACTGGTCATTTGAACAGCAGCAGCAAGATATGATTTCATCACGTACAAAAATAATTTATTTGCAATTAGCCTATGTAAAATATAACTTTCGTTCGCATAATTTAGTTAAGTATTAGCCGAATTAGAAAGAGAATCCTTGAGGCAACATTTCGGTGATCGCACTAGTTTGCCAATCCGACTCATTTCTAAAAATAACGACAGCACCTTGCCCTAGCTCCTGAATAACTTGTCGACATGCTCCACAAGGAGAACAAGCAATTTGCCGATTGTTAGCTACAGCAATAGCAATTATCTCTAGATGATTGCCTCCCTCATTTGCGACTGCATTAGCGATCGCATTCCTCTCCGCACAAATACTTAGACCATAGGAAACATTTTCTACATTACAGCCAGTAAAAATATTACCTTGTTTTGTCAACACTGCCGCACCAACTTTAAATTGGGAATAAGGAGCATAAGCATTTACCAGTATTTCTTCAGCCGCTAAAGTTAACTGCTGAATCTGTTCCGAAGTAACCACCTAGTTCTCCTTCTCGCTAAATTTATAGACAAAATCTAATTCTGCTGATCGAGTATTCAACGGCAATATTTAAAAAACCTAGACAAAATCCAAAGCTTTTTTCTGCATTAGCTTAAAAATATTATAAAAACCATTTGCCCGAGAAGGAGTCAAACTAACTTGAAGACCAGTATCTGCAATAAAGTCAGGCTTAACCCGAATAATTTCGGTTGGAGGTAGTTCATTCAATCCTTCAATCAAAAAAGCAACCAACCCCTTAACCAACTGAGCGTCAGAATCACCATGGTAAATCAGCTTTCCGTCCACTAGTTCCGCTGTTATATAAACCTGTGAGACACAACCACTTACCTTATTGCTCTCCACCTTATCTACTTCTGGCAAAGGAGGTAATTTCTTGGCGTACCAAAGTAGTTGTTCGTACTTCTGCTTTGGATTAGAACGACGCTTAAAACGATCTACAATTTTGGCTAGCTTTGTCGGCAGAAGAGTTTCAGCGCACATAAAAAGTCTCAAGTTGGCAGGAAATATTTATACTCTATCAAATTGCTTAGATTCTAGTCACTATTGACTGATAAACTTTATTGTGTCAGAGGTTAAGGCAATCGCGAGGTTTTTTTCCGTGAAACGAGTACTAGGCATTATTCTTGGAGGCGGCGCAGGTACGCGCCTATATCCTCTAACCAAACTAAGAGCAAAACCCGCAGTTCCTTTGGGTAGCAAATATCGCCTCATCGATATTCCAGTAAGTAACTGCATTAATTCTGAAATTCTTAAAATTTACGTTTTAACACAGTTTAATTCTGCATCCCTCAATCGTCATCTAAATCGTAGTTATAATTTTTCTGGATTTAGAGAAGGCTTTGTTGAGGTACTATCCGCACAACAAACCAAAGAAAACGATGGTTGGTTTCAAGGAACTGCGGACGCCGTTCGTCAATATATTAAATTGATTGAAGAATGGGATGTAGACGAGTTCATAATTCTCTCTGGAGACCATCTTTATCGGATGGACTACGGCAAGTTTATTGAACGTCATCGAGAAACTGATGCAGATATAACTCTATCCGTCGTTCCGATTGATGAGAAAAGAGCATCCAGCTTTGGACTAATGAAAATTGATAATCAAGGTAGAGTAATCGATTTTCATGAGAAGCCCCAAGGCGATGAACTCAAAGCAATGCAAGTGGATACCACAGTGTTAGGTTTAAGTCAGCAAGAAGCAACTCAAAGCCCTTACATTGCCTCAATGGGTATTTACGTATTTAAGAAAGACGTTTTAATTAATTTACTAAAAAATAACTCTGAGCAGACAGACTTCGGCAAAGAGATTATTCCTGGAGCAGCCAAAAACCATAATGTTCAAGCTTACTTGTTCAAGGGTTATTGGGAAGACATCGGGACAATTGAATCTTTTTATGATGCCAATCTAGCTCTAACAAAACAACCTAAACCAGCATTCAGCTTTTTTGACGAGAAATCTCCTATCTATACTCGTTCTCGTTATTTACCGCCTACCAAACTTTTAAATTGCCAGGTAACTGAGTCAATGATTGGCGAAGGCTGCATTATCAAAGAATGTAGAATTCATCATTCTGTTTTAGGTGTTAGAAGTCGAATTGAAGCTGACTGCACTATTGAAGATACCCTAATTATGGGAGCAGATTTTTACGAACCATTTGCAGAAAGAAAATCTGGTTTACAAAGTGGAGATATCCCAGTTGGTATTGGAGCAGGAAGCACAATTCGTAGAGCAATTGTCGACAAAAATGCTCGCATTGGTCGTAATGTTCAAATAATTAATAAAGATAGAGTTGAAGAAGCCCAAAGGGAAGATGAAGGTTTTTATATTCGGAATGGCATAGTTGTTGTGTTTAAAAACACAGCAATTGTCGACAACACTATTATTTAGTGAAATTGATTGACAACTTAGCCTAATTTTAAAAATAAGAATAAAAAATTACCATAGAGGTTAAGGCTTAAATCGTTTTAACCTCTATTTTTTGGGAGTTTTCTATTGCTTAGAGCAAAAAATAATCACAAAAGATAAATTACAATAGACTTGATTCAGTAAAACCAAGCCATCAGATCAATCGTTCTAGAAAATCTAGATAATAACTACACGGTTAAAATTAAATTACTGGTTTATCACGCATTTTGACAACTAAGTCTTAAGCATTGGGGAGATATTCATTAATGGCTTCGGCAAACTTCAAAGATTATTATGGCATTTTAGGAATTAGCAAAAATGCCAGCACAGAAGAAATTAAAAAAAAATTTAGAAAGCTAGCATTAAAGTATCATCCTGATCGCAATCCAGGAGATGCCAAAGCAGAAAATAAATTCAAAGAAATTAGTGAAGCTTATGAAGTACTAGGCGACAAAGAAAAAAAGGCTAAGTACGATCAATTCGGTAAGTATTGGCAACGTACTGGTTCCGCTAATAGTAATCCGAATGGTTGGCCCGGATCTGGAGGCGCACCAGGAAGTGACCCTGGAAATTTTGACTTTAGTCAATATGGTAATTTCGAAGATTTTATCAACGAGCTATTAGGTCGTTTTGCAACTCCTTCGGGAAGTAGTTCTGCTGGCAACTACACATATGGGAACCCCAATAGTAGCGGACAAGGTTATACGAACAAGACCAGTAATAGTAAGTATCCTGGCAGTAATTTTGGTAGTGATTTTAACAGCGCAACTACTAACCGCAATAGGGAAGCAAATATCAGTCTCAGTTTTAAGGAGGCTTTTTTTGGAACCAGTAAACGACTCAATTTAGGAAAAGAAATAGTTGAGGTTCGTATTCCCCCAGGAGCTAAAACAGGTAGCAGAATCAGGGTTAAGGGAAAAGGACAATATAACCCTCAGAATCAGCAGACTGGAGATTTGTATCTCAAGGTAGAACTCCAAACCCATTCCTTTTTTCGTTTTGAGGGAGATAATTTAATCTGCGATTTACCAATTACACCAGACGAGGCTGTGTTAGGTGCATTGGTCGGCGTTCCCACTCCTGATGGAGTAGTTAACATGAAAATTCCCCCCGGAATTCGTCATGGTCAAAGTTTAAGATTAAAAGGAAAAGGTTGGTCTCTCCCCAAAGGAGGCAGAGGTGATCAATTAGTTAAAATCGAAATCGCAATTCCTGATAAGTTGGGTTCTCAGGAAAAAGAATATTATGAAAAAATTCGTCTAAGTCGCAAACAGGATCCTCGCCGTAACTTTAATCGAATCTCATTGTAGCTTTGCCTAAGGTTCAAATCGCCTGTTGCACTCTAGGTATTTGATAATCTAAAAAATATCTTCCGAGACAAAAGCAAAACAGACCAACATAATCTCAACCTTTAACCCCACTGCTGATATCGGTGGAAATAATGTAGTTTTGGAGCAAGATAAATACAAGTAGGATCGGAGCGATTGAAATCACCGAACCAGCAGCAACCAATCGCCAATCTAAGGAAAAAGCTCCCGCTAAATTAGCAACACCTAACGGCAGAGTGTAATATTCTGGTCGATCTAAAACGATCAATGGCCAGAGAAAATCACTCCAAGATCCAATAAAGACAAAAATTGCTAGCGTAATTAGGGCAGGACGGATTGCAGGAATCATGATGTGCCACCAAATCCCCAACTCAGAACAGCCATCAATTCGGGCAGCTTCTTCTAGTTCTGAAGGTACATTTTGAAATGCTTGCCTCAGCAAAAAGATTCCGAAAGCAGAGACAATATTGGGCAAAATAATTCCTAAATAAGTATTTCTTAAACCCAAGTTAACCGCCAAAATATAGAGGGGAATCATCACAATTTGGAAAGGAATGATAATCGTTGCTACAACCAGAGAGAAAATAACGCCCTTTCCTTTGAAATTTAGCCTGGCTAAAGGGTAGGCAGCCAAAGAACAAAGCAACAAGTTTAAACCCACTGAAACGGTAGCGACCAAACTACTATTGAATAAATACTTGCCAAAGGGGTAAGTCTGCCAAACGGTTTTGAAATTGTTCCAGGTAGGATGGGCTGGAAAAAGTTGGGGAGGAAAGCTGAAAATATCTTCGGTTGGTGACTTAAATGCAGTTCCGATCAGCCATAACAGAGGAAACAACATCAAAATTGCTACGCCGATTAAAAGTAAGTAGATACCAATGGTTTTGGTCAATTTTTTCATGTATAAACCTATTTCTAATCGATTTGGGCAGAAATGCAGTCTGGTCTTAAATTCAGATTGGTCTAAGTGTAGCGAGACTGAATCTAGTTTGAGAAAGTTTAGTTAGCAGAAGGCAGTGTAAAACTAATCGTGGTCCCCTCATCCGCATTAGAAGATATCGACAAAGTTCCATTATGACTAGTGATAATTTGCTTAACGATCGCCAAGCCCAATCCGGTTCCTCCAGATTTATGGGAAACAAAAGGCTCTGTTAATTGAGGAATTAAATTGGCAGGAATTGGAGTTCCACCATTAGTAATCTGAATGCAACAACAATTAGAATCTTGATCTTGGAGAAGTCGACACTCAACTGAGTCTCCAGGATCGACCGCTTCAAAAGCATTTCTCACTAAATTAATCATTACCTGCTTTAATTTATCGCGATCGCCATTAATAGTAACAGGAGTTTCCAGTGCAGTTAATTTAAGCTGTCGCTCTGCTGCTTGGGGCATTGTTCGCAGGGAAAATAGCATATTCGTTAAAAATTTATTTAACTCGATAGCTTCAGAATTGATAATTTGAGGTTTGGCATAAAGTAAAATTTCTTGCAATAAATTTTGCAATCTTTGTGATTCTTCGAGGGCCAAGTTAAGTCGCAAGAGATCGCGAGGCTTAAAATTTAATTTTTTAAGAGCAGTTAAACCCATGGTGATGGTAGTAGCTGGATTACGAATCTCGTGAACAATCATCGAGGCAAATTGACCAATTGCTGCTAATTTTTCTTTTTCAATTAGTTGAGCCTGTGCCTCCCTTAACTGGGCAGTGCGCTTTTCTACTTCAATTTCTAGAGCCTCATTAAAATCTTGCTGTTGCCGATAAAGATTGTAATTATCGATCGCGATCGCTGCTCGTTCAGCAAATAGTTCGACAATCTTGACCGATTCCTCCGAGAAGAATTGAGGTTGCTTGGCAAAACTACAGAT
>CALKUU010000073.1 GCA_937996665.1 uncultured Xenococcaceae cyanobacterium | reverse complement strand
TTTTTATCGGTAAATTCTTCTGACTCACCTTTGGCATATATTGAAACTGACTACTTTGGTGGGGTGGGATCTCAAAGTGCTGTGGTTTACCATCTGGGCAAAGAAATTTTTGTGCCATCAAAATCGAAAGCTGACACTATTAACCGAGCTTTGAAGACCATGGGAATTTCATGCGGAAATTCATTTGATGAGTTTGAATTTTTAGGTCTTAATCGATTTCAGGATAACGATGATTGGAAAGAATTTGCGCCAAAGGATTCTTGTCTCTAGCCAATGAGATTTTTGATTTCTAAATAAGAATTATTGAAGAATCGCTTCATTTCTAGTCTTAGCTAAAACCAATAAAATTAGAAATATATTTTTAGTTGGCTGTTTGAAAATTTCGATGTGATGGGAACAATAAAGTTAAAGAGGCTTTCTAAATTATTATTCTTTATAGACTAAGAATATTTGTTGTTGAAACTTTTAATATCAGATTATGTCTGGAAGTACAATTTATAGCTTTTTAAGATAAATAGTTTTTCTGTATTTTTTAATAATAAAACGATCGCAAAATTTTGAAATTTAGCTGTCTTTTTATTTTCTGAAAATGAAGTCAGAAACTGAGAAAGTCTCATATTTTTTTGAAATGAATTTTAGCCTAATTAAAACATTGAAAGTATCATGAGTTTATCAAAAATAAGTAGTAAAATTTCTCTAGCATTTATCGCGATCGCGGCACCACTTATCTCTGCGCAGAGTGCGCTAGCCGGGCCTAGGCTTTATTTTGCTTACGATTATATGAAAATGGATGCTGGTCAATGTGTAAATAGAGGCTATCAAGCCCTGAGAAATCAATATTTACAGATTCCCGCGAATGTTAATTCGGAGGGAGGTGCTATTTTTGCGATCGGCGAAAATCAGTCTGTTACTGCTATTGTCGACTGCTCTGAGGTTGCTAGATCTGGAAGGGTAACCGTTATGGCCACCTCTAGAGACTCGACTGTAAATCTTAGTTATCCAAAGCAGATTATTAGAATGATGAAAAATAGTCGCCGTTATTAAAAATGAAGCAAAAAATTTAAACCACAAGTTTTTTGCTTTGTTTTGAATTCGTTCAGTGGATCTATTGGCAAAGGCGATCGTCAAGAATATATTTTGTAGTTATTCTTGGCGATCACCTTACTATTTTCTCCTCAAAGCTGTTCTTATTTTAGTAGAGGCTGATAAACCTGCTCGCTCAATTTAGCTCTTCCTCTATTGTCAATAGTTAAGGATTCAAGATCAATGAAGTGAAACCAGGATATTGTCTGTAAATTCTTTAAATTCCAATCCTTTGATTCTAAATCCCAGGCAATACTTAGATTTTGGTTGATTTCAGGTGATGCATTCTTTAATTCGGCAAATTTAGATTTGATTTTAGGTGCCTCAATGTTAAAAACTTTTCTAGGTTCAGGGAGCTGTCCAGTTTTTTTGAGGCGACGAATTTCATAGTTGAATACTCCTGGCGACCAAATTTTAAGCAGAGTTGCCTGATCTATTAGCCTGATTGGCACATCAGCTCCTGTGCCTGCCTTTTCAAAGTAGACGCCATCGGCAACAGCGATCGCTGTATGATCTAGATAAATATTTCCTGATTTACTTCGATGCCAAATCAAAACCAGATCTCCTGGTTGGGTTATTAAGCCAGGAATTACCGACTGACCAGACTGCTCTAGGCTAAAAATCTTGATTGAATTAAGTTGAATTTGTTCTAGCATTAGCGAAGATTGTGCCATGAACAAGGTTGGTTTGCTGTTAGGTTGTGTTGCCGCGCGCCAAATCTCGTAAGTGATGCCCCAACAATTCAGATACAAAGATGGTTTGATTTCTAAAGGCTTTCCTGCTGATTTTTTTGCATCGCCAAAAGAATGGTAATTTTGCTGTTGATCAAGCTTTAGCTCGTTTACTTCTGGAATAAAATGATGACTATTGAGCGCTTGAACTAAGGGGGGCAGAAAGTCGATCAGTTGATAACTTTGCTGAGGATGATAGGTTACCCGTGATTTTTGATGATTCCAACCACCATAAATAGTTTGCAGCTTCTTAAAATCTGTCTGTGAAAGTTGACCAAAATCAAAAGCAAGACGACTTTGCCAAACTTCTAAAGGTTTGCTGAGGTCTTTGATAACTAAGCATTGGTGGGGAATCTCTGTTACTTCTGTCAGTTTCAGTTCACATGTTTCTGTGCGATCGCTCCTGAGAGGAACAAATTCTGCCCTTGCTACTTTAGGAATTACTAAAGCGATCGTGTAAATAACTAAAACTTTGAGAAAAAATGACATGCTCGATAGGTTATCGTCCCAACAGATAGCTACATCAACTTTCTTGATCCTAATTGATAACTAGTTAGCTGTTGATCAAATTAAATGATAATTGGGCTGAAATAATTGCAGATTTTAGGCACAATGAACAGAGTACTAGTTAAAACCAGTCTTATCCCTCTAATTAAGTCATTATTTTCTATATTTTTTCGCTATGTTAGGAAGCTTTCAGCAAAGTAAATTAAGAATTGAGGTTAAGGCAGATCAGCAGACAATTGGCGATTGCTTACTCAAAACCGATCAGTTACGTAAATGGATGTGGCCGCAAAATTTGCCAGTTAATCTTCCTGATCGTTTGGAAGTGGGGACTACTTTTGCTAGTAAGCTAGGAATTTTAGAAATTGAGCATGAGGT
>CALKUU010000072.1 GCA_937996665.1 uncultured Xenococcaceae cyanobacterium | reverse complement strand
GTAAATGAAGGCCAAATATTTAAAGTCTCCTCCGGAACATCTTGATATTTGATTCTTTTTTTGATCGCCATTATCAATTACTCTTATTCGTCTGCTAGTTTTGGGTGGATGTTGGGAATTCGGAGTTAGGAATTCGGAGTTCGCTTGCCCTCGGATGGGGGGAGTTCGGAGTTATTTAGCCTGAAAGTTCTGTTTTCTGGTCGGCTTGATTTGCTTCTAGGAGTGCATCATATTTTTGATTTGTAGTTTTCACTTCTTCTTTTAGAGAAGCAACTTGTCGCATCGCTTTTTGCATGCCATCAAGACTATGTTCAAAAGATTGGGTTGAGTTTTGCAGAACTAGGGAAGATTGAGAGAAATTATTTTGAGCGATCGCTAAATCGTTAGTGGCATTTGCTAATTGCTCAGGGAAGCGACTTTGATCAAGAGTAGTGGCAGCTCGATCGAAGGTTTCGGCACTAACTTCGATTCTTTTAAAAGCAGTTGTGATTGCATCTTCAATACTCGTTCCCAAATTAGCTAACATCTGGTCGGAACTTTCACTAAATTTGACGATCGCGGCTTCTAGAGGACTAACAACCTGGAGTTGGGGCAAACATAAGTTATCGGCAAAGTCTTCGAGATAGTTGAGCAATTTTGCTTTGGCTAAATTGGTATTCCAAAATAAATTAATTACTGTTAGCAAAGAACTACAGGCGATCGCTACTAAGCTAGTGATAAAAGCAATTCCCATTCCTTGGAGAGGTTGGTTTAGTTCTTCGACCAAATTGCGAATATCAGTAATATCGACTTGGGTGATGGTTTGGGAGAGGTTGGTTAGATTAATCGTAATTCCCAGAAAAGTACCGAGCAAACCAAAAGAGAGAAGCAGGTTTGGCAATAGTCTGGTGAAGTAGGCGATCGCATCGCAATTGAAAGGAATTCCTAAAACTCTACATTTTTCTTGGCTATAACCACCAGCGATAATTGCATTGGTATTTATTTCTTCAGCAGAAATTTTAAAGTCTTGAAATCTTTGCTCAATTTTTCGCAGAATAGACGGTCTTCCCTCTATGGGTCTGCCCTCTAAAACATGTCTAACTTTCTTTGCAGAGTTGTTTAGGTGTAGATAGAGAAACAAACGAGCCACAATTCCGAGTATGGTCGGGATAATAACGAGAACAATGGCGATAACCACTAAATAAGTGGGAAGTAAACTGATAATCTTCATCATCTGCTGAGCAAAATATTGGTTCAAAATTCCTTACTTGCAAGTCTCACACAGCTCTTAAATTTGAGCCAACTTTTTTGACTTTTTGTTGTCAAATAGGAAGTTGACTAAAGTTATTTTTCTTTTTGTAAACCATTGTCTTTGAATTTGTTCTAGATCCTGACGCTCCGCTTGTTATGGTGCAAAAAGCGAGCAGCAATCCCCAATCCGAAAATTATCAATAAAAAAGAAGCCCAGTATAATTAGGCTTCCTTACAAGATTTAAAATTGAACGACCAATAATTGGTTAATAATTTGCCACCAAGGAGTTATCTAATTGATAGTCAGGAATACAATTTGCTTCCATATACGCGCGATATTCTTGGCAGGCGCGATCGCACTGTTCATGACTCCAACCACAATAATCTTTGAGAACTTCGGTGATAGTTGGCAATAAATCTAATCCATAATTGCCATTCATGGCTAAGGTGGTGCGGCGACGTAAAATATCAACTAAATTACACGCCATCTCGTTGTTAACCGCATAGACAATCTGCGCTTTAATATCTAAGCGTTCAGGACTAAGCTTAGTTGCTAGTTCGAGGTTTTCAGGAATCAGAGCCAGAATGTTTCTTGCTCTAGCGCCATAAACTGAGAATAGATAATTAATTGTTTCAGCCGTCAAAATATCTTGATATTTAGTTTGGCATTGACTAATTACCTGCTCGATAGACTCACCATTGCCGACCTGACAACCTGGTAAGGGTTGTTTGTCTGTTTGGGTTGGTTGCTTGGGCTTAGCCATTTTCTCGAAGGCGGCATCTACCATTTCTTCGCCAACATTGCGATAGGTAGTCAGTTTGCCACCAATCAACGAAATTAAATTGTTTACCCCTTCGGAGCGGTGATCGAAGAGGATATGTTTGCGAGTGATACTCCCTGGCTTTTTCCCTTCCTGATTTGGCAGAGGACGAACCCCAGAATAGGTAAAGAGAACATCTTTGCGAGTAAGATTAGCCGTAGGAAAAATATTGTTGGTTTCGGTCAAGAGATAGTCAACTTCAGCATTGCTTGCTTTAATTTGCTCTAAGTTGCCCTCAAACTCTAAATCGGTTGTGCCAATTAAATACTTATCTAGCCAAGGCAAAATAAAGAAAGGACGACCATCTGATTTCGCCTCCACATAAAATCCTTCATCGACTGTGCCAGGAAACTGATTAACAATAATGTGACTACCCTTAGTTCCCCCCATTTTGCGACTAGAAGCAATTGTCTTAGTTGTTTCTTTGGCTTGAGCGCGATCGCAAACCTTATCTACCCAAGGTCCTGCGGTATTAATTACTACCGCGTTGCTACTGGCTTTGACGGTGAAAGTCTGCCCTGAGAGTTGATCTTGACAAGTTAACTGCGTGATTTGCTGGTCTTGTATTTCTAGAGTTGATACTTCTGTATAGTTAAGTACCTCTGCTCCAGCTTCTTGGGCGGCAATAATATTTTCTAGGCATAGTCTCTCAGCTAGGGCTACTTGACCGTCATAATATTGTGCTCCCCCAGCCAAATTGTCTTTGTCGATCGCCCGAAACAGTTGTTGAAATTTAGTTTTGCTCAACATGCGATGAATCGGCACGGTTTTGTCAAAACTGAAGAAATCATAGAGGATCATGCCTGCCCAAATTTTCCAATAGGGACGAGAGCGATCGCGATAAACAGGGATAGTTAACAGCAAGGGATGAACCAAGTGGGCTGCACTATTAAACAAAATTTCTCTTTCTTTTAAAGATTCTCTGACTAAGGGAAACTCAAAATATTCTAGGTAGCGTAAACCACCGTGAATTAAGCGGCTCGACCAGCTAGAAGATCCACTAGCAAAATCTGCTTTTTCTAGCAAAATGGTTTTGAGTCCTCGCAGAGCAGCATCACGAGCAACACCTGCACCATTGATGCCGCCACCAATAATAATGAGGTCATATTCTTGCTGTTCAATAGAATTCAAATTGCGCATAATTTTCTGTGGTTTCTATATTTTGTTTTTATCGCGATCTACGCAGATATTCTTTAAGAGATCGTAATTAATCAAAGTCATCAATATCTTTAAAGCCTTCAGAAAAAGGAAATATGACTATCTGAATCGAGTCTAATCAATTTTTTTTGCTCCCAGTTCACCTATGATTCCCTGATCTGAGATTAAAATTAGACGCAGATCAAGTCACGACTACTTACGTTATAACCAAAAATAATCTAGGGAAATTTGTTTGCTTTCGTTCAAGATAGCAGAAGATTCTAGGTAGCTAATCTCGTGATCGTGGTAATTGTAGATTTTTTTAAGAATGGTTAGTTTTTTCTAAAAATGGTTTGGCGATCGCAATTACCAGCGAAAAATATTCAGACAAAAAAAAGATGAGGTAATCTACCCCATCTTGATTTAAGTATTGGATATCTATCAGGCTGTCTGAGAAGTATAAAATATTACTTTAATGCCCCCTAAATTCCCCAAGTTTGGGAGACTTTATAAGCAAACCTAGTCTTATTTCCCCCAGAGTTGGGGGGACAGGGGGGCAAAATCAAGAAATTAAACGTAGAAAAATAACTTTTCAGATGTCCTCTAATATTTAACTCTTCATTAATCGCACTCAACTTCTGGTTGCGGTTAAAGGCAACTTTTAGACGGAAGCTTTTTCCTGAGTCGCAACTGTTTCTCTTTTCAAATTTTTAAATTGTTCTAACAAGCGATCTGCCCAATACTTAACATCATACTTAGTAACGGTTTCGTACATTTTGCCCATTCTTTGCGCCTGTTCTTCTGGCGACATTGCCAGAGCTTCTTCAATTGCGCTATCCATGCGCGTAATCGAATAGGGATTGGTTAACACAGCTTCGGGTAATTCAACTGCTGCTCCAACGAACTCAGATAAAACTAACACGCCATCTTTACCTTGATGGGCAACCACATATTCTTTGGCGACCAAGTTTAAACCATCTCGCAAAGGGGCTGTCCAGCAGATATCCGCAGCGTGATAATAAGCGATTAAGTCTTCGAGGGGAATAGGTTGGGTAAATAGGCGAATTGGCATCCAATCGAACTTACCAAAACGACCGTTGATTTTACCTACTAGCTGTTCAATAGTACTTTGGGCAGTTTTATAAATTCGCATCCCCGCTGCGGGTTGAACGCAAGTCATAATAAAACTAACTTTGCCATGGAGATCGGGGCGACGCTCTAATAGTCTCTCGTAAGCTTCGAGCTTTTCTTGATTTCCTTTCACATAATCAACCCTGCCCGCAGCGATGATTATTTTTTTATCCTTCGATTCGTCCTTGATTTGAAAGATCTTGTTTTTGGTTTTGGTTTTCTCAAGGGTATTAAAAATGTGCTGCGGATTTGTGCCGACGGGGAAAGCATCGATATTGACGATTTGACCTTTGTAGCTTAGCTGAGTGGTGACAACTGGCTCTGCTAAAGCTATTCCAACAGGAGTCATATGTCCGTTGCTTACTGGCTCACGCTTAACAATTTCTACGGGCTTGAGGCTGCGAGCTACGTTGACAAAGTTCTCGGAATAGCGAGGTATATGGAAGCCAACAATGTCACAACACAAAAGACTTTCAACGATCGAATCGCGCCAAGGCAGAATGTTGAAGACATCGACGGAGGGGAAGGGGGTGTGGTGGAAAAAGGCAATTCTGGCATTAGGCTTTTTCTCCCTAATGTAGTGAGGAACGAGCCAAAGATTATAGTCGTGAACCCAAATTAGGGCATCTTCTGCGGCTTCTTCGCAAGCTGCTTCAGCGAAGAGTCGGTTAATTTCTTTAAAGTTCTCCCAGTCAGTTGTTTCCGAAGTGAAGTGATCGGGGAATGAGTGGAGAATTGGCCAAAAAGCTTCTTTTGAGGTGATGTGATAAAAATCTTTTACCTGTTGATTATTTAAAGGAATACGCCTAACGTTATAGTTCGCTTCTCCTTCAATGGTTACTGTCGGCTCAAAACTAGCCTCTTGCTCTTTATCTATTTCTTTCCATGCAATCCAAGTTCCTTGATTAACATCCGCAAAAAAACTCTTGAGAGTGGGGACGATTCCATTGGGGCTTTTTTTCGGCACGTAATGGATTTTGCCGTCTTTTACTATCTCATCATGGGGTTCGCGATGATAAAGAATAACCAAAGAAGATTTCATAGTGGTGATGACCTTAGATGTTTAGTTGAATAGCAAACTTTTCGGGGGTTGATTGCCTGTTTTTCTCGTATGGGTTTGACCAAATTAATATTTGACTGCACCTGCATTAAATTCGCATCGACACAAAGAACAATGACACCAAGAAAATTAGGATCTATGTTCTTATGTCTTGACTTCACAATAATAGGTATTTATTGACACAAAAAGCAATTAAATTGACAACTTACAAACACTAAACTGACCTCCATATTTAGATCTTAGAACCAGGCGAATTTCTGTAAACTTTTTTTTACAATTTGTGAGCAATACACATGCTGCCGTTACAAATTGATAAAGTTGCAAATTGAGGATTACCTTGTTCTCAAAATTGTGGCAGACTGGGCAAAATGAATGAAATGTACGAGATAGCCGAGTGAGATCCAACGAAGTTAGTCAATCAATTAAGTTAGTTGCCAAAGAAACAGGCAAGTTATTAGCTTGGGCATCAGGTTTAGAATCTTCAACTAACAGTTATTTAGAACAGGCACAACTGTTAGCCCGTAGATTGGGTGCCCACTATCGTTCTGATGGTTTGACTGAGATTGGCTTTTGGGTACCAGATTTAATTCGAGATGCCTTGCATGAGAGAGAAATATATCTTGAAGTCTTTACTCCTTTAGATGAAATTGATTGGCGTGCGAAGGAACAACGGATTCGCTTTAGACGCGATCGCCTCTACCTCGAACAACAGGGAGAATATGTTTGGGGCGTTGTCTCGGGAATGATAGCTGGCTCAAGAGAACAAGCTGGTTCTTTCTATTGGTTGCGTTATGTTGATCGCGCCGAAAAATTGCGAACAATCCGCGATTTAGTAACCTACTCACTTCCTTATGGAATTTTTGCTCCAGCCGAACTTTACGATATGGAAAGTTTGCAATCAACTAGAGCGGACTTAACTTATTTTCAAGCGCCGAAGGTCCTTAAAAAAGGTCTAACTTATCGGGTTGAAGCTCCAATCAGTATTCTTCAAATGCATGTGGGGACAGCTTCTAAAGAGGGAACTCTCGAAGGCTTGACTCGTATTTACCAGACTATTGGTGACAAAATAAATGAAGGTCAGACCCTGACGGCTGCTGAGCAAAACTATATTGGTTATGATGCGATTCAGCTGTTGCCAACTGAGCCAACCATTGAATATCGCGATGAGTATACCCCTGAGAGTGAATTTTTCTCTCTAGTGGTAGAAGAAGACGATCAGGTAGAAATTGAGTTAACTAAGCCTCATACCCAAGATTGGGGCTACGATGTGCCAATTATTGGTTCTAGTACGACTAATCCCTCTTTATTAGGAAGTTTGCGCCCCGATGAAGTCGTTGATTTTATTGCCACCCTGCATAATTTTCCGACTGGCCCAATTAAATTAATCTATGACTTGGTTTATGGTCATGCTGATAACCAGAGTGAGCTATTAATTTCCCGTCAGTTCCTCAAAGGACCAAACATGTATGGTCAAGATCTGAGCCATCAATTACCCACTGTGCGGGCTATTTTGCTAGAAATGCAAAGACGCAAAATTAATAATGGGGTAGATGGAATTCGAATTGACGGGGGTCAAGATTTTCGATTTTTCAATCCCCTTTCGGGCAGAGTAGAACAGGATGATGCTTATCTACTAGAGATGAGCAATGTTCCTCAAGAAATTCTTGGTTATAAAAGGCTGTTATTTACTATTTTCGAAGATGGTCGCCCTTGGCCAGAAGAAGGCTGGGAAGAAAAGTCTCGTTATCGAGAATTAATTGAGCTTAAGCCAGAGTCTTATCAGTGGGGACCTTTGATTTTTGCCCATAATACTCCGAGCTTAAAAGGATTTTGGGATAAAAAATGGTCGCGAGTTTTAGAGGTAATGACTATTGGCGATCGCTGGATTACTGGTTGTGCCAATCACGATACGGTTAGAAGGGGTAATCAGGTTGAGCTAGATCAGCCAATCAATCATGCTTTGGGTGATAATCTGCCCAAAATTCTCAAGAATGCCTATGACAATCCGGCTATTACTGCCTGGGTTTATGGCTTAAGCCCAGGGTTGCCGATGGATTTTATTAATGCCACTTTACATGCGCCATGGGTCTTTTTCCGTAATACTGACGAACAATATGGAGTGAAGGTAGTTTCTGAAGAAATTGGCTTTTTGCACTGGCAGGTTACTCCTGAGCTTTATCGCGAGTCCTATTGTTTTCCTAATCTCAAAAACCAAGGCTTTAAACAATTAAAACAATTGCAAGAGTTTGGTCAGGCTTTGCAGCTAGCTATGGTCGAGCAAGATTACAATCTTTCCGAGGTTGTTGAAGTCCTGCGCACTTGTGCAGAATCACATTGTCTAGTGGATATACCTCCTTTAAAGGAGCTAATGAGAGGGGGAATGGTCAGATTTTTGAAAAAATTAGATACTGATCGCCTTAAGAACTTTGCTCTGATGTTTATGGAAGATTGTTATAGTCTCTGTAATGTTGAGCACTACACGGAAGATGTGGACTTGGTGAGGAGTCAATTTAATTTGCAACTCAGAAAATTTAGAGCTGCTCATCCTTGGCTAGCCGAGAATCTACAAGCAGAAGATACTTTTGATCGTCTTTATGAAAAGGAGAAAAGTATTTTTTATGGGGTTCGCTATGCTCCTGACGGTCAAGAAGGGGTGGCATTGGTTGCCCATTTGGAGGGGGAAGATATCAACATTGATGTTTGGGAGTTATTAGGTCTCGAAGCAGAAGAATGGCAAGTTGATTTATTTTCGCCTGGATTAGAAATTACAAATATCTCAGATTTGAAGCTTAGTCATAGTCAGGCGCTCTTGTTGACTAAAACCAAATCTCCCACTGATGAGTAGGCTGATTTTGCGATTTCGTATAATACGCTACTGCAACTAGACAAAATGTAACTAGACAAAATGCTGAGTGAGGTTAAGACATCTAACCGATGTCTAGTCGTTTCGGCTCTCTTACTATGTATATAGATACTTCTCGAATAACACCAGGGCGGATGCAAATTGATTTTGTTGATGTCCCGGTTTTTTTTTGCTTTATTTCTGGCTAGAGATCGTTATTTTCCTAACTGGTAATTTTCTTCTGCAATTCTTTTTAGTCTTTTCAACTGCTTTTGCATATCTTTTTTTGTCCAGCTAGCCGCAAAAGTTTTAAATCCCCAACTAACTATCGGATTGGGAATTGCGAATTCAAACTGGTTGACTAGCAAGGTTCCGTTTGGGTTGGGCTGACATTCCCAGCGATCGCGTCCTTGGAAAAAACCGTCGAACTGCCAAATAATTAGTCCCGGTTCTCTAGCAACTACAGTACTTCTTAATGATGGCTGCCAGAGGGGGATTTGAATTGTAAAACGACTAAGGCTATTTATTTCGGTGCTCCAGTTGCCGATTGGTTCGCAACGCAAAATTGGATTTAGCCACTGGTTAATTAATTCAAGATTACTAAAACAGTTTTCGACACTAGTAGAACTAGCTCGAATAAAAATCGATTGTTTGAAGGTTTGCGAAACGGGCATAAAAAACTAGTTGACTTTATGAAAAAAATTCCTATACTTAAATTGCCTTATTGCAATGTTTACAAAATTTCATCTGAAACCAAGCAATTTAGGTGATTTTCGCTGTGCATACACTCTTTTCTCAGTACTTTTGACTAAGCAATCTTTCGTAAATTGTAATCTATCCTTAATTTTTTTCTAATTTTGAATTTCCTTTGGCATAATTATCGCAGAAAACTATATTTTGAGTTATTTCCATTGCGACGATAATCTTGTTTAATTTCAAAATTATTTGCATTAGGACCTTAGCCCAAAACATTAAATTCGATTTCTGTTAGTTATTATCCTACGGACATCATTTGATGACTCATCACTGAAGAATATGACACATCTACTTAGCAGTCTGCCGCCAGATCTATATCATCTGGCACAACTACCACCGGCTATTCAGAACATTGGTTCTAATTTAGGTACGGACTTAGGTTCTTCCTTAATAAATCTTGGTAAAGCGCTCATTATTTTGATTATTGGTTGGATTATTTCCAACATAGTCAAAAGCATTATTAAAAAAATCCTGAATTCTACGGATATCGATAACCGTATTGCCTCAGCCGTAACTGGACAGAGAGGCGGTGACTCTTTCCCGATTGAAGAATGGATTGCCACCGCCGTTTGTTGGATAATCCGACTGTTTGTAATTATGGCGTTTTTGAATGCGCTTAATTTACAATCGGTTTCCGCACCTCTCAATTCTTTATTGACTCAGGTGACCAGCTTTATTCCTCAAATATTTGGGGCTGCAATTCTCCTGGGTATTGCTTGGATAGTAGCAACTATTGTCAGAACCATTGCGACTAGAAGCTTAGGTGCTTTTAATCTAGATCGCAAATTAGGTAACGATGCATCTGGCTTTGATATTAGTGACACAATCGGTAATGCTCTTTACTGGTTTGTCTTCCTACTTTTCTTACCTGCAATTCTTGGCACCCTTGAGTTAAATGGCATTTTGACTCCTATCCAGGGCATGCTTAACGAGTTACTAGCAATGCTGCCTAATATTTTAGGTGCAGTAATTCTCGGTGCCGTTGGCTGGTTTGTTTCCAAAATTGTCAGCAGCATAGTTACTAATTTATTAGCAGCTACTGGTGTTGATAGTATTGGGGAGAAAGTTGGACTTAAAGCTACTGGTGGTCAAAAACCTCTATCCGGAATTATCGGTACGGTTGTTTTTGTCTTGATTTTGATTCCTTTCGCTATTTCTGCGTTAGAAGCATTGAAAATTGCAGCGATTTCTGATCCTGCAACCGATATGTTGAATCAAGTATTCGATCTGTTGCCCAAATTATTCTCTGCTGGTATTGTTCTGGCATTATTCTTCGCCGCAGGAAAATTTGTATCTGAATTAGTTGTCAACATTCTTACTAGTGTTGGGTTTAATAACTTCCTAGACTGGATCGGTATTTCGGTTGGACAAGAACAAGGCAATGTTGATCGACCTTTAGGGGAAACTGAACAAGCTACTGTTCTTCAGTCAGATTCTCTTTCTGCAAAAACTCCTTCTGAGTATGTAGGTTTAGCTGCACTCGTGGCAATTATGCTTACTGGAACTCTAACTGCGGTGAATATTTTAGGTATTCCTGCACTTGAGTCAGTTATCAGCGTGATTATGACGATCGCTGGTCAAGTATTTGTTGGCGTTTTGGTATTTGGTATTGGTTTGTATTTTGCCAACATGGCTCACAAACTCATTCAAGGTACTGGCATGGCCCAGGCTGGTCTTTTAGCTCAGTCTGCTCGTATTGCCATCATTGTTTTGGTTGGAGCTATGGCTCTTGACCGCATCGGTGTTGCGCCTAACATTGTCAATCTTGCCTTTGGCTTGATTCTAGGTGGTATCGCTGTAGCGATCGCCTTAGCTTTTGGACTTGGCGGACGCGAAGTTGCTAAAGAAAGCCTTCGTTCTTGGGTAAATGGTCTCAAACAAGACTAGTTTCTGATTCTGATTTGTGAGGAAACTGATCTAATTTAATTTTGCGAGTATCGATTTACTCTTAAGTGAATAATCTACTTCTGCGAAAATTACTGATTATCTCCCAACAAATTAAGTTAATCATTTATCTCTAAAGTCTCAAGACTTAGTTGAAAACTCCTAGCTAATACCTAGGAGTTTTTTATTATGGATTTTATCGAGAGTTTTTGCTTGTGGCTGTAAATTTATTTTTGGGGACAAAATTTGGTATTTTAAGTCAGGCAATCTCATATAATTAGAGACTGTGCATCTTTATCAAGCATCCCAAATCTTTACTTGGTCAAACACTTTATCTAGTCAAACAGTTTTTGCGCATCCTTCATTTTTCCGTGACATTTGCCCACTATAGGAATTAGGGTAAAATCGTCAAGATTATTAGTTTGGTGCGATTAATAGATCATAAGTAAGTATGCTGATTTTGCTATTTCTTGATTAAGACTAATTAATTGTTTTAGTTCATTTTTACCGAGAGAAACAACTGACACTATGATTCACGATATATTTATGCCCGCTTTGAGTTCCACCATGACAGAAGGAAAAATTGTGGAGTGGACAAAATCCCCTGGCGAGAGGGTTGAGAAAGGGGAGACTGTGGTTATTGTCGAATCAGACAAAGCGGATATGGACGTGGAATCCTTTAATGAAGGATATTTAGCTGTTGTTTTGGTAGAAGCTGGACAGTCTGCGCCAGTCGGTAATGCGATCGCTTATTTGGCTTCGACTGAGGCAGAAATTGCTGACGCACAAAAAAAAGCCGCTACCGCTGGGGTTGCTGCTGCTCCTGCCTCAAAACCTGAAGCTGCTGCCGCAACTGCTGTGGCAACTAGTGCCACCAAAGAAGCCACTTCACAATCAGCCGCGGCTGCAACTAATGGGAATGGGCGCACAGTTGCTTCTCCTAGAGCAAAAAAATTAGCAAAACAATTTAGTGTTGATCTTAAAGCTCTTAAAGGTAGTGGCCCCTATGGCAGAATTGTTGCTGCGGATGTCGAAGGTGCGGCAGGTAAAGCAGCATCGATGAGTAAGCCTGTTGCGGTTGGTTCTGTGGCTGCCAGTACTCAGGCAATGCCAGCAGCGATCGCGGCACCTCAAGCTATGCCAATTCCTGTCAATACTATGGCTGGAGAAACTATCCCACTCAATACCTTACAAAAGGCAGTGGTGCAGAACATGAATATGAGTCTGCAAGTTCCCACTTTTCATGTTGGCTATTCGATCGCTACCGATGCTTTGGATCAGCTCTACAAGCAAATTAAGCCTAAAGGTGTAACCATGACAGCTATGCTGGCTAAAGCCGTAGCTGTAACCTTACGGAAACACCCTGAAGTTAACGCGAGCTATGCTCCTGATGCGATTAAGTACAACAGTGATATCAACATCGCTGTAGCCGTTGCTATGCCTGATGGTGGTTTAATCACCCCTGTTCTTAAGAATGCTGACCAACTAGATATTTATTCTCTCTCTCGGACTTGGAAAGATCTAGTTAAAAGAGCTAGATCAAAACAACTTCAACCCGACGAGTACAGCACAGGAACTTTTACTCTCTCCAATTTAGGTATGTTTGGGGTCGATATTTTTGATGCGATCTTGCCTCCTGGTCAGGGTTCGATCTTGGCGATCGCGGCTTCAAAGCCTCAAGTAGTTGCTGATGACAACGGCATGATGGGAGTTAAGAAAATTATGAAAGTCAATATTACCAGCGACCATCGTATTATTTATGGTGCTCAGGCTGCGGAATTCTTGAAAGATCTAGCTGCGACAATTGAAACTAACATTCAGTCTTTGACTCTTTAGATCAGTTTGAATTATTTTGAGTCAGTCGATTAATTAGCCAATAAAAAAGATTCGTAGTGAACTACGAATCTTTTTTGTTTAAGTCTGCTTGGCGGTCAAATGAATCTATTTCCCCATTAGCTTGACCATCCCCACTCCACTGAAATAAAGTCCCAACACTGCTCCAGCTAATAAGGACTGAGTAAGTGGATCGGTAGAAGGCGTTAGGATAGCTCCAAGAACCACCGCACCTAAAACTACCAAGCGCCAACCCTTAGCCATCATTTCTGAAGAAACAATTCCTAAGAAACCTAAAATTAGTTGCACAATCGGGATTTGGAACGCTAATCCAGTGCTGAACATCAATAGTAAAACAAATTCAAAATAGCGATCAATCGACCAAGATTGTTCGACAACATCTCCGCCATAGTTAATGAAAAAGTTCAGTGCCGCAGGAACCAAGGCAATATAGGCAAATCCTAAGCCGGCAAAGAACAAAACGCTAGAACCTAAAACAACAGGAGCTAGTAAGCGACGTTCGCGACGGGTTAGTCCAGGTAAGACAAACTGAATAATCTGGTAGAGAATAAAAGGGCTAGCTACTAAAATACCGCTATAGCCAGCAACCTTGATCGAGACAAAAAAGAACTCTCCGGGGGCGAGTTGTAAAAACTTTACTCCCTGGGCTGGTAATTCTAGAATCCTAACCAATGGTTTGACAACTGCAAAACAACCAATAATGCCGATAACAACTGCGATTAAAGCATAGAATATCCTGGTTCTCAATTCTTCGAGATGATCAAATAAAGACATTTCTACTTCGCTAGGAAGTTCATCTAGGTAAATATCTTTTTCTGTTTCTGGGGTAGTCGTTTCTGGGGAAGTTGCCGACATATATTGTATGTTTATATGTTTTTAAAAAGCTTGGAGATTTGATTTAACTAATTATTCTAGTCAGTAGGTTAACTATTCTAGCGTGACTTTAAGTTCAACTGTCCAAAATTTAGGACAGGAAAATCGGTAAAAAAGTTTAGGTTTATTCATTTTGATTGTCTCACAAATAAAAGTCTCCTGAAATCTAGGAAGCTTTTATTAAACTAAGCAAAACTAGATATTTATTTGCCTCTTAAGTCAAGACTTAACTGCCTAAATTAAGCTTAGTGCTGAGAGATTATTAGTATTCTGTAGGGAAACAAAACAGTGGCTAAAATCATCTGGATTCAATTATGAAAGACTTGCAGAAGGTTACAGAGTGACAATTTCAATTCAGTTTGAATATAGAAAATTTATTGGTTTTCCTCATTCTCAAAAGTAAAAGCCTCCCAAAATTTGGGAGGCTTTTAGTAGATCAAGTAAGCCAAGATCTAGTGTTTTAAATTCATTCGATGACTGTTAAGTCATCGAATTTTTGCTAAATTGATTTGGCTATTTTAATTTAATCTCCAAAACTTTTAACTCAGCATAAAGTGGGAATTTGGATTTTTTAGACAAAATCGCTATTTCCATCAGCTTGTGGAATCTCAGTCACAACATCTTCTACGATAACGTCAATAAGTTGAACAGGTTGTTGATGCATCTTGTTACAGCAAAATTTTGTTGCGACTATTGTGCACGAAGACATACATAGTTTTTTCTGCTACCTTTTATATTACAACCTCCAACAGCACCAGTCACTGAGCCATCAAACTGTCCAAGTTTCGACTGATTTTCATCGAGCTCCGGTTTCCCCAGATCACAAAAGTCTTGATAGTTTAGTATATTGCATGAAGCTCCTGTATCCAGCTAAAAGTGGATAACGTTACGATTGCTCAATGAGCTGGTTGCGAAGACTGACATTAACTTCCAGTTCTTTCTTACTACTTAGGCAAAGTAAAGATTCGCCAGACCTGTCACTTTTATCTTGAACCACTACGTTAGTCTGTTTCTTTCACCTACATATGGCTTTCAAGTGATTGAACGTCTTACAAAAATTTCATTGTTCGCCATAGGGCATATTTCACTGTTTCTTCTTGCAGCAAGCCATGTCTTTCCGTGAGGTTTCCGCAATGCGACACTTTTTTATTACTTGCTCTAGGATTAATACCCCATCACCTCCGGCATCATAAAATAGTTTGTGGTGTAGCTGGTCATCATTAA
>CALKUU010000071.1 GCA_937996665.1 uncultured Xenococcaceae cyanobacterium | reverse complement strand
ACGTCTGATGTGAATTAAATTCTAGGAAGCAGCTACATATCGAAAAGTTAGAACATCAATACTATATTGCTTACGAAGAAGAAGGCGTAATGTATGGGAAGCTATTTTAGCTGCGATATGGGTTACAAAACCAGTAACAGTCTTATTTAAAAGCCGTTCAGGATTACGACCAGTATTTTGAATCTCATGAAAGACTCCTTCAATTCTTTGCCTGATTCGACCAATTAAACGTTGGAGAGATGAAGAATGTTGATCTTTTTGATCTTCTCGATGTATTGTCCAGATTTGATTACCTGTTGAGTTCTTAATGTCTTCTTGCCAGTCTTGACCAATAAAACCTTTGTCCCCGTAGATGTCAGAATTACGAACCATCTCTAAAACACCTTCGACGGCTTGACGCTCTCCAGTGCTGGCTGGAACTAAATCATAAGCAACAGGTAATCCCTTAAGAGTTGAAATCATGACCAACTTATAGCCAAAATATTTCATCTTTCGAGCCGCACAATAACCATAGTCTGCACTGCCCTGAAAATCGCTATAGCGTTTACTTCTTTTATATCCCATAACTGGAATTGGCTTGGTGTCGAGAACAAAGCTGTTGGCATTTTCAACCCCTAACTGTCTTGCCCATTTTCGGCGTAATATTTCCACCATTTTCCCTAATTTTCGTAGACGTCGGTTGAACTGACTTTGGCTTAGTAAGTCTGGAAACCACTTCCCGTAATTAGCTCGAATAAATTCAATAAACTGGGTTTCTCCTGGAAATGGCAAATAGTCCATGATTAGTGCCAGAGTAATAATTTCGCTATCATTCATTTCTGCTCTTGCTCCTGGCGATTTCGATTTGAGCTCTTTTCCCTCTTCCTGATACCAGTCATCTACCAGAACAAAAATTGTAATTATTAGGCTTTCAAAGTCTATGCTATTCATGAGGGAAGATTTTAAATGATGCGCTTGATACCCTTCATTTTCTATCTTTTCCTCGTTTTTCTCTTCTAATTCACATTAGGCGTTTTATAGATTAAACACTCAATTTATCCTCAAATTTTGGGAAGGTTTGTGACTAAATAAGTTTCTGAAAAAAATTGAACAAAAAGCTAGGTTTTTCTAACCAATCTACAATAACTACAATTAAATACAGAGCCGTTAGAAGCGTTACTGAAAAACTGATTTTTGGTCTGATTCTAGCTGATTTGATTAGTTTTTCTGCTATGACTCCCACTAGGATGAGAAAAACTAGTACCTGTTCTACATTCATATTTTAGTAGCACATATATTCTGGTAAGCTTTTTTTGCAGTTTGATATCGAATAATTTTTCCCTAATAAATTGTACAAATATCCTCTACTCTAATCAACGCTAAAATGGTGAGCAAGCCTTTAAGTAAATCATTGCAGCAATCATAAGTGATGCAACTTCTAGATAAGATTGACTTACCCAAGCCAGAAGAGAAAATAACCCTCTATGGAGTGAGCTGGAACCAGTATGATACCTTGGTTTCCATGTTTCTGGATCAGTTTCCTAATTTACGGATGACTTTTTTGGAGGGAACTTTAGAAATTATGGGTACATCCTCAGAACACGAAAGACTCAAAACGATTATTGCGCGTCTGTTAGAGATGTATGCTGTCGAAAAAAGAATCTCTCTTAATGGTTATGGCAACACGACTTTTCGCAAAGAAGCTAAACAAAGAGGATTAGAACCTGACGAGTGTTACTGTTTTGCAGAATTACAGGATGTCCCTGATATTGCAATTGAAATTGCTCTAACTAGTGGTGGTGTAGATAAGTTAGCCGTTTATCAAGGTTTAGGTGTTACCGAAGTATGGTTTTGGCAAAATAACCAGTTTGTTTTGTATCGTCTCCAAGAAGGTATCTACCACAAAATTGCAAATAGTGAATTTTTACCTGATTTAGATTTGGCGCTACTGGCTCAGTTTGTGAGCTATGAAAATCAGACTGAGGCTGTGATTGCTTATCGGGATGCTTTGTCTAGTTGAAATCATCTTCGATTTTTTGATTTAAAAATCAGTGACAACAACAGTACTGAAACATTAGTTAGTGAATGTCTTGCAACTATATTAAAGGGAAAATTAGCTTATCAAGTAAGCATTAACTTATGGTAGCTATTATTAGGATTAGCGCAAATAGAATTGTCATAAGTGTAACTTGCTGATACTCACCTATAGTAGATTTTGGTAATTTGCCAACTATTATCATCAGTAAAAAAAGTGGTACGAGAATAAAGTTCCAATGATTGAAATTGTTTAGTTTATCTATCATTTTGAGCTTCTTTTATAAATTTTATTGATTCTTCTATTCTATTCTGTGTAATCTACGCGATCGCTCTCTAAAATAACTGCTGATCCTGCAATTTGCTTCGAGTCATCTCTTCTGGATAACTAATTGTCAACAAAATTTTTAGGAAAAGGCAAATAAGTTAGGATAATTCAAAGGTAATGAAACATAAATAAGATTTTTAATTAGTGCAAGTCTCGACTTTTCTCGCCAATCAATCTTTACCTATCAATATCTTCACACTTGATAGTGGACTAACTGTCATTCATCAACACTTAGATTCGACTCCAGTTGTCGCTGCGGATATCTGGGTAAAAGCGGGTTCGATGATGGAGCCAGAATCATGGTCGGGTATGGCTCATTTTTTAGAGCATATGATTTTTAAGGGTTCTCCTGATGTGGGAGTAGGTGAATTCGACTGGGCGATCGAAAATGCTGGGGGGACAGCTAATGCAGCGACTAGTCATGACTATGCCCATTTTTATATCAATACCACTAATACCAATATTGCTCATACTCTCCCTTATTTAACCGATATTGTGTTGCGGGCTGATATTCCTGAAGATGAATTTTATCGAGAACGGGATGTTGTTTTAGAAGAAATTCGTGCTAGTAATGACGATCCTGACTGGATCGGATTGCAACTTCTTTATCAAACCATTTATCAAACCCATCCTTACAAACGTTCTATTCTTGGTGAGGTAGATTTGTTGATGGAGCAAACGCCTGATTTAATGAGGTGTTTTCATCGTACTCATTATCAGCCAGAGAATATGACGATCGCTTTAGTGGGTGGAGTGGATCGAGATCAGGTGATCGAGCTAGTTCATGAGAATTTCCAGAAATTTTGTATTCGTTCCGAATGCCCCTCTTTTAAAATCGAGGCAGAACCACCATTAACTGAAGTTCGTCGTCACGAACTAGAACTACCACGCCTTGAACAAGCACGTTTAATGATGGGCTGGATTACACCCAATGCTAGTAATTTTAAACAAGCGATCGGTTTAGAACTTTTGGCAATGATTATTGCTGGTAGTAGGTGTTCTCGTTTGGTTCATGAACTACGAGAAGAAAAAGGTTTAGTTCTTGATATTGTTAGTGATTTTGCTATCCAACAAGATTCAGGGCTGATGACGATTACCGCTTTGCTAGAACCTGATGATTTAGATCTGGTAGAGTCAATTGTTTGCGATCGCCTCTGGGAACTTGGCTCGGATCTTGTTTCTGAGCAAGAGTTAGCGAGAGCTAAACGTCTGTTGATTAGTGATGATACTTTTGCCAAAGAAACACCATCACAACTCGCTGGTATTTATGGTTATTACAATACAATTAATTGTTTACAAGATTGTTTTGCTTATCCTGCATTGGTAACCGAATTTTCTGCTCAAGAACTGCAACATTTAGCTCGCGCCTATCTATCTCCCGAACGCTATGCTAGTGTGAGATTGAAACCTCTTTAAAACACTTCGTAGATGGCATCTGACAACCAAAAGCAATCTAAAGTTAATTACCAAAAACTAGATAATGGCATAACGTTAATCACCGTTAATAACCCTGCCGCAGATATTATTTCTGGTGGTTTTTTCTTTAGTAATTGTGGTTCTCTTGTTGAACCACTTCCAAAATCTGGGATCTCTAATTTTGTCTCTTCTGTAATTGTTAAAGGAACTAAGAATTATTCTGCACTAGATATTGCGGATCGGGTTGAGTCGATTGGGGCTAGTTTAGGTGCGGATGGTGGAACAGATTATTTTGCTCTTAGTCTCAAAACTGTATCTATTGATTTCGCTCCGATGCTGGAATTAATCGGTGAAATTATTCAATTTCCTACTTTTCCTGATGAAGAGGTTGAGCGGGAGCGAAAAATTACGCTGCAAAGTATTCGTTCTCAAAAAGAGCAGCCTTTTAATGTTGCTTTTCATCAACTTCGCCAAAATATGTATGGGGATCATCCCTATGGACAATCGAGTTTGGGAACGCAAGCAAGTGTTACTCAAATGAGCGCCGACGATCTGCGTCAATATCATCAACAATATTTTCGACCAGATAATTTAATTGTGAGTATTTCGGGTCGGATTAATGATCAAGAGGCTTTCGACCTGGTTAATAAAAACTTTGGTAGCTGGCGACCTCATCCGCAGAGTGCTAGTGCTAAGGCGATCGCTACTCCGAAAATAAGTACTAACCCTTCTCATCAAGTTATTACTCAAGATACTCAGCAGTCGATTGTGATCTTGGGCTATCAAGGTGTAGAGGTTGCCGATCCTGACTATTCTGTCCTCAAATTATTGAGTACTTATTTAGGTAATGGTCTTTCGAGCCGTTTATTTGTAGAGCTACGAGAAAAAAGAGGATTAGCTTATGATGTCTCTGCTTTTTTTCCGACGCGCTTAGAACCTGCACCTTTTATTGTCTATATGGGGACGGCTCCTGAGAATACGGAGATTGCGATTGAGGGTTTATCTCAAGAAGTTGCCAGGCTGAGTGAAATTAAGCTGAGTGAAACTGAGTTGCAAGGGGCGAAAAATAAATTCTTAGGTCAGTATGCTTTAGGTAAACAAACTAATGGTGCGATCGCCCAAACTTATGGTTGGTATGAAAGTTTAGGTTTAGGAATTGACTTTGATCTTGAGTTTCCTCAAGCGGTCGCTCAAGTCACAGCCGAAGCAGCACAAGCAACAGCCCAAAAATATTTGCAAGATCCCTTTATCTCGATTGTGAAACCAGAATAGTTTGGTTGATCGCAGAGTCGATAAATCAAATAGTCAAGGCTTAAACAACAAAATGAGGACTCTGCTCTACTAGTGCATGTCCTCATTATTCTTAAAAATTGAGACTCAAAACCTAGACTAAGAACTAGCCTTTAACTGAGTAGTCTTGACATCTAGTTTTAAATTGCGATCACCTCGTAGAACTTCAAATTTGAGAGTTTTATTTAAACCACTCTTATCAACCAAAGACTGAAGCTCAGCCGCAGTCGTAATTTTCTTGCCATCAACCGCGACGATTACATCCCCGCGACGAATCCCTCCGAGAGCAGCAGGTGTATCTTCTAGTACCCTCATTACTAACACCCCTTTAACCTCAGGAATGTTAAAAGCTGAGTTAGGGTCTTGGTTATTGCGCTGCGCCAATTCAGGAGTCAGGGTAATCATTTGGACACCTACATAAGGGTGAGGAACAACTCCTCCCTTTGCTAAAGTATCTTTAATTGCTTTCACCTTATCGATTGGAATTGCAAACCCAATTCCATTAGCATCTGCGCGAATTGCGGTATTGATGCCGATAACGTCGCCTTTTTCATTTAGTAAAGGCCCACCAGAGTTACCAGGATTAATCGCTGCATCTGTTTGGAGAAAATCTACTCTTTTATCGGGAATTCCAACCTGAGCAGAAGAACGCTCTAGAGTACTAATAATTCCTAACGTGACGGTATTATTTAAACCCACTGGGTTACCAACAGCGATCGCCCAGTCACCAACTGCAACTTGAGAAGAATTTCCCAGCGGAGCGATGGGGATATTTGCACCTTGAGGATCAATTTTGATTACTGCTAAATCAGTAACCTTATCTGTTCCTGTTACTTTGCCTTCAAATTCTCTGCCATCTTTGAGGGTAATTGTGACTTTATCTGCTCCACTGACAACATGAGCATTAGTTAAGATAATTCCCTGTTTATCGGTAATAAATCCTGACCCTTGACCTCTAACTTGTCTTTCTTGAGGTACGTCTCTCAAGCGATCGCCAAAAAACTCTTGGAAAAAAGGATCGTTCAAAAACGAATCAGCTCTTTGAGAAACAGTCCTTTCTGTGTCAACTCGAACGACTGACGGCCCAGTACGAGAAATAGCCTTGCCGACAAAACTAGTCGAAGCTCTAGCATTACTCGTTTCTGAAAGTTGAGCAATTTCTTGAGAAACCTGCTTTGTTTTGCCTGCTTCTAGGGCATTCCCATTAATGGTATCTGCTTGAGAAGACATAACTCTTAGTGTCCCAAAGGTTAAAGCTACACCTAACAGCAACATCAGAGTGTGGCTAATAAACTTACTTAAAAAGCCTAATTTTTTCATTTTTAAAATGTAAACGTAATCCTCTGAAATCAAATGTAATCTAAATTCGAAAATATTGAGTTAGTTCTCATCATAACTTTCTCTTCTCTACTGTTGTCAAAATCAAGAAGTTCGGTTTTTACCCGAACGAAAACATTAAACTCAGCTTTGCAAAGCATAGTTTCTTAATTTTTTTCTCAATATATTTTTGAATTGTAAATTAAAGAGACTTCGACAATAAACGAAGTAACAGCGAATACCTTTTTTAGATACCCGTCAAGAAAAAATACTAAGATTAACAGTAAGTATTCTGACGTGAAATTTAATTCTTTCTGTTATCTTCTCTATTTCAATTTAATGGCTCTTACTCAAAACTCCTTTAACAGCTACGCAATTGACTTCGGCACAAGTAATACTGTCATCACAAGTTTAAATAGTTTGACTAAAGAAACTAAAATTGTCAGCTTAAATAGTCTCTGTCAGAAGTTATCTGGAAGCCCTCCCTTAATTCCTAGCTTGCTCTATTTGCAAGATGCGACTCAGAATAAAGCTTTAATTGGTCAGGAAGTTTTAAATGCAGGTTTAAATTCAACCAACGATGCTAGATTTTTTCGTAATTTTAAACGCGGTGTTGGTAGTGAAATTCAAGGTTTTTTACCGCAAATAGATGACACAGAGATTAGTTTTGAGGCGATCGGCAAACTTTATCTCACTAAAGTTATTGAGCAACTAAGGCTTGAGCGTTCTGACCCAATAGATTCTCTAGTTTTGACTGTTCCGGTTGATAGTTTTGAGCTTTATCGATTGTGGTTGACTGATATTTGCCGTTCATTGGCAGTTGAACAAATAAGGATTATAGATGAGCCAACCGCAGCAGCCTTAGGTTATGGTCTGACTAGTCAAAAAACTATTTTAGTAATTGATATTGGTGGTGGCACTGCTGATTTTTCTTTGGTAGAGCTAGAAACAAACCTTGATAACTATCAGGGCTTAATTTTAAAGTGGGGACAAAAAATATTAGGAGATAATCAGGCTCAGAAAAATCGAACTGCAAAAGTTATTGCCAAAGTTGGCAAAAATCTGGGGGGAGCCGATATTGATAACTGGTTGGTTAACTACTTTGTAGATGAGCAAAATTTAACTCCTTCATCTTTGCTAACAAGATTAGTAGAAAGACTCAAAATCAAATTATCAACACAGGATAAAGCAACAGAAGTCTACTTTAATGATGAGACTTTAGAGAGTTTTGAATTATCTTTAGACCAGGAAACTTTTGCAAAAGTATTAAGATTCTATGAATTATTTCCTCAGCTTGATGAATTAATGACGAAGATGCTGCAATCAGCAAGACGAAATGGTGTGGAAATTACTAATATTGATAATGTTGTTCTAGTTGGAGGTACCGTCAAAATCCCTCAAATTCAGGATTGGGTTAGTGGTTTTTTCCCAGTCGAGAAAATTAAATGCGATCGCCCTTTAACGGCTGTAGCCGAAGGTGCATTGCAAATTATCAACGAAATTGAGGTCAAAGATTTTATTTATCACAGTTATGGGGTTCGTTACTGGGATCGGAAAAATAAGCGACATAATTGGCATCCACTAATTAATAATGGTCAACCATATCCGATGTTGCATCCTGTTACTCTCACTTTAGGAGCCTCTGTTGTAAATCAATCTTGTATCGAGTTAGTTATTGGAGAAATCGGTTCAGAAGACATAGTTACTGAGGTCTATTTTGAAAATAATCAGCTTAAAACGAGAAGCTTAAATAGCGAACAAAAGTTAGTTAAACCACTTAATGATTCAATTGAAGCTAGAACAATGGCTACTTTAGATCCACCAGGTTATCCTGGCTCTGATCGAATAGAATTACAATTTCAAGTTGATAGTCAATGTTATTTGCGAGTTTCGGTTAAAGACCTGTTAACTGAGAATATGGTACTTGATTCTCAGATCCTAACTAAGATCAAGTGATTGTTAGTAACATTTTCTAGGTTTATATACTTAAGCTATAATACTTATTTGATGACTTGCTTATTATTGGTCTGAGTTTACTTAAATTAAGTCAATAAATTGTGATTAAAAAAATAGTTATCGAGTTTTTACATTGTTAATTTTTTAAACTAATTGCTGATTACGAATTATCTATTTTGACTTGTTTTTATAGTAGTTTTTTGTCCTAATAATTGAGGAGCAAGATAAAAAAATTATGAACCTGATGGAACTTCTTGTTATTCAACAACCGAAAAATGAAGAAATCAATATTCTCAATGTTGCTATTGATAACATTGGCTTGAATGAACTTTTGTCGAAACTAAGAAATGGAGGGGTTGTTTTTACTCCCAATATCGACCATTTAGTTAAACTCCAAAAGGATCAAGAATTTTATAATGTTTATCAGCAGGCTGATTATCGAGTCTGTGATAGCCAATTGTTGCTTTTAGCTTCTCGTTTCTTGGGTACTCCTCTCAAAGAAAAAGTTTCAGGTTCTGATCTTTTTCCTGCGTTTTGCAAGTTTTATGCCAAAACTGAAGATGTGAAAATTTTCCTTTTGGGTGGCAAGGAAGGGGCGGCAGAAGCGGCTCAGCAGAAAATAAATCAAGAGGTTGGTAGTCAAATAATAGTTGATAGTTACTGTCCGCCAATGGGATTTGAGCATGATCCTGAAGAATGCGCGAAAATTATTGAGATTATCAATCAGTCTGGAGCTAGTGTTTTGGCAGTAGGTGTTGGTGCACCCAAACAAGAAAAGTGGATAGCTCAACATAAAGATCAGCTCAGTAATCAGATTAAAACCTTCTTCGCGATCGGTGCAACAATTGATTTTGAAGCTGGAATTACCTCGCGGGCGCCAGATTGGGTTAGTCGAGCAGGTCTAGAATGGTTGTATCGTTTGTTGGCTGAACCTAAACGTCTTTGGAAAAGATACTTATTGGATGATCCCGTTTTCTTTTTCTTAATTGTTTTACAAAAGCTTAATTTGTATAGTAAAAGTAGTTAATTCGTAATAATATTTTTTCTATTCTTATTTGCTAAGTTCTCTTATTTGCGATAAATATTAACTGAGCTAAATTTTACTTAATATATATATTTTTTTCTTTATCTTTTTTTAATTGATATTTAGTTAAGTGTAAATTTTCGATAAAAAATTGGTTATTTACACCGAAGAAATATGGATGTATTGCCTGTAATAAGACATACTAGAAGAGAGGTAGATAGAGGTTTAGGATTTAGGGTCATGTGGGAGAGAATAATATTAGCTGGGATTGCCACTTTTTGTATCTATTTATTTTTAAATGTGGGGAATAACTCTAAGCAGACTGGATTTTTAAAGCAAAGTTTCTTGAGAACAACACATTTAGTTTTAGAAATACCATTATCTTCCTGGAATTAGGAACAATAAAAATAAATCAGTCTGATTTAATTCAGTTTTTGTAAAGATAAAAAATCCTAACTTTTTACTTGAGAAGCTAGGATTTTTTATATTAAATTTGATTTGTGGAAAAGTTGCTCCTTGCCGATTATGTAAATATTGATTCACAATAGCTAATCCGCTAAATATCACTTCATCACTTATGATTTTTAAGGACGGAGCATAAATTAAGTGTTCATCTTTACTGTTATCGCTGCTAAGACAATTTACTCAATATGACATCTAATTTTGATAGTAAAAATCCACCTCAACAAGAAGTGATTGATAATTGTGTTCATTGTGGATTTTGCTTGGCTACTTGTCCTAGCTATCGCATTCTCGGTACGGAGATGGATTCGCCTAGAGGTAGAATTTATTTGATGGATGCGATCGCTAAAGGCGAAGCAACTCTAGATGAAACAACCTCGTCTCATTTTGATAGCTGCTTAGGTTGTTTAGCTTGTGTAAGTACCTGTCCTTCGGGAGTAGAATACGGTGAGTTGATTTCGGCAACACGTCCTCAAGTAGAAAGGAATCAGCCTCGTAGTATTGGCGATCGCTTACTGCGCACCCTCATTTTTAATGTATTTCCTTATCCTCGACGTTTACGCCCCTTTTTACCTGCTCTGTGGGTCTATCAACAATTGGGGTTGCAAAATTTTGTGCGTCAAAGCAAAGTCCTGAATCGGTTGGCTCCTCGTTTGG
>CALKUU010000070.1 GCA_937996665.1 uncultured Xenococcaceae cyanobacterium | reverse complement strand
GATCCCTATTTGAGTCTCTCATTAATTGACTCAAATTATGGAGAAGAAGCAAAAAATCAATTTATTAGCTGTTCAGAATAAACTCATTTTTCGCAAATATTGATTGAAAAGATCACGATTTCCCAACCCCAAGAGCTAATTGGCAGATCGCAAAGTTTTACCGCTATGGGCATCAAAAATAAATAATTTATCGCTCTCAATTTTCACTGTAATTTTTTCACCAATTTTAGCCAACCAGTTAGCAGGTGCAAATAAATTTAAAGTATGATGAGAACCCTGTAATTTCGTCCTCACCAAAATTTCTTTTCCCAAAGGCTCAATGACCATTACCTCAGTAACCAAAATATTTTCTACTCCAGAGGTCGACTCACTAGGAAAAGAGCTGACTATCTGCAAATGTTCAGGACGAATACCTAGCTCAAAATGATCTTCTTGCCTAAGTTGTAAGCTATTGATTATTTGATCACTCGCTACCAGGCTTTGACCGTTGATCACAAAATTTTGATCGCGATACATTACTGGCAACAAATTCATCGGTGGACTACCAACAAAACTTGCCACCATTGCATTGGCAGGATTGGCATAGATTTCTTGTGGTCGTCCAATTTGTTGAATGACACCATCTTTTAAAACGATAATGCGATCGCCAAGCGTCATTGCTTCTACTTGATCATGAGTAACATAAATCGTGGTAATTCCCACTTTTTGGTGAAGTTGTTTAAGTTCGGCTCTAGTGCTATCTCGAAGCTGAGTATCAAGATTAGAGAGAGGTTCATCTAATAGAAAGACTTGCGGCTTTCGGGCGATCGCTCTGCCGAGAGCAACTCTTTGTTGCTGCCCACCAGAAAGTTGTTTGGGTTTACGATTGAGCAGATGCTCAAGATTGAGAGCATGGGCAACTTCTTGGACTCGAAGATTGATCTGACTCTTGCTTTCTTGGCGCATTTTCAGTCCAAAGGCGATATTTTCTGCCACGCTCATATGAGGGTAAAGAGCATAGTTTTGGAATACCATCGCTACATTTCTTTGTCTGGCAGGGACTTCATTGACTAAGCGATCGCCGATGTATAAGTTGCCACTAGTAGCCTTTTCTAAACCAGCAATAGTTCTTAGAATTGTCGATTTACCACAGCCAGAAGGCCCGACCATCACCCAAAATTCTCCGTCAGGAATCTCGAAACTAATATCAGCGATCGCCTTAACATTTCCATACTGGTGGCTAATCGATTCTAAGCGTACTTTTGCCATTATTAAGGTCAACTCAAAATTGAACTACTTCTTTGATTATTAACGATTCTTTAGATGTCAGACATCTAAAGAATCGCTTTGAGAACAAATTAAGATTCTTACTTCCGCAAGATCTCACTTACAAAAATAATTTCCTAATTAGGATTTCTCCAAGAGGTTATTCTCACAGCATCTATCCTTAAAACACTCAGCCTGAAAACATGTCCAATTTCTTGCCCCATGACCTCCACTAGTTGATTGATTAAAACCCAGAATTTAGGGTTTAATTAATTAACCTCTGTTAATCAGAATCAAGATATTTCAACTGCTCATTTTCACCTTCAGAATTATAGTCAAATAACGATGCAAACTCTGGATAATCCCCAAGCGAATTCCGCCCAACCTGTTGACACGACTATTCACCGCAGAAAAACTCGCCCTGTCAAAGTAGGCGATATAACTATTGGTGGTGGTTATCCTGTCGTTGTTCAATCAATGATTAATGAAGATACCCTAGACATTGAAGGTTCTGTTAACGCGATTCGTACTCTTCATGAAGCAGGTTGTGAGATCGTGAGGGTAACGGTTCCCAGCATGGCTCATGCAAAAGCTTTGTCTGAAATAAAGGCTAAACTCACACAAAATTATCAAGCAGTACCCTTGGTTGCCGATGTCCATCACAATGGCATGAAAATAGCTTTGGAAGTAGCTAAACATGTTGACAAGGTGAGAATTAATCCTGGTTTATATGTTTTTGAAAAACCCAAAAGCGATCGCACTGAATATACAGAAACTGAATTCAATGAAATTGGCTTAAAAATAAGAGAAACCTTAGAGCCACTAGTTATCTCACTACGAGATCAAGGCAAAGCGATGCGAATCGGAGTTAATCACGGTTCATTAGCTGAAAGAATGCTGTTTACCTACGGCGATACTCCCGAAGGAATGGTCGAGTCAGCATTAGAATTTATTCGCATTTGCGAATCACTTGATTTCCAAAATATTGTCATTTCGCTAAAAGCATCACGAGTTCCTGTCATGTTGGCGGCTTATCGTTTGATGGTAAGCAAAATGAATGAGTTAGGAATGGATTATCCGCTTCATTTAGGGGTTACAGAAGCAGGCGATGGAGAATATGGCAGAATCAAATCTACTGCGGGAATTGGCACGCTCTTAGCTGATGGCATAGGTGATACAATCCGAGTTTCTTTAACAGAATCACCCATCAAAGAAATCCCAGTTTGTTACAGCATTTTGCAAGCACTGGGGCTCAGAAAAACCATGGTTGAGTATGTGGCATGTCCTTCTTGTGGTCGCACCTTGTTTAATCTCGAAGATGTTTTGCACGAAGTCAGAGAAGCGACCAAACACCTTACTGGTTTAGATATTGCCGTTATGGGTTGTATTGTTAATGGGCCAGGAGAAATGGCAGATGCTGACTATGGCTATGTTGGCAAACAGCCTGGTTATATTTCTTTGTATCGGGGTAGAGAAGAAATAAAAAAAGTCCCTGAAGCGCAAGGAGTTGAAGAACTAATTAGACTGATTAAGTCAGATGGACTATGGCTAGAACCAGAAGAGTAGATCCCAGGTCAGCATTAACTGTTGAAATACCTTAGCTACAAAAAACAGGTGAGCAAGTTCAGCCCACCTGTTTTTTTGTCGTCAACTATTTATTCTTACTACTTGCTTAACCAAAAGCCAAAAATTAATTAAAAGTAGTCAATTAAATTTCGCCTTCAATTATTTAGCAATCCAGCCTGCACTCAAAGCAACGGTAATAGTCATAAAAATAATACACAATGCCCAAGTAATTCTGTTGAGAGTAGTTTCTGCACTCTTCGCACTAGTGAAAAGTTGTGATTGTCCACCAATACCACCTAAACCGTCACCTTTAGGACTATGAAGCAAGACGAGAACGATTAAAAGGAAAGCAGAAGTAGTCCAGACAATTTGAAATAGTTGATAAACTTTCATTGATAAAATTACTAAATTATTGATAATTAACTCTAAATGGAAAACTCTAAACAATTAGAGTCCGCTAAATTGCTTGCAGAAAAGCCAAATCGACTGCAACCAATATTCTACATTGAAACACATCTACAAAAAAAACAGCATAGACCAAAGAATAGTTTTTTGTTAACCTAACAATCACAAAGCTCGCTGGACAAATTAGTCAACTAGAATTCATCTAGTAGTTCTAGAGCAGTAGACTTGATTTAGCCTTCTACTCATTTGACCGACAACTGTCAACGTAACCTAAAGGGAAATTCTAACAGGGGTTCGGCTTTTTTTTACTTCGTAATTGGCTGATTCAATTAAGGAAGTGCCGGTCATTTCAGATGGTTGAGGAAGCTGTAAGATTTCTAGAATAGTAGGAGCGACATCGGCTAAGCAACCTCCTTCTTTGAGAACAACATCACCACCATGACCTGAGATTAAGCGCTTTTCTCCTTCGATGAGAATAAACGGCACTGGGTTTGTGGTATGAGCCGTCCAGGGTTTACCGTCTTTGTCCTGCATATATTCGGCATTACCGTGGTCTGCCGTAATCAGCGTCGTTCCACCTACACTAACCACCGAATCAATAACTTGACCAATACACTTGTCTACGGTCTCAATAGCAACCATTGCAGCTTCTAAGTTACCTGTGTGACCTACCATATCTGGATTTGCATAGTTGACAACTATCAAAGAATAAACTTCTTTATTGACAGCTTTGCAAACAACCTCGGTCACTTCTTGAGCCGACATTGCTGGTGCTCGATCATAGGTTGCAACCATGGGGCTTTGAATTAATTCGCGATCTTCTCCTGAAAATGGCTCTTCTAGTCCACCATTAAAGAAGTAGGTTACATGAGGATATTTTTCAGTTTCTGCTGTCCGAAATTGACGTAAACCTTTTTCGGCAATCACTTCGCCTAAAATTTGAGTTAAATTTTGAGGTTTAAAGACAACATTCACCTTTAAAGAA
>CALKUU010000069.1 GCA_937996665.1 uncultured Xenococcaceae cyanobacterium | reverse complement strand
GTCAATCATCGACTCACAAGGTCGTGTGGTTAACACCTGGGCGGACATCTTGAACCGCGCTAACCTAGGTTTCGAAGTAATGCATGAAAGAAATGCACATAACTTCCCTCTAGATTTGGCTGCTGGTGAGCAAGCTCCTGTAGCTCTTACTGCTCCTGCTATCAACGGTTAAGTTGTGAAGTTTATCTCAATCGGGTTTCTCGGTTAAGTTAGATTTGAAAAAACGCTCTCCTTTAATTAGGGGGGCGTTTTTTTATGTCTTTTTTTTGCAAAAAAATGTTTGCAGCTGATTATGTGATCACTGATTCGAACAGAATTCACAAATTTAAATTCAAATATCAAACTAGCAAATCAAGTCCTAAACATAATACGAATAGTCGTCGGGTGACTTCGCAACATAATGTTGAGCTTTTGGGAATCATAGAATTACTCGTAATTTATCCATGATTGTAGTTTGATGAATATTCTTTTTAAAAATACCTTTATCCAAGCCTTAGGGGTAGCCGCATTGGTTTACCTGACTCTTCAAGCTTTTGGCTGGGGGCTAGAGTCGATTTTACACATTATCGAAAGTTTTGCGAGATGGTATCGATATAGTGGAAGTAAATGGCTGGAAGAAATAGCGATCGCCTCAGGAGTAGTGTTCCTGCTTTTTGTGGCTGTTACCAATAGTAAATAAAGGCATGTTCAGAAAGAGAAAAAATCTTGCTAAACTTTTTGGAAAAAAACTTGCACCCAATAGCAAGCAGCTAAGATCGGTATTTCAAGAATTTGGATCTAATTCTGTATTTCAAGAAAGTGACCGAAGACAAGAAAACGCCCCTAACTCATCAGCCAGTAAGCTAAAGAGGAAGCGAAGCGAGAGCTACTATCGTGATAAGTTGGCTAAATCTTTGAATGGCAAAACTGAAGTGGTTATTCCAGGTGGCAGAATCGACATACTAAGCGCCAATCAAATAATAGAGGTTAAGCATATAAGGAACTGGAAGGCTGCATTAGGTCAAATCTTGGTGTATGGGAGTTATTATCCCCATCATCAAAAACGGATTCATCTATTTGGACAAGAGAATGATCTCGCTCAAATTAGATTAATTACAGATCAATGTCAAAAGCAGAATATAGTTGCAACCTTTGAGGATTAAAAGTCGGCGTTGCTAAGTCAAAGTCTGATTTTTTAGATTTCGCGTCTGTAAACAAATTAATCAAAAGTAATTATCAATTTGCTATTAATATGCGAAGCGTTATCCCCATTTCCGTATTCGAGGACAAGTCCTTTAGGAGAACTAACAGATAAACTGTGCGCTTCATCTCTTAACTCAGCAACGTAATTTTTTCCTTTGTCTTAGACTTTGTTCCAGTCACCCCAAATAGCTAAAGTCATACCTGGATTATAGATATTTACAAACATGGTCTGACCATCAGCCGAAAAACAGGCTCCTGCAAATTCACTATTATTAAGGGCGTTGCGAGCAAATTGATAATATTTTCCTTCGGGCGTTATACCAATTAAGCGTTGTTCTCCTCGTCCATCTTCGCAAACAATCAAATCTCCAAAAGGAGCAATGATTAAATTATCGGGATAATCTAACAGTTCAGTACCAGGGGATTCTAAAAACAGCTCAATAGTTTCTTGACTGGGATTGTATCGAAAAATTTGCCCTACTTCTGCTTGACCACCGCTAGTACAAGTGAAATAGAATTCGCCTTCACTAAGACAAATACCTTCTCCTCGACGAAATATTGCTGCTCCTTTAGTTTGAGCCTCATAACGTAAGCTGTCGTGTTCGGGATCGACATCTTCAATTTTGACCCACTCTACAGATTTAGTTTCCCCAACTGGAAAATTCAGGCCCGTATCTATTCTAGGCAGATCGACAATTACCATTGCTTCTAAAACTCCCCCCGCTGCTAAATCCTGATCTTTGTGAGAACGAAAACGATAAAAGCCGCCATCTCTGCGATCTTCAGTTTGATAAATATAGTTAGTTTGCGGGTCAACAGCGATCGCTTCATGCCGAAAACGACCCATTGCTTTTAATGGTTTTGGTTCAGCAATAGCTTGATCGGCAAATACCTCAAAGTTATAGCCATGCTTTTTGCTTACTTTTCCCCAAAAATAACCTATTTGTTCCAAGCTAAAGCCAGGTGGGGCGTAGGGGGTCGCAATATCTTCTTCGCAACTAAGCCAAGAATTCCAAGGTGTAATTCCACCTGAACAGTTGCGATTAGTGCCAGCTAGGGAAAGATAATGTTTTTTGAGGTTGCGATCGCGATCTATAACCAAAGTGGTTGTACAGCCTGGGCAAGAGGAATCATATTGAGGCGTATTCGCTGTTAACTCATTTTTATGGGCTAGAGAATTTAGCTCGTGATTTCTAATTAAGATTGTTTCTCCATTTTTTCCTGCTAAGGCACCCATCCCATCGTGGTTATTCGGGACAGCAAAACCATCATTCATGGTTTCTCCCACTACAGAAATAATTTTATATTTGAAACCTGGAGGTAGATCAATAATTCGCCTGGGGTCAGATTGCAAATTACCAAATCGATTAACAAATAAAGATTCTGGAGCGGCAAGTGCGGATTTAAATTTCTTGGTGTACGAAGTTAAAACTGTTCCGCCTAAGCCAAGCCCCAATAGGTAAAAGAAACTACGTCTCGATAAATTCACAATTCTCGCTGTTCATGCTTATAGTAACCGTTTGATTCCCATCATAATGCTAAATAAAGTTTTGCTAAATATGCTGGTTAAGATTACGGGTACTGTCTTTAATTAATATCTAACTTTAATCAACATCTAAAGACAGCATCTACTTTGGGCTTGACTTAGTTGCAATAACCTAAGAACTGACAACTTTCGTAAATTTATTGTTTTCAATTGTTGAGTTCAAATCACTAGCCGAGCCTTATTCCCGTAAGCTTTGAAATCGATAGTTATTGAAAAGATCAAACAAAGCGCCTACAAAACTGCTAGCTAAACCCAAGGTTAGTATCCCTGAGAATGGTTTCCCGTTACCAAAGATTGCCAAGAACTTCAAAATTTCAGTAGTTGATTCGTGTCCAAACGAGCCTAAACCAGGAACTAAGCCGATTAGAAAAGCTGAACCGAAGAAGAGACCCACAACCGTTATGGGCATGATAAAACTTACTGTGGTCGTCAGGATGAGGGAGATGATGAAACTGGATGCAACTCTCATGCTTTTCAATGGGGTACAGAGGATATTAAGCATTGTTCTTACCTCTCAACACAACACCTATCAACACAATAGACTCAACTTCTTGGCTTTAGCTGTAATTGTCAAAAATCTTAAAACTTTATAAAATTTCTTGGTTAACCTTGATTAAGTTTTAGTTTTGTGCATTAGCAAATATTGATGAAGCGCAAAGAAAGTTCTTGACTTTCTCTAGATAAATGGCTTCTGCTTCTAGCATTGGAAAATGACCCGTATTAGTGATTTCTTGATATTCTAGTTTGTCATTTAACATACTTGCTTGTCTGCCCATTTCGGCTGGAATGATTTGGTCTTTTTCTCCTGAAATCATTAGCGTAGGAACATTAATTTTCTTAAATTCCTTGGGCATTTCGATTACGGCTTGTTTGCTTACTGAAGTCAGAATTGTTCCTAGGGCTGCATCATAATTAGCAAGTAAAAAATCAGCTAAAAATTCTAGGCGATCGCTTTTGGCAATAGGTCGGCTCAAGAATCTAGCCATAAACATTTGGTCAGCAAAAGGTACTTTCAAAAACCAGTTGTAGCGAAATTTGACCACATAGCCACCAAATTTATGAAATGCGGCAAATGCTTTTTCGTCGTATTCAAAGATGCCATTACAAGTGAGAATTGCTTTTTCAACCAGATGTTCATAGCGATTAAGGAACAAGGTTGCGATCGAAGCACCCATCGAGTGGGCATGGAGATAAACCCGATTGATGTTGAGGTTTGCTAACAAGATAGCTAGATCTTCTACGTATTCTTCTAGCTCATAACCAATGCTTTCACCCTCTCCTAAGTCATTGGAGCGCCCAAAACCTCTAAGGTCATAGATTAAGCAATCGTATTCTGAAGATAAGGCGATCGCTATATTTTGCCAATACTTGCCAGAGCCACCCCAACCGTGGACGAATACCATTACTGGTTTACTTTTTTCTGACTCATCGGGGCTTGTTGAGCGAACCCACTCGTAATAATGATCGACACCACGGACATTAATTAGAGGCATTGCGATTATGGAGATTCTTCTATGACAATTTCCATAATTAGCAGAATAATGAAAACTTGCTTTTTAATTTACCTAAAGGCTTAAGATTGATGTTGCTAGATGTGAACTCTTGGTCTGTAAATTTTGTTCTGGAGGATGATAGACAAATTAGGAATTAGGAGTTCGGAGTTCGGAGTTAGAAAATTTAACCATCAATTCAAACTCGCTATAGCAATACTCAACTGTGAATTATTGAACACCTTTGTTTTCTGAGAAGTTTAACTTTTCTTTTTCCTTGAAAAACTGTTATTGCTGAAAAATAGTTGTGCCAGGTCGAATCATTGTTGCTCCAGCCTGGATGGCTAACTCGTAGTCTCCAGACATTCCCATGGATAACTCTTCCATTCTTATTCGTGAATAATTTTGTTGTTTAATTTGTTCTGCCAAAGACTGAACAGATTTAAAAGCAGCTAAGTTTTCTGCTGGGGATAATCCCCAAGGTAAAATTGCCATCAAACCACGAACGTTTAGATATTCCAGACTATCTAAATTCGCTAAATCTTCTAACAGTTCTGTGGGACTCCAGCCATACTTATTTGGGTCAGGCAATACTTTTACTTGCAAACAAACTTGGGGTGCTGAGGACATGTCAACTGTTACACTGTTCAGCTTCTGGGCTAGTTTGAGGCTATCAACTGAGTGAATCCAGCTAAAGTTTTCAGCAATCTTTTTTGCTTTTTTAGTTTGAATATGACCGATAAAATGCCAACGAATATCGGTTAAATCTTGAAGTTGCTCTTGTTTAAGTAAAGCAGTTTGCAATCTATTTTCGGCAAAGTCTCTGATGCCTGTGGCATAGGCCGCTTTGATTTCGGCAACAGATGCTTGTTTGCTCACTGCGACCAAAAGAGTTGATGAGGGGATTTTTTTGCGAATCCGATCTATGTTTGCGTAGATCGTTTTTTCCATAGTGGATTAATGTTGGTATCTATAATTTTTAATTTGGAGTTTTCAATTTGGATCTGACTTAATTTTGGCAAATCAGCTCAGCAACTAATTTCTCAAATGGTTAATGTTACTCAACTATTGAAAAGTTCGTTTATGAATTGATTGTATTTCTTGTGCTTGGGAATAATCTCCTTGGTTGCGTAGGGTTCTCATCCAAGTTTCGACCATTGCACGAGCTTCAGATCGGCTGACGGGTTCAAAAACAAAATCCTTATTGTTGGAAGTTACGATAAAAAATAGACGCTGTGCATACAGAGTAGTAAAAACATCTTGATTTTCTTTTACTGAGCAAACACGGTACAACATACCGAAAGAGGGATGGTTGAGATAAGTTTCGGTTCTCTGATTATCCACTGAAGAATTGTTTATTTTGTTACTGAATGGAAAAAATATTTCCTAATTATAGTAGCTGCGAGTCTTCCTGACCTCCCTAAACACGAGGATAATACAGCTTTTTTGTCTTTTATAGTCATGATTACTTGACATTATTGGACTAAATAATTCTAGATTTCGCTACATTATTTTTCTCTTTAACAAGAATCTTAGGGAAAAGTCAGCTTACTTTGACCTTTGAATCTTGTTTCAGCTTAATCTATTTGCTGTTGAAGTGAGCTAATCTACTTATTCTGGATCAACTGGGAAGGCGTCAGCTCATATTTGGCTTTAAATCTAGCGATTTTTTGTAAATTGGGGAATCCTAATCTTAATTATTTTTTTTGTTTAAATGTGGGAAATAAACTATATGTAGAGGAAAAAAGACTTATTTTTTATAATTAAGCACTAAATATGTGGATCTTAGGCTATATTATAAATCACGTTATTTCAAAGATTTGAGTTTTTATGCAGCAAATCAAATCCCTAGCAAACATTCCCTTTCCCGCGACAGATAAAAATATCATGGTGATTAGGAGAGATGGTTCAAGGACGAACCTTGATATTACGAAGATTCGTAATGTTGTTGAATGGGCTTGTGCCAATCAAGATGTTAATCCGATTACCTTAGAAGCGGGATTAACGACTAGGCTGAGAGATGGTGTTACCACCAGAGAAATTCAAGATAATTTGATTGATTGCTCTTTGAGCATGTGTAGTCCTGAGGAGCCTGAGTGGCGATATGTAGCAGGTAGATTACATATCTGGAGCTTATGGAAAGATACTCTGGTTAGTCGGGGTTTTGGCTACGAAGATTATGCGCAAACGGTTAAGTTTCAAGTTGAAGCCGATCGCTATGACCGAGCTATCCTCAAGTATTCACCTGAAGAATTAAAGATTGCGGGTACTTGGCTTCAGCAGGAATGGGATAAGGATTATGACTATGCTGGGGCGGTGCTGCTCACCAAAAGATACTTGCTTGACGACGAGTTACCCCAAGAAGCTTATTTGACCTGTGCTTTGTTGTTGGCGCAGACTGAGTCTCCTACTAATCGCCTTAGCATTGCTAAGCAATTTTATGAGGCGATCGCTTCTCGGAAAATTTCTTTAGCTACACCTATTTTGTCGAATTTGCGAATCCCTAATGGTTCTCTGAGTAGTTGTTTTATCGTGGCGATGGACGATAGCCTCGAAAGTATTTTCTCCGAGATTTCTAACACTGCTCGCATTTCTAAAAATGGTGGTGGTGTCGGGGTTAATGTTTCTCGAATCCGCGCTACTGGTAGTTGGGTTATGGGAAAAGAGAATGCCTCTGGGGGAATTGTTCCTTGGGTTAAGCTTCTCAATGATACGGCGATCGCAGTTAACCAAGGCGGACGTAGAGCTGGTGCGGTAACTGTCGGGGTGGATATCTGGCATTTGGATGTCCCCGAGTTTCTGGAGATGCAGACTGAAAACGGCGACCAAAGACGTAAAGCCTATGACGTTTTTCCTCAATTAATCATTCCCGATGAATTTATGCGTCGGGTGGAAGCCAAAGAAGAGTGGACATTAATCGATCCTTACGAAGTTAAAACCAAGTTAGGAATCGACTTGGCCGAGCTTTGGGGCGATCAGTTTGAGTGGGCTTATGCCGAGATCGAAGCAGAATTAGGCAAGAAAATTACTCTCTATAAAAAGGTTCAAGCCAGAGAACTGTTTAAAGAGATTATGCGATCGCAGGTAGAAACAGGAATGCCTTATTTGGCATTTAAAGACACTATCAACAGAGCCAACCCCAACAAACATGAGGGTTATATCCCTGGGGTTAACTTGTGTTGTGAAAGTTTTTCCAATGTTAAGCCTGGGGTTGAGGGACATTGCTGTAATTTGGTTTCCCTTAACTTGGCAAATATTGCTCTAGACGAATTGCCTCATCTGAGTAGTTTGGCGGTGCGAATTCTCGATAACACTATTGATATCACTACGCCTCCTTTTGCTGCGAGTAAAAATCATAATGATAAGTACCGCACTATTGGTGTGGGTGCGATGGGCTTGGCTGATTGGTTAGCAAAAGAACATAAGACTTACAAAGACCTTGATGCGATCAGCGTTCTCTTTGAAGAGGTTGGTTACTGGTGTACCAAAGCTTCGATGGAGCTAGCTAAAGATAGAGGTGCTTATGCTGCTTTTGCTGGTAGTGAGTGGAGTAAGGGTAAGTTAATTGGTTCTAAATCGGTTGACTGGTTTTTAAAATATGCTCACAACAAAGAGCGTTGGCCTGAGTTAGCCGCGGATATTCAGAAGTACGGAATTCGCAATTCACATATTACAGCGATCGCGCCTAATACTTCTTCTTCTTTGGTGCAGGGTTGTACTGCTAGTATTCTGCCTGTCTACAGTAAGTTCTTTTATGACAAGTGGGCGAAGGGTCTTGTGCCGATCGCACCTCCATTTATCAAGGATTGTTTTTGGTTCTATCACGAAAATAAAACTCTCAACCAGAAAACTGTGGTTAAGGCTGTTGCCAAGATTCAACAGTGGATCGATACGGGAATTTCGATGGAGTTGTTATTTAACCTCAATCAGGGTGTTTATTTCCCTGAGCAACCTGAGCGTAGTTTGAAGGCGATCGACATTTTTGAGACGGTTGTGATGGCTTGGCAGGAAGGTTGTAAGGCTGTTTACTATATTCGCACTGTCCAGAAGGATGATTTTAAAGAGTCTGGTGATGGTTGCGTTTCTTGTGCCAACTAAGATTTCTGAATTTGTCGGGTTTTAATTTATTTGTTGTGGGTGGATACTTTCTACCCACTTTTTTCTGGGGTTAAAAAGATTGTTGTCTCTTATTCGACTTTTTAACTTAAAACATAAGAGTAAAAAATCTAATCTTCTTCTACTGCATGAATTCCCCAAGAATCAACCATTTCAAATATTTCAAACATTTTTTGGAAAGAAATCGATCTATAAACTCCTACACTATCTATGCTTAATTCTAGACTTAAAAACCATGCTTCCCATTCTCCATCCTGAATTATTTCGGGGTTTATCAAAGCAACATCGTTATCACCTGACCTCGAAATAAACCTAATTCGGGTAAATCATCTATTAAAGCAACGACATCGAGTAATTTCATAATTGTTGAGAGAAAAATGTTTGCGAGCCGCGATCGCTATTGCGTAACTCTGAAGGCAGTTTTGAGAGTGACACACTTTCGCTTAAAAAGTGTGTCACTCTTATAAGTAGAGACTACAAAAACATGATCATCATTTCGCATCATGAACAACGAAAACAATCAGCTAACCCAAATACTTGAACTTCTTAATAGACTAGATGGAGATGTTAGGAAGTTAAATGGAGATGTTCAAAAGTTAAATGGAGATGTTCAAGAGTTAAAGACAGAGCAAGAAGAAACAAATAAAAAGATTGAAAAGTGGGACGATCGCTACTTTCAGCTAGTAAAAGATCAGGGTAACTCTGCTAGAACCATTATCATTGCTGCTGCATCAGTTGTGGTACTTTCCCCCGTTCTCGGAGCAGTAGCCGATCTCGTAACCAACCACTTTATTAAATAAAAATTGGGTGATGCCCTCGTAGTCTCTCGGCAACACCCCTCGCGGATCGACGACTTTCTCATAATCTCATGAAATGCCCTAGATGCGAATCAACTAAATATAGACCTAATGGAGCGACCAAAGCAGGTACATCTAGATATCGCTGTCTAGAATGCAATAAAACTTGGAGCGAGGGAAAAATTGGTAGACCAAGGAAAAATCAAATATGGCTTATTGAGCATGCCTTCTTTGATGGAAATACAGAAATTATTGAAGTAATTCAAGGAACAGAAGAGTTAGCCAATTCGTGGCTTAATTATCTGCGAGAAAATTATAAGGTTCAACAATTTTTAAGTCTATCTCCCTGGAATCCACAAAAAACCCTTCCACCTAATTAATCACTCACTCGTCAGTCTTGTTCTCGTCAAATCCCGACAGTGAGTTCGATATCCTGAAACAAATGGCTCAAGAAGCGTTAGAACAAGATCGAAAGGGTAAAACCGAAGAAAAAGGGTTTGGTGAAGAATAATTATGAAATCCTCTAGAAATAAAGATTTTCGCCGAAATTTCATCGATTCATAAGCAGAAACTAATTATCATTCAACCAAGCCAACAAATCATCAGAACCAGAGAAATCAAACATAGCTACCCCCAAAGCTTCCAATTGTTCAAGAGACAAGGCACTAATCCGAACCTCATCCTCTGATTGCAGCTCGCCAAGACGAATTTTGAGTAAGTGCAAAACCAAATCAACTTTTCCTTGTTGAACCCCTTCTTGTATTCCTTGGGCTTTAATATCCTGGTAAATGACAGAATCCTGCATAATTTCCTCCCTTAAGACAGACCCAATAACATCCTTCTTCAATACTAAACCAGCCAACAAAGAAGTTGCCGCTGCGATATTACTTTGCTCTCTCTTATCTTTAATCCTATCGATTAACGAACTAATTTCTCGCAAAGTTTGGATTCGATCCTCAGTACGTCCCAAAATAGCGAGAGGAAGTAACCCAGGAAAATCCAAAAAGTTTGCTATTGGTTGTTCCCAAAGTCGAATGACCTCAAACTCATGATTCATCCCAGAAATATTAAATGAATTCTGATGCACCAAACGAGACCCAGTTGACTTGAGATAGATCACCAACTGCCGCATATCTTTGAGGGGATAACGACGGTGGACTCGAAGTCGATAATCAGCCATCCGAAAAGGAATCGCCTCATCAGGCTGAGTTTGGAATTCTAGATGAAGAACTACATCAGATGATTGGAGAAGAATTAAAGCATCAGCTCGAATTGGTTCGACAAACAATTCGGTGGGACTCAAAGTGGTGAAACCTTTCGGCTCACCAAAAACCCAACGAGCAAAGTCATGAGAATAGTTTTCAGCAAGAAACTTACAAATATTATCGTACATAAGGAAAATGACATTGCCGAATCAAATCATGGTTCTTTAGCTCTCTCGTATTGAAAGCAGATTCAGCAAAATTAATTATCAATGAGCAATAGATAAATCCTGTGCTTGATATCTAAAATCAGCAACATCAGCAAACTAACTATTTTTTTGTTGCAGACTTTGACCAACTTTCGGTTCTTCCCCAGCTAAAATCCGCGAAATATTACTACGGTGACGAATAATCACATAACCCCCTGCTAAGGTTGCAAAGATTAGATAGGGCAAGGGTTGCTTGAGAATAATTGCGAGGAGAATTACCGCGATCGCTCCAGCAATCGAACTTAGCGAAACAATTTTAGAAAAGGCAAAAGTTATCCCAAAAGCCGCCAATGTCCCCAACGCTAACCAAGGATTAACTAGTAACACCACCCCAATTCCTGTAGCTACCGATTTTCCCCCTGTAAAATTGAGCCATACCGATTTACTGTGACCCAAAATTGCAGCCAAAGCCGTAACCAAAATTAGCCAAGGTTGCCAGCTAAGTGGAAACACTTCGGGATAAAAATGAAAATATAAACGCACCAAAGCAACAGCGATCGCTCCTTTGGTAATATCGGTCAAGAGAACTGCTGCCCCAGCCTTTTTTCCCATCGTTCTTAAGACATTAGTCGCTCCAGTTGAGCCAGAGCCATGCTCACGAATATCGATTCTTTGTAGAGATTTTCCCAGCAAATAGCCAGTGGGAAACGATCCGAAAAGATAAGCAACGAAGAAAAATAAAAAACTTAAGGCTAGGGTTTTGGTCATGAGTCATCTAAGGGTGCGTACTGGGTGGAAATTTAATTTCCGTGTCTTAAGCGGATATGTCTGCAATGCCAAACTTTAAATTTTGCTCTTACATTGCTTCAATATCCAACTTAACCCAAAATCTGCACCTTAATTAAAGATCCTTACTAGTAAAGATAGCCTGATGATCTAGATGTCTGGGGTTTCTCAGCAAAAGCAAGCCAGAGAGGGAATCTCAACAAGCCCATGTTAACTTCACCCTCACTTTCATCAATAATGATCAACGGCAATAATTTATCATCTAATAAGCGCTCGGCTCTTTGGATCAATGCTTCTGGCGATTCGAATAAGACTACTCCGCGATTGGCACCAAAATCGTTACGCGAAATGCCTAGGCAATCTTGTAAGCCTCTGCGCCACTCCCCTAATTGTTCGGGAGAATCCACTAGAACTAATACTCGACAGCGATCGCGATAAAGCTGATACAGAACTGAGGTAACAGCCGAAGCAACTAAAATATTCTGGAGACGAGAACCCATCCCCTTAACTGACCCTCTGCCACCTTGCTCAAAAAACCACTGTTGAACTCGATCGGCATGAATCGATTCAAAAGTTCGTCGCAATTGCCAAGGAGGGCCATAGTAATCAGGCTGAGTTCGATAGCGATCTAGTAGTTGGCGGATGCGTCCAGTTTGTTGGGAAAATGACCGTTCAGTAAATTGGAGTGAATTACTCATTTCTGCCGAATTACTTCTGGGTCTACGACCATCTCTTGATTCCCGACCTTCTCTTGATGGTCTTCTTCCTTCTCTCGATTCTCGCCCCTCTCTTGCTTCTCGCTCTTCTCTTGCTAATCTGCCTTCTCTAGGTCTTCTAACTTCTCTGGGGTCTCGATTATCTTCTGATCGGGGTCTTCGTTTCTCTTCTGGTTTGGACAGCTCAAGGCGTTCTGCTGCGGTTGCCAAATCCTGCAAGCTTCCTACCAAATACTCTTTAAAACCTTGAACCCGCATTGCTAAATCTTGCGATGCACCCGCAAAATTAGCTCGCATTTCCATCCTAATTCTTTCTCTGCGTCGCTCTAGCTTTTCAATGTCTTGCAAAAGATATTTCTTTTGTTCTCTTAGTTCTCTTGTCCCTTCTTCAATCATGACTCCCAAACTCTCGGTAAGAGCTTGATTTTGTTGGGCAGCAAGGGTTTCTTTCTCGATTTTTAGTAGTTTGATCTCTTCGAGAAAAGCTGCTTTTTGTGCTTCCCAATCTTGACTGGGGATTGTTTCTGGGGTTGATTGTTCTTTAGCTATTGTTGTTTTTGTCTCTTTAATCTCTCCTTCATTAAGCCAACTATCGGCAATTAATTCTGGTTGTTTGCGAGTAACTTCTACTTTTTGTTCAGCATTTGAGACTTGAGGCGAATCCTTTTGACTCGGGGGAACTTCAACCTCGTTTGTTCGTAAGTCTTTATTGTCAACTGGTTGCGCAGTCTGAGAGTTCACCATCTGAGGATCTGAATAATCTGCTGATTTTACTTCGGGGATTTCGGCTTTAAGATTATCAACTTTTGATTTTTCGTCATCGTCAAGCTTCCTCTGTTGAGAGTTAGAGGGTTCCGATTCCACTAGTTCATTTTGTTTTGGCTCGGAAGATTCTGATTCAATAGCTACTGACGGAGAATCAATCTTTACTTCTTCCTGAACAGGAATTTGTACTGACTCTTTCTCTCTCGATTCTGTTGAAGATGAATTCTCTAAATTTGAATTACCTGAATTTAAGCTGTCATTTTGAGAAGTTTGTTCTACTTCGTTTTGCTGTTGCCAAATATCATCAGCCGATTCTACTGCTTGATTCTGATTTGATTCGTCTCTAACTTGATTTTTATCTACAGCTTGATCCTGCTGCGATAATTCATTCTCTGGAGTTATTTCCTCATAGGTTACATTAATTTCTGTCTCCTCATGATCAAAGGAACCAGGAAAATCTGAGCTTTGGTTAGGGGGTTTTTCAGAATTCATCGATGTTATTAATTCAGTAGAAGTTAAATTATAGTTGCTGCGAATATAATTGCTATATAACTGACGGATTTTGGATGAGTAAACAACTTAATCTCTGGGACAGTATTTCTCAAGACAACTAAGTAGAGTTTTCGAGTCAAAAATAATTGGTAAAAAGTGGATACTATTGACTTCTCGAAAATAAAATAAAATTGGCAACCTGCTCCAAAAAATCCGCCAATTGCTCCACTCTTCATAAGGAAAGCTGCGAATCATTTTTTTGCCATTGTAAACATCTAGAGCCTTTTGGGTAAATTGCAACTTTATTCTAAAGGTTTGAATCATTAGGAATAAGCCTAATAGACCAACAATGCTTGCTCCTATTTTGGAGAAGGGCAAAAGGGAAATAGCCACTATGACCAAAACAACTGGAATTGCAAAGTTTGGTTTGAGTTCTATTGTTTCTGTTGTGCCTGTTGTTTTTTCGGTTGCCGCTTTTGTCATTATTTAGATCTAGATTTAATCTATTTCAGATTGGCTCTTAATTAGTAGTTAGAGAAGTGATTTAATCGCTTAAGGCGATCGCTATTTTAACTGCTTCCTTAATCGCTTCCTTTTGCTCTTGATCGTAACCCCACTTAGTTAGGAACTCTTGATAATTTCCTTCTCCCTTAACAATAGTAGATTGCAATGCCTCTAGTTCTTGTTGGATTTGCTGTGAGTTGATCTCTTTAATCAGTTTAATTGTTCTGGCGTTAACTCTTGCTGAGCTTTCTGCCGCCGATGGATCTTGATTGCGAAGATGAGTTAGTTTCATTCCTGCTGACATGGCTAGGTTTTTCACTAGCAAATCTTCTACTACTTCTGGGGCAACCTTTAGCGCTTTGATAACACCGCTAGTTGGTTTATCTGCCAATGGTAAGTCATCGGTAAGGTAGGCGACAAAAAATCCTCTTGCGCCTGCTTTGCTTTGCACAATTTTGGCGATTGCCGATTCGATTTCCGATTCGCTTAAGTCATTATTTTGCATTTGCTGCATTAGAGTTTTACTCGCAGCGATCGCTTGAGGAAAAGAAAAAGATTCACTTTCGTTGGTAGATGATTGTTTCATAGTTAATTTAAAGTTATTAATTTCACGCTTTTAAATAAGGAAAATGATAGACTTGGTTTATAAAGAAAATATTAAATTAACTATTTAGGTCAGTAAAACTAGCAAAGGAAGGATTTATATGGAAATTGGTCTGTACCTAATTTTAGGTCTAATTACAGGTACAGTAAGTGGCTTAATCGGAATTGGGGGTGGAGTTTTATTAACCCCAGCTTTAGTATACTTGTTTGGTTTTACCCAACATAGTGCTCAAGGTACAACCCTTGCATTACTAGTTCCTCCTGTTAGTCTGCTTGCTGCTTGGACATATTATCAAGAAGGTGATGTCAATATTAAGGTTGCTAGTTTGATTTTTCTGGGCTTTTTTATTGGCGGTTTCTTTGGTGCCAAGTTTGCACTCAATGTTCCCGAACTGATACTCAAGCGTTTCTTTGGCTTTTCGATGTTGGCGTTAGGGGTAAAAATGATGCTTTCTCAAAACTAGTCTATTGCTTTTAAGTCTTTGCTTCTCTAAATTATCGAAAAAAACAAATAATCAATCACTAAGCTTGTTGATCTTGCTGGTTAGATGCAAAACCAAACTAGTTAATGATTGATTAGGCGTAAGTAGGTTTAGGAGATTTTGCTATCTTCTGGCTCAACCTCTCTTCAACGTTAGCCATTTACCTTGACCATTTGTGAGGCAAAAAGTCTTTTCAACCAAGCCTTGAGATATTTGTGATTAGCTGCTTTTTCTTCTGGATCAGTAGTATCCAAAGCATGGGGCGCTAGTCCCTTGACTGCCGCCGTTGTCACACAAAACATCGATTTTTGGAAGCTTTGGCAGATTTTTATTCTTAGATCTCCTTCTCCACGATTGTCCTGACGATAAATGTCCATCAAATAATCAGGGATAAAATGGCGCATATCCTGCATCAACAGTGTAGGGGGAATTCCTGCACTGCCAATTGGTAAGGGGTCTGCATATAAAGCACCATAACTAAACATTCCTTGATCATAAGGAATTTGATATGCTTGTGCATTGTAGGAAATGGTTCCGGGGAAAGGCGTTCCTCTAAAGAAAATTGCCTCAACATAAGGTACGCCAGTATCCATTAGAAAGGTAATACCCTTACTTTCAGGAATAATGTCGTATGTTTTTTGCCCTACTTTGACAGAATAGGTAATTGGTTTGGCAGCATCGGCGACTAAGCCATCAAGGATATGTTGGACGACATCAGGAATATCTTTTATTTCTCCTTGGTCGTAGCGATCGCTAAGAGTTAAAAACATGTCGCTCATAACTCGCCAAAATTGACCTAAGCCACTGTAATAGGACATTTGCCGCATATGTTCGGGCAAAAAATCTTTGAATACTTTGTGTAAACCCAACATCAAGGGGTTAAATTTGAACTTGGCACTGACAACCTCTTCAACAATGTCAGTAAATTCGTCAGAGTCAAGATAGGCATCCATCCCTGCACTGCCATGCCAAAACATTGATTTCATGCAATATTCTGCATATTCGTAATTAATGCGATCATGCCAGACATTCTTTACAAAAGATTTGGGGTTAATGTCGCCATTAAAATACTTAAAGAACGGAAATAGCTTTAAAAACTGGGTATTGGCAATGTAGCAAAGATTAACAGAATAAGCATCTAGAACTATGCCATAGCTTTTGAGCACACCTATTACTTCAACCAAGTTCTGTGGAGTGTCATTGAGCAAGGCCTGACCCGCCTCAAGTCTTTCGATATAGTCTTGGGTTAATTGAACTTTATTTGTTTTGAATGTCGCCGTCATAATTCCCCTAATTTTTGTCTTCCTAAAACTTAAAATTTAGATACTCAAATCCTAACCACCTGTTAGTAAGGCAATAGCTTGGACTTCGCTTAAATCGATTACCCAATTTGGTTGCAAACCGAAAGCAATAATCAAGAAAAGTAGGGCAAAAGCGGGAACATGCTCGACCCATTTAACTGATGGCAAACTGTCTAAATTATCGGTTAGGCGACCAAAAAATACTTTGTTGATCACCAGCAAGAAATATACTGCGGTTAAACCAGTCCCGACTAAACATAAGAGAGTTGGGATTGGGAAGATCGGAAAAGCACCTCTAAAGATTAGAAATTCTGAAATAAAACCAACCATTCCTGGCAATCCAGAACTAGCCATAACGCCTAGAATCATTAATCCACCCGTTACGGGTAATCCTTTCTCTGGGTTGAGAAGTCCTCTTAAGGAATCGACATCTCTGGTTCCAGTTTTTTTGTAAACTACACCAACTAGGAGGAATAGCAATGCTGAGATCAATCCATGACTTACCATTTGGAAAACACAGGCAGTAACGCTTAGTCGTGTAGTTGCCGATGCACCCAAGAGAATGTAGGCCATATGGGCGATGGAAGAATAGGCAACAACCTTTTTCATGTCTTTTTGAGCGATCGCGCAAGAAGCACCATACAGAGCACTAATTCCCGCTAAAATCGCCATCCAAGGAGCCACTTCGACCCAGGCATGCAGATATAAGCCTAAACCAAAGCGGAGTAAGGCATAAGTCCCAAGCTTAAGTAATACCCCTGCTAGTAGTACCGAAATTGGAGTTGGGGCTTCAACGTGGGCATCTGGCAACCAAGTATGAAAAGGGAAAATAGGAATTTTGATAAAAACCCCGACAATCAATGGGGCTAATAGCAATAATTGACTTGTTAAAGACAAGTCATGTAATTTCAAAGTTTCGTAGGCGAAGCTATTCGCTCCTGATAGCCAAGCTAAACCAAGAAAAGATGCTAATACTAATATTCCTGAAAAAGCTGTATAAAGCAGGAATTTCATGGCTGCATAGCCTCTTCTTTTACCTCCCCAGATAGCAATCAAAAAGTAAAGGGGAATTATTTCCAGCTCATAAAAAAGGAAAAATAGTAATAGGTCTTTAGCCAAAAAAGCACCGACTGCACCCGCACTCAAGAGCAGCAGCATCGAATAATAAAATCTTGGTCTGGAGATATTCTTATCGGTGACAAAAATGGCGATTAAGGTTAGCAGACTATTTAAGCAAACTAGGGGGAAGGATAATCCATCTATTCCTAGGTTGTAGTCTAAACCCAGCCATTCTACCCAAGGAATATATTCAGCAAATTGAAAGCCTGTATTTTCGGTATCAAAATTCCAGCCTATGTAAAGGTTGATTAATAAGACTGCAATGGCACAGAAAAACGCTAGATTTCGACTAATTTTCCCCTTGGAATCAGGATAAAAGCCAACTACGGCACTACCGACTAAAGGTATAAGAATTAAAGCACTGAGCATAGTTAGTAGTTTTTCAAAACAATGGTTATAAATCGGTTTTAAACTTGTGTTCTTTGCTAAGAACGATGCTGCTTAGAGCATATAGATACTTAACTGATTAGAGATGACCAATAGTTAGTTACTGTTGACCACTGACCATTTAGAATCGACCAGAGCAAAACGCTTACTGCCAACAAAATTGTCAAAAGATAAAATTGAGATTGTCCAGTAACGTTGTACTTGAGTGCATTCCCACTAAAGATTGTGGCTAAACTAACTAGGTTTACTGCCCCATCGACTATATAGCGGTCAATCCAAGATGTAACTTTAGAGAGGGATGATACGGCGGCAACAATTGTTACCTCGTATAGCTTTTCAACGTAAAAATCGTAGGCTAATAAATCTTGAACAAAGCGGACATAAACCTTGCTAGATCTTGCCCAGGCTTGTCTGACATTAATCAGTGAGCCAATTACACAACCTAATACTCCAGACAAAATTAGTAATGGAGTTGCAAACTGAGTTACATTACTGGCATTTTCAGGGGAAATTGGAATATTCGGACTTAACCACAATGGCCAATTAATTGAGGCTAGCGGAGCAACTAAGGTAAAGGCTGACAAAGCCACCATTGGAACAGCCATTGACCAGGGTACTTCTGGTGCCCGTCGAGTTTTTGCCTGTGGCTTCCCAAGGAAAATAATTCTGAAAAGACGAGTCAAATTGATTGCAGATAAAACATTGGCAAACATGACGATGCCTAACAAGCGCCAATCTACATTCCAGGAACCGTTAAACCAACGATGGAATGTCCAAAACATGCCGAGTGGGGCTAATGATGTTAAACCTGCACTCCCAACGATGAAGGCTATAGTTGTAGCTGGCATTCTTGACCACAGACCACCCATTTCCGTTAAATTCTGATTGCTGGTGGTTAGAATTATTGAACCTGCACTCATGAACAAGAGTGCTTTGGCGATCGCGTGAGTAAATAAGAGTAAAAAGGCAATATCTACCTGACCCAAGCCAACAGCTATAAACACTAATCCCATGTAAGAACTTGTGGAATGGGATAAGGCTCTTTTAATGTCAATCTGAGCGATCGCCATCAGCGAAGTACCAATTACCGTTACCGTACCCAAAACGATTAAAACATCAGAAGATACTGGCGAAAGTGTGAAAACTGGTTGTAATTTTATTAAGACATAGCCTCCAGCCGAAACTACAATTGAGTTTCTTAGAATGCCGGCAGGATTAGGCCCTTCCATTGCCTCATCTAACCACAAGTTAAAGGGGAACTGAGCACACTTTCCTGTTGGCCCTGCAATCAGAGACAGACCTACTAAAGCAGCCCCTACAGAGTTAAACGGGTGACTACTTACCCATTCACGCAAATCCGAAAAGTCTAAATCAGCTCCATAAGCCGAAATCGCAACCATCCCCATCAGAATGGCAATATCGCCTACCCTTTTGGTTAAAAAAGCGTCCCTCGCAGCGGTTACTACTAATGGCTGTGCATACCAAAAACCGACCAACAAATAAGTTGATAAGGTTAGTAATTCCAAAAGTCCATAGGTAAGAAGCAGCGAATCGCTTAGAGCAATACCTGATAAGGACGCCTCGAAAAATCCCATCAGTCCAAAAAAGCGAGCCATCGACCAGTCCTTTTCCATATAGCCCAAGGCGTAAAGCTGAACTAAAAGGCTAATTCCGGTGACTAATTCTAATGCTCCCAAACTCACAGGAGAAAGCTCAACCGTTAATTTCAAACTAAGATCGGCGACGCTAAGCCACTGAAAACCTAGTTGATGAGTTTGTTCAGTCCAAATTGCGTTAAACGCGATCGTTCCATGTATAAAAGCAACTAATGTCATCAAAATGTTGATGTAAGCCGCTGGTCGTGGTCCTGTGCGGCGGATAGTTCCCAAAGACCAGGGCAATGTCAAAATTGCACCCATAAACCCATAAAAAGGGACTATCCAGACAGTTTCTAAGAAAAACTCAGCCATTCAAAAGCTCAAAAATTACTATAACAATAATGTAATGTAAAGATGTATAACGGTAGTGAAGTTTATGATCGTCTAAAAACAATATCTACAGTTTTATTTATACTTCCTTAAAACTTAATCATACCAGGAATTTCACACACAAAATTACTTAGTCATTATCGAAATAGATTGTAGTTTGTTCCTTCATAAAGCTACTAGTCAACTTTGACAATTACGTCAAGTATTTGGTCAAGATTTATTCTCAAAAAGATAATTAAGGATTTTAAAATTTAGGTCACATCTAATCAATGATTTAAAAACAAAAAAAAATACTTAAAAATTATTACGATTTATTTTTTTTAACTTTTTTTGAGAAAATTGACTAAAAACAGCATAAGATCACGGAGATGTACACAGATTTTTTTTGTAAGTCTCTTTGCTTTGTTGATAAATAAATCTATGTATCAACTTTACCTATATAGTATTAATAAACTATAAAAATAAGAATTTTAATCCCATATGTTTGATGCTGCTAAATCAGCAAAATCAGCATCTCGGGAACTAAGTATTAATTCTCATTAACAGTCAAATTAATAAATATAATCACAATTTATATTGTCAAAGAGAACAAGGTTATTTATCCTTGATCATGGGAGTTTAAATTTTTTCACTCCTAATATTTGGGATCTTGAGTCTAATTATTTGAATTAATTAGCGGAGAACTTACTATTAAATTGTTAATTTTGGCTTGAACAGGAAGGAATATTAAGTATGCCTATTGCAGTAGGAATGATTGAAACTCTCGGATTTCCAGCGGTTGTAGAAGCTGCCGATGCTATGGTCAAAGCAGCTAGGGTTACTCTAGTTGGCTATGAAAAAATTGGAACAGGCCGAGTAACAGTAATTGTTCGTGGCGACGTTTCTGAGGTTCAGGCTTCTGTTTCAGCAGGAATCGAGGCTGCAAACCGAGTAAATGGTGGAGAGGTCTTGTCTACACATATCATTGCCCGTCCTCATGAAAACCTCGAGTATGTTTTGCCTATTCGTTATACCGAAGAAGTTGAGCAGTTCCGAACGTATTAATTAGTACGTCGGAAGATTAATTGACTCAGATTAGAAAAGTACAATTTTATTAAGGAGTAAGACTAATGTCTATTGCAGTAGGAATGGTTGAAACGTTAGGCTTTCCAGCAGTTGTAGAGGCTGCCGATGCCATGGTTAAAGCAGCTAGGGTTACTCTAGTTGGTTATGAAAAAATTGGAACAGGCCGAGTAACAGTAATTGTTCGTGGTGATGTTTCTGAGGTTCAAGCTTCTGTTTCAGCAGGAATTGAAAATGTCGGTCGTGTTAATGGTGGACAAGTTCTTTCCAATCATATTATTGCTCGTCCTCATGAAAACCTTGAATATGTTCTGCCTATTCGTTATACCGAAGCAGTTGAGCAGTTTCGAGAAAGTGTTAATCCACAACCATTAAGAAGACCATAGCTAAATACTTTTTATTAAATGCAGATTGCCAAAGTTCGTGGCACCGTGGTTAGTACCCATAAAGCCCCCAGTATGACTGGCGTTAAGTTGTTACTAGTTCAATTTATTGATGAAGAAGGACAATTAATACCCAAGTACGAGGTTGCAGGGGATATCGTCGGGGCGGGAGTAAATGAATGGGTTCTTGTTACTAGAGGTAGCGCTGCTCGTATTGAGTCTCGATATGAGGATCGCCCCTTAGATGCCACTGTTGTGGGGATCATCGATACTGTTTCTCTAGATAATCGCTCCTTGTATAGCAAAAGAGAAACAGAACGCTTTTCGTAGTAGAAATATCAACCATTAAAAGCTCAATTTTGGCTAAGGCAATTTATTCATTCATTAGTGTCAATTGTGGCTTAGTTATTACAGGAGAGATTAAAAATCATGCCAGCCCATAAACAGGCTGCTCCTCCTTCTCCTTGGTCTCAAGGTCTTGAAGAATCCCAGATTAATAATGAAGCTTATGGTGATTCGGTTTCCCCGCTAAGTGGAGATATAAGGGTTGGCAATAATGTTTTTGTTGCTCCTGGAAGCTCTGTTCGGGCCGATGATGGGACTTCTTTTTATTTAGGAGACAGTGCAAATATCCAAGATGGGGTTGTCTTAAATGGCTTAGAGAAGGGGCGAGTCAAGGGAGAGGATCAGCAAAAATATTCAGTTTGGATCGGGAATAGTACCTGTGTTACACAGATGTCCCTGGTTCATGGTCCTACATTTATAGGAGATGATTGTTTTATTGGTTTTCGTTCTACAATTCTGAATTCCAAGATAGGGAATGGATGCATCATCATGATGCATGTTCTTCTTCAGGATGTGGAAATTCCGGCGAATAAGTATATTCCTTCGGGTTCGGTGATTACAACTCAGGAGCAAGTAGCGCAACTGTCTGATGTCAAAGAGAGCGATCGCTTTTTTGCACGTCAAGTAATCGAGATTAACGAAGCTTTGGTAAGCGAATATCAATGTGTGGAAGAAAATTCCGTTCGTTTAAATCATACTCAGAAGAATTTTGATTCCTATCCAGATTCTTCAGACATATCTAAAAATAATAGTTATATAAATTCAGTAGAAATTATGAGTTCGAATAACGATACCAGATCGCAGCTATCTTCTCTATTAGCACAAGGATGTACGATTACTGTTGAGCATGCTAATAAGCGTCGTTTTAAAACAAAATCTTGGATTACTGGCGGTACAATCTCAGGTAATAGAGAAGATCAGATAATTCCTCAGTTAAATAAAATCCTTCAAGAGCATCAAGGTGAGTACGTCAAGCTAGTAGGGGTTGATCGCAAAGCTCGGAAACGAGTCCTCGAAATTATTGTGCAGCGCCCTGGCGATAGCAATAGTGGTTTAGCTGCAACTGGCTCAAATGTTGGCAGAAAGAGTTTCTCTAGCAATTCGAGAGCTAGTTTTGGGAGTGGAGTATCCGAACAAATTGGTGGTTTGTTGTCTCAGGGTTGCAATCTTTGCATTGAAAGAGCAAGCAAGCGTCGCTTTAAAACCAAGTCTTGGCTGACTGTAGGGATGCTCAAAGGTAGTTCTAACCAAGTGATGGCAGAGCTAGAATCGATTGCTTCTCAATATCCTCAAGATTATCTTCAAGTAATTGGTGTAGATACAAAAGAGAAAAAGCGTCTAGCTGAAATTATTGTGCAGCGTCCAGGAGAAGGCTTGGGTGTTAGTAACTCAAATAGTCTTCATAGTTTTGGTGGCGGTAGAAGCGGTGGTGGTTATCGTGAGAGTGCTGGTCGCAATGGTGCTCTTAGCGCTGAGATCCAAAATGAAGTTAATTCTTTGCTAGCTTCAGGCTATAAAATAGGAACAGAACATGCATCTAGTCGCCGCTTCAAAACCAAGTCTTGGCAAACTTGTTCTCCCATCGCCAGTGCTAGAAAATCAGATGTCATAGCTGCCTTAGAAGCTTGTCTTCAAGAGCATTCTGGAGAATACGTTAGGTTGATTGGAATTGATCCGAATGCTAGACGTCGAGTTTCCGAAACAATTATTCAACGACCTGGTAGTGCGAAATCAGCTTCTGCTAATAACTCTGGTGGTAGTAGCTTTACTCCCTCTAACGGTAATTCTAGTTTTAAGAGTTACACGAATGGAAATGGAAATGGTAATGGTCTATCCAGCGCCAATCTTAACTCTGAGGCTCTCAAAGAGGTTCGTTCATTACTTTCAGCTGGTCTTAAAATCGGTACTGAACATGCTAATAAACGTCGTTTTAAAACAAAATCTTGGCAAACTTGCTCTCCAATCGAAAGTAATAATGAGTCAAGTGTAGTTGCGGCTTTAGAAGCTTGTCTTCAAGAGCATGCCGGAGAATACGTCAGAATAATTGGTATCGATTCTGCTGCTAAACGTCGAGTTTCTGAAAAAGTTATTCAACGTCCATAAAGTTACTTGAATTTAGGTTGCTTTGTTTTGTTATCAATCTCGAAATTGTAAAATCTGGGGGTTTATGGCAAAGTCCCTCTAAACTCTCGGAAAAAAATTGGGTGGTTACGAAAAGAGTGCTAAGCATTATCGGTTATTGCCACAGAAAAGCCAAGAATTAATTATATCCAGAATGTATTTACCACCCCTGCAACCTGTCACCAATTCAGAAATTCGTATTTGTGGCGATGTTGAGATCCATCCTAGTGCTTCGATCGCACCAGGGGTAGTTTTACAAGCAACTTCAAATAGTCGGATTATTATTGGCGTTGATGTTTGCCTAGGAATGGGGGTAATCATAAATGCTCATAATGGCAATGTCGAAATTTGCGATGGCGCTACTTTGGGTTCTGGGGTTTTAATTGTTGGCTATAGTCATGTTGGCAAAAATGCTTGCTTAGGAACTTCTACTACTGTTTTCAATTCTTCGGTGGAAGCGATGAAGGTTGTGCCACCAGGTTCAATTCTTGGTTGTAATCCCAGTTTTAATAAGGCTTCTCCTCCTTCCAGTGAAACAGAAGCTGTTCAAAAAGAAGATCTGCCGACCAGTGAAAATATTGACACAGGCGTTAAGAATGAAAAGCAAGGAATAAATATAGGTTTTATTCAAGGAAATCAGAGAAAGAAATTAGGAAAAAATACGAAGACAACTTCTCCATCTGATAATAATATTTCACCTCATAATATTAATATTAATAACGAAGGAGATCCTTGGAAGGAAGAAGAGATAAGAAAAGTTAATTTTGATAAAGTAAAACCAAAAGAAACAGTAGAAAAAGAAAATAAATCTATCACGATTGGTACGAATATCACGATTGGAAAGGGATATATAGAAGAGCTTATTGGTACATTATTTCCGCATAAGAAGAATCTGTAACAAGCTAATATCAATACTTACTGATTACTGTTTTTATTTTTTTGAATATTTGATAGGGTCTGATCCTGCTTGGTAGACTAGCTATCTCAATGCCATTTACTTGGTTAAATGCCTTATTTGAATGCTTTACAAGAGTTTTTGGCTGTACGTAGCTGTCGGTAATTAGGATTTTTAATAACCTAATTACTGTTTTTGTCAGTATTATTTTAAGACTATTTATTATCTAATCAAAGCCTTATTGTCTAAGTATAAATTGTAATTTGATTGCCAGAAGTGTCTATTTTGATTGCTTAAATTTACTCTACAAATCAAAAAAATACTTAATCATTAGTTTATCTAATATATGAATACAATAATTGCAATTTAATTTCTGCAAAATTCTTAACATAAATCCATTTAAAATCTAAAACTCGTGTTAAGATTAGAACTTGAAAAAAGAATTAGTCATACATAGATTAGCGACCTACAAATTGCGCTAGGTAAATTAATCTCATAAAGATTTTTCTTCCCAGTAGATTGAAGAGTCCTTTATTATATTTAGACTCTAGAAAAAATTTAAACTTTTTGTTTATGGAGGAATTAACCTAAACATGGCACAAACCAAATCAGCGGCAGGATTTGACGCAGGTGTACAAGACTATCGTCTTACCTATTACACTCCTGACTATACTCCCAAAGATACCGACTTATTAGCTTGTTTCCGTATGACTCCTCAGCCAGGAGTTCCTGCTGAAGAGGCTGCTGCGGCAGTTGCGGCAGAATCTTCTACTGGTACTTGGACTACTGTTTGGACTGATAACCTTACAGACTTGGATCGCTATAAAGGTCGTTGCTACGATGTAGAACCTGTTCCTGGTGAAGATAATCAGTATTTCTGCTTTATCGCTTACCCTCTAGATTTGTTTGAAGAAGGATCAGTAACTAACGTACTAACTTCTTTAGTTGGTAACGTATTCGGATTTAAAGCCTTACGCGCTTTGCGCTTGGAAGATATTCGTTTTCCAGTTGCTTTAATCAAAACGTTCCCTGGACCTCCTCACGGGATTACTGTAGAACGAGATCATTTAAACAAATATGGTCGTCCTTTACTTGGTTGTACGATTAAGCCCAAGTTAGGTCTATCCGCTAAAAACTACGGTCGTGCAGTGTACGAATGTTTACGTGGTGGTCTTGACTTTACGAAAGATGACGAAAACATTAACTCTCAGCCTTTCATGCGCTGGAGAGATAGATTTTTATTCGTTCAAGAAGCGATCGAAAAAGCTCAAGCAGAAACAAACGAAATTAAAGGTCATTACCTTAACGTAACTGCTGCAACTTGCGAAGAAATGATGGAACGTGCTGAGTTCGCCAAAGAAATTGGTACTCCTATCGTTATGCATGATTTCTTAACTGGTGGTTTTACTGCTAACACGACTTTGTCTAAGTGGTGTCGCAAAAACGGTGTATTACTCCACATTCACCGTGCAATGCACGCAGTAATTGACCGTCAAAGAAATCATGGTATTCACTTCCGCGTTCTAGCTAAGTGTCTACGTCTTTCTGGTGGTGACCACTTACACTCTGGTACCGTTGTTGGGAAATTAGAGGGTGAGCGCGAAATTACTATGGGATTCGTTGATTTAATGCGCGAAGACTATGTAGAGGAAGACCGTTCTCGCGGTATTTTCTTCACTCAAGATTACGCTTCTATGGGTGGAACTATGCCTGTTGCGTCTGGTGGTATTCACGTGTGGCACATGCCTGCACTAGTTGAAATCTTCGGCGACGATTCTTGTCTACAGTTTGGTGGTGGTACTTTGGGTCACCCTTGGGGTAATGCTCCTGGTGCAACTGCTAACCGTGTCGCTCTTGAGGCTTGTGTTCAAGCTCGTAACGAAGGTCGCAACTTGGCTCGTGAAGGTAACGATGTTCTTCGTGAAGCTTGCCGTTGGTCTCCTGAGTTGGCTGCTGCTTGTGAACTCTGGAAAGAGATCAAGTTTGAATTTGAAGCAATGGATACTATTTAAAACAGTAAACAGTTATCAGTAAGCGGTAATTAATTAAATTATTGATCAAAATTAGAAAGATAATTTCTAATTAGAAATCGAAAGTTTTTTTAGAATACGGCTTACTGTTAGCTCAACCAAGATGCAACCCATAGACATCGCTAGGGATACAACGAAAGTTGTTCAAAACTATCTCACTTATCAAGCGGTCAAAATAATTATCGATCAGTTAACCGAAACAAACCCTGGTGAAGCTATTTGGCTTAGACAATACTCGTCGGGTGGAAAACTTCAGGACGCAGAAAAGTATCTTGATGGGTTGATGAGCGAAATTCGTGGAAAGCCTTTGATTATGAGAGTTTTGACTGTCCGTGATGATTTAGCTAAGCAGGTTATGGAACATCTACCAGGAATGGTTTGTGTTTCGGTACAAGAAGCTAATTTGATTCATCGTCGTCGTCTTTTGGAACGTCTTACTCAATCTCCTTCTGATGCATTTGATATCGATTCTGAGTCGGATGCAGATGAATCTTCTGACGAAAACACGTAAAGGATAAAAGCATGAAAACATTACCTAAAGAGCCTCGGTACGAAACTCTCTCTTATTTACCACCTCTAACTGATCAACAGATCACTAGACAGATTGAATATATGCTTGAAAATGGCTATATTCCTGGAATCGAATTTGAAAAAGATCCTACTCCTGAACTTCACCACTGGACATTGTGGAAACTTCCTTTGTTCAACTGTCGTTCTGCTCAAGAAGTATTAGCTGAAGTTCGTGAGTGCCGCTCTGAATATTCTGATTCTTATATTCGCGTAGTTGGGTTCGACAACATTAGACAATGTCAAACTGTAAGTTTCATTGTTTACAAGCCTGGTACTAGCAGATACTAAGTTTGAGCTAATTATAAATTAGCTTAATTTTTTGACCTCTTTTTAGATTTACTTCTAGAAAGAGGTTTAATTTTGTCTAGAAATAGCTTTTGATCAGGGAAGAAGACTTCATGACCAAAAGTAATAAAGGTAATAGTTAAAAACGTTACCAATTTTGAATTCTTAGGATTCGATTTCTGAAAAGTTGGTATCCATAACCAGAGAAATGAGCGATCGGCATAGTGAGAATTGTAATCCAACAGGAGAAAGTGCGACTGACAAATGAAGGCACTTGCTCAGGAGAACCCCTCCAAATATCAGCTATGAATTTTTTGTTATGAGTAATATTAACTCTTAAGCTTTCTCCAAGGGCTAGTAAAAATAAGAACAGAGATAATTCCTTCATGTATAAATTGAAGGCGGAAAACAGAAGATCAAAACTAAGCAAAATTCCCATCAGGGAAACAAATAAAAATGGTAATTTTCCCCTAAGTTGAGATTTGCTGTCATGTTTGTTTGCCGTTAAATATCGCCCTCTTCCATACTTAAAATATTGATTCCAAAGCGATCGCCAAGTTTCTCGAGGGTAATACCAAACTTTAATCTCAGAACTCACATAGATAGACTGAGGATTCTTAGCTAAAAATCTTTGATTGAGTTCAGCATCTTCGTTAGTGACCTGATTGGAATATCCACCAACATCTAATAATGCTTGTTTCCACATACAACCGAGAAATACGGTGTCAGCATAGCCATTGTATTCAGGATTTCGATAAGGCGCGCCCCCACTGCCTAAAAGACTTTTAGAGGCTAAGGCAATTCCTGATTGAAAAGATTTTTTTGCGACAAAACGCTGCGCTCCACCACTGTTTTGCGCTTCAGTTGACATTAACGTCTTTACGCATTTTTCAATATAATCTGGAGCATAGTTACAATGTGCATCTGCCCTTAAAAAAATATCTCCTTTCGCAGCATTTAGCATTAAATTTAAGGCGTAAGCTTGAATTTTTTGAGGATTTTTAATTAGTTTGACTTGAGAATTTTTGGCAGTTATTGCTTCGACAATTTCTTCTGTCTGATCATCACTACCTCCATCTCCAACTAGGATTTCATGAATATTAGAATATGTACTATTTAAAAAAGAGTTAATTAAATTTTCTATGTTCTCTGCTTCGTTATAAGTAGGAATAGCAATAGTAACCTTAGGAAGATTGGCAAGAGAAAAGTCAGTCTCTTTTAGCATAAAATACTTTAATTAAAATTATTTTAGTTTTATTTTGTTATTTTGAAGAATAAACTATTGGAGATTGTGCAACTAATTTAATAGTATTGATGATCGGTATTAATAATAATCGAGTCTAGCGATTAATCAACAACCATACTTGATATTTGAGAAACCTTGGCTCTTAGTTGATTTAAAACTTCTTGATCATATTTTTGGTCAAATTTACGAGCTAAAAAATTTGAGCTATTTTCCTTGCTCTGGCAGTCTTCAATCGATAAACTAATTGGTGAATTAGCCATGAATCTATATTTGATAAGGCGTAAATTATCGTTATAAATTTTGGGTTTAAAGTGGGAGTTCATTAGAATCATTTGAAAGAAATGTTCATCCCCACAAGTAGAGGTTTCAAAATCGGCAATAAAGCCTGGGTTATTAGCTATAAAATCAAGTATGTAGGTAACTGCATTGTTAGTAATCGTAAACCAGGAAGAACCAAAATAAAACTGATACTGATTAACGTATTTTTTAGGGCGGTACTTGAGGATTGAACTTAGTAATGCGTAATAACGATAATATCGATATTTTCTAAATTTAGGATTACGGTTATGTTGATGAGTTAATTTGACTCGCCAAGTATTATTTCTTTCTCTTGCTTCTAAAAATTCTTGCCCTTGATTTTCTTGCAAGAAATCATTGAATTCCTTTAAGGGCTTGATCATATAGTCTTGACCACTAATTAGTGAGTAATAATCATAGTTCCCCTTAATAGCAGCTTTTAATAGGTTGAGAGTTGCTTTTACTTGCGAGAAATTTGACCAATATACTTCCTCGCGATCGCTGATTATTGTGACTCTTTCCTTCTCTTGATAATTTTCTGATAACTGCTCGTAGAGAGCATCTGCTTTTAGATCAACATGAACATAAACACTGCACTGTTCAATCAGGCAAATATCGTCGATCAAGTTTTTAACCTGGTCGTAATTTTCATGAACTTGAATAAGAAAAGCATGTTGCATAAATAGTTTAATTTCTCCGACCCTGCTAATTAATTATTAAAAATATCTTGAGAAAAAGTTGATTTTGAGCTTGAATACCTTTTAAGTAATAGCTTGTTTTCCTATTAATCTTCGATAAACATTGATAAATTTCTGAGTTTTTTCTACTCCAAATAAAGGGATGATAGTTTTTCTTAATTTGGCTTTCATATACCAAAATACTAATGTGGGGGAGATTGAATTTAAACCCACATCTTGCCTTGCTCTCATCCTTTCTTTAACCAAGATTAGGATATTTTCTGCTTGAGAACTAATTCCTGTATATGGTCTGCCCGCAATCGTCTCATCTATAAATAGAGGATCATGATCTTTCAAGTAGCGTAGTAACATTTCATAATCACCACAAATACGGTAATCCTCTTTAAAGTTACCGAAGAGTTGAAAAAGTTCTCGGTGATGAAATATTGCTTGGTGATCGATTGTTATTCCCTGAACAAAAGGACGTTGCAATTTATCCCAAGAATCACCTGTCATTTGAAACAATGTTCCATCACTTTGAAGTTGGGCAACTTTTCCGTAAACAATCAAGGTTTCATCTTTGATTTCTTCTATCTTGGCAGCTATTTTAGTGAGAATAGTATCCTCCCAAAAAAAATCATCAGCACCTAAAAAATAGATCCAATCTCCACTAGCCTTTTCTAAAGCTTTATTCCAGGCATGATGGATTCCTTTGTCGATTTTCGATTCCCAGTAGGCAATGTCATCTTCGTTGTTTTTAATTATTTCGACGGAGCCGTCTGTTGAGCCAGCATCCATAATAATTAACTCTTTAAACGGATAGGTTTGAGAACTAACGCTATCCAAACACTTTTGGAGTGTAGATGCAGTATTAAAAATGGGGATAATAATACTTATTAGCGGTTGCTGTTTTCTAGAGGGAGTTTGGTTGGTCATCTGAAATGGATTTTATCAAAAACGTAGTTTACAAAAATGAGGAATTAAGGGGAATATTTCGCAAATTAAAAATTCATCTTTAGTTTTTTTGCTTTTTTAAAGATGATCCGACCGTCCTCAAAAATAGTAATCCAAATCAGAGAGGTAAACATTAAACAGATTGTCCCGAAAAATTGATCATAAAAACTGGTTCTACTAATTTGTTGAAGACTAGCAATCAGAAAACAGAAAAAAGTAAATCCAGGAAAGGTTTTATAGACTCTCAGTTTATTTATTAAATAAAAAACACTACCAATAATGAGAGGACTGATAATTGAAAAAGTAATCCCTCCGTAGAACAATGCCTCAGAAACAAGATTACCCGCCAAACCAGAAAAATTAGGGTTTTGAACTTGAGCGACTGCAAATTCTCCTATCTCTAAGGTGTAAGGAAGTTGGCTATCAACCAATATTTCTGAAATAGATTCTGGCAAGCTGGAAAATAAGGACTGCAACAAGTAGGGAAACATGTCTCCTTCATTAAGAAAATGATCGTAGGTCAGAATGGTTGTAAAACGAGTTAGGATCACCTCTGAAAATGTTCCGATTGCCAGAGAATCCCAACTCCAAACAAACTCTTCCCGGAAAAATCCACTCAGAATTACCATTAACAAGATTGTAGCGATCGCTGTTATTCTTGGTTTCTGCGTTATCGTTACATAGTTAATGTAGGCATAAACTACGCAGAAAAAAGACATAGTTCTTCCTTTAGCAAGAAAGTCTAAAACAATAGGTAGCAATAAGACTAAATACCATTTGAAGTTTTTAGTACGCCAAACAATAACGGTAAGAGAAGCCAAAAGAATATTTACTAAAACCCCAACTTTATATTTGATGAGTATTTCCTCTACATAGAATTCAAATGATTCGAGACGCGTCTCAAAGCTCAATAAAGTTGAAGCGTTAGTGACGATTATCATCGCTAAAATTAAAGAGATAACACCCGTAAATATCAGAGCGATTAGATAGGAATTAGCTTTGGGTTTGAACTTGGAAACAATATTTTTCTGCTCTGACGAAAGCATATAAAATATCAAAAAAACAAAGGTAAACCAGTTACAGATTAAGTTGGTTGCCTCTACTGAGGCTGATTTGAATCTAAACAGTTCGATATAAGAGAAGTTATCTAAATATTGGGTAAGTAAAAAGCTAGATACTGTTAGGTAGAAGTAAGAACTGATTAATAAATAAAAACAAGGATTGAGAAAGCTAAAACATTTTTTTTTCTTAAATCGATAAATGCAATATAAAGGAACAAATAGTAAGTTGAAATAGAGTAAGATATCGGACATTTAAATAATAAGTTTGTGAATGAGCAATTTTATGAAGTTGATTACTGAAATGGTTGAAACTTTTAAAAGCTAGTCTTCTGATTAAGTTTTAGCTAGCTAAAATCAATATCGATTTAAGAGTTTTAGTTTTAAGGGTCAATTGCTGGTGACTGGGTTGAGTATTTGTTTATAAAGTTTTAGATGTTTGCTGGAAAAGTTTTCTAGAGTGAATTTTTGTTCGACTTTTTCTCTTGCTCTCCAACAAAGTGACTGCCAACGAGTTTTATCTTCTAGTACCCAAGTAATTCCTGTTGCTAGATCATCGATCTCGAAGGGGCGGGCTAAGTAGCCGTTTTGCTGATGCTCAACGATATCTTGTAACCCTGTAGTTTTGAATGCCACTACTGGAGTGCCGCAAGCCAGAGATTCGCAGGCTGTTTGCCCAAAAGATTCTTGGGTAGAGGGTACGACCATGACATCTGCTGCGGCATAGGCGATCGCCAAGGAAATATCGTCATCTAATCGTCCTTGGTAATGACATTTAAATCCCAATTTAGGTGGGTTGGCTGGGGGGGATGCACCGAAAATAACGATCTCTAGCTGATCTTGCCAATCTGATTTACTCAACTTTTGTAGGGCAGCTTCTAAAAAGGGAAAACCTTTGCGTGTATCTTTTGTCGCCGTGATCGCGCCAAATAGGATCAATTTTTTGTCTAAGGGCAAATTGAGAATTGTTCTAGCTGTTTTTTGCTCGATTGGTTTATAGATTTTTGTGTCTAAACCATGATGGATAAGTTTAACTTTCTTCTCTTGAAGTAGTGAGCTAGATTTAGCGCAATCGGTCATCCATTGGCTAGGCGCAATCACAGTAAGATTCAATTTTTGCCAAGATTTGGCTTTGCGTTTCCAAACCCAACGAGATAAATCAAAGTCTTTGTTACTGGCTAGTTGTGGACAGCTACCACAGGAAATTTTATAGCGATCGCACTCGTCACTATAATGGCAAACCCCAGTAAAAGCCCACATGTCATGAAGCGTCAAAACCACAGGCTTATTTAGTTTAGCTAAGGACTCAATAGAGATGAATCCTTCTGAGATCCAATGAAGATGAATAATATCTGGATCGAGGGCATCAATATCCGCGATGGTTGAATTTGGGAGCCATTGAAGAGATTTATACGGAAGAAATGGCTGTCTGGAGAGGATAAGGGGCAGGCGATCGATTATTGGTCTGAACACCGCTAATCCTTTACGTAATTTTCCTAGCGGATCATAAACACGATAATCGCCAGTTACTTTCGTTTGCACCAACATTTGCGAGTCAACTTGCTGATTGACTAAACCTTGATGGAGTCTGTAAGCAGCTTTGGCTGCCCCACCACTATTGTCAAAAGTACTTAGGTGTAATACTTTCATGACTTGCTTTTATGTAGACTTCGATAACCCTTTTGGAGAATATCAAGTAGAGGATAGACTGACTTGGAAAGGGCTTCGAGCTTTCTCAGTCGTGACCAATTGATTGGTTGATCAGATTCTTTAAGGTAAATGGTGGCGTGACTATCTTTGCAAAGATGAAGGTGTTTTAGTCCCATAAATTTGGCAAAGAACTTGAAGGTGGGACGGAAATGAAATGTCTGAGGAAGATGGCATTTAATTACTGGTTCAAAGTTGTTGGCGATTAACAAGTAACCACCTTGTCTGACGCCCTTGATCATTTTCTCAAAGACTGCGAGAGGATCGACTACATGTTCTAGGACGTCGGTGCTGATTAGGCAATCATATTTGCCAGATGGTAACTCATCAACAAAGCCAATGCTGGGATATGTCTCTAATCTTTTGATCGCGAATTGGCTGGGGTATGGTTCATAAATATCGACCTGAATGCTGGAATTAGTAGCAGCTATCAATTTGGGAATAGTACCCATTCCGCCACCATAATCAACCACTTTTTGAATTTTGTTGCTATTGAGATCAATCCAATTAGCGATCGCTTGGCGATGTTGCATCGATAACTCATGTTGTTCAATAAACAAGCCATTGAGAATCCAGACAGGGTGACTATAAAAAGCAGATATCTTATCCCAATTTAAATTTTGATTATCGCAGCCAATTTTATCCCAGACCTCATCCATAATCTGCCAAACTTGCTCCACTGAAGGTGAATTGTCTGGGTAGGATGAAAGAAGTTTTTCTATTGCTTGAATCTCCGATTGTTCACAAACCGGTTGATCATCTATGACTAGCTGCTTTAAGTCGATCATTATTTCTGATAATAAATTTTAGGTAAGTTTTTTTATTAGGCTTTTACTAACTGGTTGAATATTTTTTGAGTTTTATTGAACAAACGTTTTCTGAAGTTAAGACTAAAGTGTTCGTTTTGGGTAAATCTGTCTGCTTGAGTGTCCCGAATTATAAATTGAGGATGGTCAAGCGGAAAACTCATGTTTTCGACAGGAAGATTGGCAAAACTATTATCCACCTGTTCTGTATGGGTGCTATCTGCTCCAAAACCAATATTGCTAATCAAATTAATGTTAGGCAGAACTGTTAAGCCATTTTGCAGCCAGCAGGCAAAAGTCCATTGATAGTCCCAAGTGTTAATCTCTCCTTCATAGGTAGCTTGCAAAATTTCGCGCCAATAATTTATGGATCTAGATTCTTTAAAAATAGACTGGAGCCAATTTTCATCTCTAATTTTTGGCCAAAGTTTCATTTCCACGTCATAGTGTTGCCAAGCTCTTCGCCAGCTCGCCCAGCCCCAGCAATGGTTGTAGCGAGAGAAGTAATAGCTATCGTTGGTTCGTTTATTGCCAAATTGAAAATTATCACCAGAGATAACCATTATTCTTTGGTCATGGCGATAGTAGTTAAGGAGTTCTTCGCAAAAAGGGAAGAAACTGGGGTCAGGTAAACAGTCATCTTCAAGGATAATTGCCTCTTCTACATTGGCAAACACCCAGTCTAGTCCGCTTGATACTCTTTGTTTGCAGCCTAAATTGACATCAGAATAGTTGGTTAAAACCTCACATTCCCAATCAACACTCTCGATGATAGCTCTTGCTGCCAGGCATTTTTCTGCTTCTTCTGGGCGATCGCTTCTTGCTCCATCTGCGACCACTAAAAGTTGAGGTGGTTTTGCTTGGCGAATAGCTTCAAAAACTTTTGCGGTTGTGTCTGGTCGGTTGAAAATTATTAAGGCAACGGGCGTTTTCATGCAAAGTACTTAAAGACGGCTCACCAAGTATTTATACTATCAATTGATGTGAAACTAAAATTAACATTATCTGGAAATAGTAAAATTTGCGCCTAATCTAAATTCTCTTTTTGCGAAAAATAGGTTTTTGAATCATAGATAACCAGGCTAGTTTTTCCCTAAAAAAGGCGATCGCAAAAAACGCCTATCATCTACATAAAAGTGATCGCCTAATCACCTTTCTCAAAATAGCGATCGCCGAATAATTCCTATCACCTACTAAAAGCGATTGCCTGAAGCTTAAAATAATTCTATAAATATGAGATCGCCTTATCCAAATTAATTTTATCCACAATAGCGATCGCCCAATTACTCACCTTCCTCAAAATAGCGATCGCAAAAAACCATATCATCTACATAAAAGCGATCGCACTTCGTCTTCTCAATCGGAAACTGGGTAATCTATCAGCAAAAACTACAAATCGGATTAAGTCTTTGGAATCTAGTCAGTTGGTATTGTGTTTTATCACCTAGTCAGTTCCTCACGCGGATGATGACTCTTGAGAGTTTCCATTGTTCTTTGTCTGATGGGTAACATAAGTTCTCAACACATCATTAATCAGTGTTTGATAACCTCTGATTTCTGGATGATTTTTAGCTGTAGAGCGAAACCACTCCAAAGTGTCAGTATCAACGCGAATGGAAATTGCTTCTGTATTTGGTTGTCTCTTTACCAGTTTGGCGTTCTTGAAAAATGCTTCGTCTAGTTCGGGAATGTCAGAAAAATCAATATCGTCATCAGACATTGACTCAATCTCTTTAGCTCGCTCCTCGCTCATAGGAGGTATTTCACTGTTGTGTTTATGTACGGTACTCATAGTATTGATTCCTCTCATTTTTGCTAGCTCGTCGTGCTGAGATAATCCTAATTCTTGATTCCCTCTCTGTATAAACTACTGTCAGCACTATCATTTGGTTGTTTCTGCCAATTCCAATATATCGAACCTCACCCTATTCTTGACGAGTATCAACGATTTCGTACATTGGATAGCGGAAAATTTCGCTTCCTTCTTCAAAGCTAATACCGTGTTTTAACTGGTTTGATTGATTTTTGTTGTCATCCCACTCAAATTTCATGGTCTGAATATGCGCATTTGTATATATGCATCTGTATATACAAAATCAAGGATTTTCTGGGGTGATATCAAGGGAATTTGATTGCTCTGGTTACAATCAAAGTAATCGGACTGAGAGGAAATTTGCCCTTGGCGCGATCTATTTTTCGGAACTAAGTGCTTAATTGTTTTTAACAGATCGTTTTGCTTATGTGTTGGAAAATGGAATCACTCTGCCATCTCCAGACTGTAATAAATCTCCTGCTTCTAAATCTTCAGCGTGAACCATTTCTCATCTTTAATTCGCAGCTCTTCTTTGCCAGAAATAGTGACAAACTCACCATCTAACTGAAGTTCATAACTTCCATCATCCTGGGCGGTAATTTTGAGTACTTGCTTGGATTCAATTACTTCTTCAGTGCTAGGGTCATCAAAGATAATCCAATTGCCTAACTCCAGAGCATCAACTGTGACTACTTTCTCATCGAGAACCCAGAAATCATGATTATAGGTAGATGAAATTACTTCGTTGCCATCATCTATGGAAATATCATAGATTCCGTTATTGTCGGTTCTCTCAAAAGTTCTGGTTACTTGTTTGGCGTTTATTCCTCCTGGGGTTTCAGGGTCGTCGGAGATAACCCAGTCGCCTACTTCAATATCCTAGATGATGACTAACCCATCGGGGGTAAGGACTTCTGTTCCTGCTACAAAACTAGTGCTACAACTAAGTGCAGATCCTAGGTTATTTCTAGCCCTGCCATTATTGCGTAAAGCTGCGTTAGTTGCATTTTTAGCCCCATCAGCAGCATCATCTAATTGACCTAACTTTCTCGCATTTCTACCAAAAACACCAAGCGCAGGTAAGAAACTAAATATATCCGTCCAGTCAGCACATCCTTGCAAATATCGCGTGCTTGATAGTCAACTAAATTAGACCTCTTGCCTAATTCTTTTTGTGAGATAACGGAAAATTATATCATTTATGATTTTTTTGTAGATTAAGTGGAGTATAGTCGATAGTCACTCAAAAAAGACAAGTTTAAGCTAGACTCTAAGCCTACCGCAAAACCTATTTTGCAAAAGGTATATTGTATTGTGTTATCTCAAGTTATGAAACTTTTTGTTGAAGTGCGTAAAACAAAAGAGTTATAGCTATTAGTAATACAATTCCAATAAAAATATAACCGATATATGTCCCCAAAATATTTAGCATAGCAATTCTAAATATTTTTCCTATAAAAAGCGTTCCGAATGCTAATATTCCAATTATTAGTATCGAATTTTTTATTAAAATTCCAATATTCATATAGACTTTTAAGATTTTCTTTGCTCAATTTTATTCATTTTGATTTAGCCAATCTCTCTAACTAAAAAATATGTAGGCAAGATGAGATTTAATCTCTTACAATTATTGCTTGTTTAATCACGACTATTCCCGATAAGAATTCCAGTTCCAATAGCCAATATGTTAATACCAACATCAGCTGCATAATTTTTAACCTGACTCCAATTGACTCCAGTTCTGGCAAAATCACCTGTTTTCAAATTTAAAGTTCCTCTTGCTGTATATTGATGTCCCATCAAACGCTGCCAACCAGTGTAAATACCAATTGGTGTGACTTTGGAAAAATGTTTTTCTGCTTCTTTTGGAATAAAAACAGGTTTATAGTCCCCAGATGACAAACCTGTCTTAAGTGTTAAAGGTAAACCACTTAAGCCTGCATTTGATCTAGGACCAGCAAAAATATCACCTGGCAAACCCAATTTACCAGATTCATTAATTTTATTAGCATGTTGTGACATATGCACAAGATTTCCCCCACAATTACTATTGTGAACCAACACCCCATCTTGAGAAACGAAATAGGTGTGGAAGTCCTCTACCTCAAAGTTAAAGACCTCATAAGCACCTTCTCTGATGCCGATGCTATTGACTTCAACTAAATCCCCATCATCAGTTAGCAGGGCATCCCCAATTTCTAAATCTTCAGCATCAATCCACCCCTTACTATCAACCCAAAAAGGATGGTTATAGGTAGATGAAATTACTTCATTGCCACCATCTCTTGAAATATCATTGATTCAATCGAAGAACCGCTCAAGCTGATTTCCTTTCCTATCTAAAGACGAGTGCTATTTCACCCCCATCTAAAACATAAGCAATATCCTAGGCTTTGAATCCATCAATCCCAATCTTTTCAACTGGAATTGCTTTAAACCCTATCTTTGTAAATATTTCAGAGTTTTTGGCTAATTTAAAATTTTCTGGTTTAATCTGATCGATGTTTTGCTTAATTGTGGGAAATGGTGGCTTGCTAATTAGGGAGTTAAGGTCAAATCCAGCAGCCTGCCATTGTTGAAAACTGCCTTCTGGGGTAATTGCCTTGCCTGTGGTTTCTAGATTTAAATCGCCATTCTGCCAATAAAGATTGTGATCGCTTTGAATAATCTCACGGTTTCGTTTCCAAGCCTCAGGATAGCTAAACCAAAGTTGCGCATCTGGATTTTGATAAATAACAATATTTTGTTGGAAAAGATTATTCTTCATAAACTCATCTCGTGGTTGCAATCTAATTTGCATTTGTGAACCATCTACCAAAATGTTGTTTTCAATCCTATTTTCTTGACCACCATGGATGCAAACCCCACCTAGCACATTCCCCACAACAATATTTCCATAGACCAAAGTGCCACTACTATAGTCATCCAAATAAATTCCCCAGGTAAAATAAGGTGAAACGATTTGCCCCGATTTATTGGTGCCCACCCCGACTACATTACGAATGAAGTTATGGCGAATAATATTGCCACTAGCCTTTTTATCTAAGCCTAGAGTTTCAATTGCTCCAGAATCACAAGTTTCGAGGTTAGTATCGATAATTTCGTTAAATTCAACAATATTGCGGTGCGAATAACTATCTTTGCCCAAAGATTTTAGGGAAATCCCATAGCGAGGCATACGGGTGATGCGGTTATGGATTAAGCGATTTTCGCTGCCACTATCTACATAAATTCCTGCCACATGTTTATATACCTTGCCGCAATCATCAATTCGGTTTGCTGCAATTAGATTATTAAAAGGTTGATTTACTGTTTTCCCAGAGAGTAAAACGCCGCCCTGACCTAATTTGGTCATGGTGTTAAAAGTAATTTGATTTTGATGACTGTTTTGCTCTAAGCAAATGCCATAACCACCTAGATGGGTAAACCGACAATTATCGATGCGACAATCTTTAGTGTGAGAAAGCCAAATGGCAGCATCATTCGGATTGTAGTAATTATCGATTAAGTTGAAACTAGTATCTTGAAAAGTGAGATCCTGAAAAGTTATGTTCTGAACGTATTTAGCTGCTTGATGATCGCCTTTTAAACTAATTAGTTGGTTGAGTTTAGGGGCAATAACCTTTGCTCGATCAGGGAAATCAGAAGTTAGTGGGTAGTAGCTTAACTTCCCTGTCTCTTGGCTTAAACTCCATTCTCCTGGCTCATTTAAGACTTCTTGGCTGTTGGCAATAAAAAACCGATTTCCTGCTAAGAAATTATGTTTTGATTTGACGAAAATAGTTTGCGAAGCTGCATCTATGTTTTTGACTGGCAAAATGGCATTAACCCAACCCAAGAGCGGAAAAATATGGACTTCTGCTCCTTGCCAGTTCTGCCATTGAGGGAAGGTTTCTGGTGTGACTTTAAGCTGAGTTCGGTTTTTTGCTTCTGGAAAGACTATTGCTTCTTGAGCGATCGCTTCACTAAAAGTTTCAGCATGAATAATAAGTAAATTTTTGTTCTGTTTCGGTTGTTGAATCTTCGCATCTATCCCATTCTCCGCGACTAAAATAGCAGAATCGGGGTGCCAATCTAGATCATCACTCAAGCAAAATGCATCGATGTTAATTCCTCCTCCCTCAAGGTTGCGCCAATTTAGCTGCTTATTGTCGGGTGAAAGCTCCACTTCGGCAACTTCTTGCCAACGAAAGATATCAAAACTACCAGTGTCGGGTAAATCACTAATCGGTAAATCTTGTTGTTGATCGAATCGCAAAGCAGTGCGATCGCCCATATTGGCAGTGCCATAGGCTTGCATATTGTGGGCATAGCGAAGCCATATTTTATATTTGCCCTTGCGGGGAATATTTAGTTGCCAGCTTAAACTGTCTTCTGGATGGTGGATTTGGCGAATGCTAACGTCGAATTTGCCTTGTTTGCTTGCTTGGAAGATTTTTTGCGATTGCAAATATAGCCACTGATCTGCAAGAGGCTGGTCTTTAGTTATTTTGGGGTAGCGAGCGAGAGTTGCCCAGCTTTTATCAACCCTAAGCTGACGAAAATACCACTCTTTGTTTTTGACTGCGGGTAAATTAGCAACCCAAAGATCTCCTTGTTGTTGCCAATCATTGATCTGTTCTCCACCGCTGATAATTGGTTTTTCGCCTGGATAGGCTCGGTAGGTGATCGCAAATTCTGAGTTGCCAGAATCTTCTGGAGTAAGGGTTAAAGGCTCTTTGAGGTAATAGGTTCCTGTTCGCAAAAAAACGGTAATAGATTGCTTAAGAACTCCTCCTTGATTCTTTTTTATCGCCCGAATGGCATCTCTGGCTTGGTGAATAGTTGCGAAAGAACCATCTGTCTTTTGGCGGTTAGGTTTAGCAAGTTTTCCTGACCAGATGTCTTTCCCTTGTGGAGAAACGTAAAAAGAGATGGGGGGTAGATCTTGGTTATAAGGAGGCGATAAAACAGTCTGAGATTTATTCGCATTTTGCTTGGCGATCGCCAAAAATATACTCAAAGAGCCACTTGCTAAAAACCCTAAACCTAACCAAGTGAGAAATTTTCTACGATCCACAGAATTATTCAAGGATTATCCAACTAGACAAAAGCCCATTTTAGCTAAGGAAAGTAGGTGTTTGGTGGTTACTTTCAATCACAAAAATGAGTCAAGTGGAAAATTTTTATTTTGGGAATACTAAGCTAAATAGGCTTGAAGGTATTGGTAATGGCTAGTAAAAAGTCCCCGATTAAAAATCTCTTATTTATATTTGGTTCAGGAATAATTGCTTTGGGGGTGGTTGGTGCTGGGGTCATTGCGATCTCGAATGCTTTGTCTCCTTCAATTACTGCTCTAGAGCCGATGATTAATTCTGCTAATCGAGGGGGAAAGGATGATTATGAAGCCCGTTTTATTGCAGCTAAGTCAATGGAGCCGACTTTTAAAGTTGATGATCGAATATTGGTTGATAAAAGAGTCTACGAATCAAGTCAACCTCAGCGGGGAGATATGATTATTTTTCATCCAGTTGAAAAGCTTAGGCAACAAAATTTTAAAGACCCATTTATAAAGCGGGTGGTAGGTTTACCTGGAGAAATAGTTGAAATTAAAAATGGGCAGGTTTTAATAAATAACCAACCCATTGAGGAAGACTATATTGTTGACCAGGCTGAGTATACTTATAAGCCTACAAAGATTCCTGATAATTACTATTTTGTTTTGGGAGATAGTCGAAACAACAGCTATGACAGCCATTTGTGGGGACATCTTCCTGAGAACCTTATTTTTGGCAAAGTTGTTAGCCTCTACTGGCCGCCCTCAAGAGCTAAGCAATTTGAATAACTTTAGGAGATAATTGCTTTGAGTTGGCGTAGATAAACGAGATTTTGTTTAACTCGCAAGGGAATGAACAACGCCTTGGTTAACATCCAGCCAGTCTTAAACATTTTGGGATGGAATAGGCAAATTAGGTGAGAGACAACTGCATGGGCAATGATTGTGGCGATCGCTGCTCCAACTGCTCCCTGAGTCGGAATCAACCATAAATTTAGAAGAATATTGGTAATTGCCCCGGTCAAGGTTGCTACAAAGGCAAATTTAGTAAAATTCTCAGCGATTAGCCATTGACTACTAGCAACTCCTAAAAAAACAAAGGGACTTGCCCAGATATGCCAAACCAAAATTCTACCTGCTTCGGTATAACCTTCCCCCAGTAGACTAGACATCAGGGGAACTGCAATGAAAACCATTGGCACTGCGATCGCTAGCGACAGCCAAGCCATCAAGTCATATAACTGCTGTAACTTATCATAATATTGCTTTTTACCCTGACTTTTCGCCCGAAAAATGGCAGGAAAAACCGACGCACATATCGCTACTGGTAAAAAATGCCAAACCTCAGAAAATCTCACTGCTGCTGCATAATTACCCACTGCCTCATTACTTGCAATTTTGCCTAACATCACCTGATCGATTTTCATATAGACATCAATCATTACTCCAGACAAAAGCAATGGCCAAGCATCTTTGAGTAGATTGAAGGCTTGAGCACTTTTAAATTTCCAGTTAAAGATTGATTGATTCTGTTGCCCATAAATCCAAATCATTCCCCCAGCAATGAAAATCAGATCGATTACAAACAGCCAAACAAAAGCAATTAAAGGTAATTTGAGGGCTATGAATAAGAGTTTTGCCAATGAACTAAAAACAATTTTGCCGACCTTGACTTTGGCAATTTCTCCTCCGAGTACTTTTGATTTAAACCAAAAATCAATTACATCAAAAGTCCTAGCCAAATATCCTAAAGTGACGATGATAATAATCCAATTTAACTGATTACTATTGTCACCATTCCAAATGATGCAGTTGACGATGGCTAGGGTAACTAGAGAGCCGACTGTTTTTAAAACAAAAGCGGTACCCAGAATCTCTGCTGTTGCTTTTTCCTGGTCGTTTTTTGCTAGCTGTAATTTTTCTGGATCTGATTTTTCTGTCCGTAACAAATTGCGTAAGACGATATTGTCTAGACCCAAACTGTTTAGTGCAAAGAATAAGCCGACGAAGCTAAGAGAATAGCTTAGTAAACCAAAATCACTTGCCCCTAAATAGCGAATTACATAAATGCCAACTGTAAGGTTAACTATCATGCTCAAAACACGTTCGGCACTTAACCAACCTACGCTGTGAACAATTTTGCGTAATCCAGGGCTAAGTTTTTGACTTACCCTTTGACTTGCCAAGGTAAGTTTTTTTAGCATTAAGCAACAACCTTAAAAACATGAATCCTAACACGATCTATCTAGGTAGGAAAACTTATGAGGAAATTGATGTCTTAAATTGAGAACTAATAGAACATTTAACCGACCTTCCTTATCAGTAAACTTTGCAAACGTTCTCTTGATCTAGTTCTTAATTTGACTAGTTCTTAATCTAAATTAGATAGCTCTAAAAATCAGGCTGCAATTTATGAGGATTATTACCTAGAATATTCCTTTGTCGCCCTAAAATGCATACGTAGAAACTTAGTCTTTGAGAATTTCCGAGGATTTTCGTAATCAGAGATCGAAATTCTGGTTAAATAAACTAGATACGCAATCAACAGCTTAAATCGTTAATGATTTAAAATACATAGTCAGCAAATACATAGTCATCAAAATATAGTTATTGATTAGAGGTAAAAAATATGAAAGTTATTATTCTTGGGGGAGACGGTTTTTGTGGCTGGCCTACCGCTCTGCATTTATCGAACCTCGGTCATGACATAACTATTGTCGACAATCTTTCTCGCCGCAACATTGATAATGAGCTAGAGGTGAGTTCCTTAACTCCAATTGTTCCTATCGGTCAAAGACTGAGCGCTTGGACTGAAGTAACAGGGAAAGAGATTAGATTTCTCAATATCGATATTGCCCAAGAATATGATCGCTTAATTGCTTTATTACTCGAAGAAAAACCAGATGCAGTGGTTCATTTTGCCGAGCAAAGGGCTGCTCCCTATTCGATGAAAACGCCTAAACATAAGCGTTATACCGTAAATAATAATCTAAACGCAACTCATAATCTTCTCTGTGCGATTGTAGCTAGTGAATTAGATATTCATTTAGTTCACCTAGGGACTATGGGGGTTTACGGTTATGGTACAGCGGGGATGAAAATTCCTGAAGGATATTTAGATGTAGAGGTGGTTACCGATTCAGGCGATCGCATTCAACAGGAAATTCTCTATCCTGCTAACCCTGGTAGTATCTACCATATGACCAAAACTCAAGACCAGTTATTTTTCTATTACTACAACAAAAATGACGGGGTCAGAGTTACAGATTTACACCAAGGAATTGTCTGGGGAACAAATACTCCTGAAACACTCTTAGATGAGCGTCTAATTAACCGCTTTGATTACGATGGTGATTATGGTACGGTTCTAAATCGATTTTTGATGCAAGCTGCGATCGGCTATCCTCTAACTGTTCATGGTACTGGTGGTCAGACAAGAGCATTTATTCATATTAAAGATACTGTTCGTTGTGTTCAACTGGCAATCGAGAATCCTCCTACCAAGGGAGATAGGGTTAGAATTCTCAATCAGATGACTGAAACCCACCGAGTTAAGTATTTAGCCAAAATGATTTCCGAAATGACAGGAGTCGAAATTGCTTACTTAGAAAATCCGCGCAATGAGGCTTCAGAGAATGAATTGTTCGTTCGCAACGAACAGTTTTTGGATTTGGGTCTTGAACCTACTACTTTGAGCCAAGGCTTGTTGCAAGAAGTGACCGAAGTGGCTGGTAAGTATGCACATCGTTGTGATAAGAATAAGATTCCTTGTACTTCTTTGTGGACTAAGGAACAAGAAGCTAAATCCTTGGTCTAAATGCATTAAATGGATTGTCTTAAGTGACAGAGCGAGATTTAGAATGGATTAGACAAAGGCGATCGCTCAAGTTGGCGATCGCCTTTGCTTATTAGCGTTTATTTTGAGGATTAGATTTGAGGAATTTGCAATACATCACTAAGTTGGCATGAAATCTTTAACCATAAGTTCGGCGATCGCCGAACAGGTCGAGCAAATTCTTGCTTTAGACCAGCTATGCTTTGGGGGAATTTGGTCTAAAGATGGTTATTTACGAGAAATCGATAGTCCTAACGCTAGCTTACATTTGCTGTGGCTGAGAGACGAGATGACCAAAGAAGAAAAGTCTCCTGCTCCCAAACTAATTGGGGTGGGCTGTATGTGGTCTATTGTCGATGAAGCTCATATCACCTTACTCGGTATTCATCCTCAGTATCAGCGTCAGGGTTTGGGTATGCTGATGCTCAATAGTTTATTGCAAGAGGCAAAAAAGAGGAAGCTACATCATGCGACTCTAGAGGTCAAAACTAGTAATATCAAAGCAATTCAACTCTACGAGAAGTTCGGATTTCAAGTTGCTGGAACCAGAAAAAATTATTATCCTAAAACAGGAGACGATGCTGCTATTTTGTGGTTGAATCGGCTCGATCAGACTGATTTTCAATTAAAATTAGACGACTATTGGCAACAAATAAGCGATCGCCTCAAAAATCGCTATTCAATCTTGTTGCCAAAACGATAAAAGTACTACTCAAATTAAGACTAAACATAATCATAACGATTATGCTCCATGTTATATTTATGAGGGTTTGTGGACTGTAATTAGCTTTGAATAAAGTTCAGCTTTCTTTATTTTCACAACTCGAACTAGACAAGATTACTTTTAACTGTGCGTAAGGAGATAAGAATATGAGCTTAGAAGGAGCTATTAGAGTTGGACAAGATGCGCCGGTTTTCACTGCTACTGCTGTTGTCGACCAAGAATTTAAAACAATTAAGTTATCTGACTACAAGGGACAATATACAGTTTTGTTTTTTTATCCCTTAGATTTTACCTTTGTTTGCCCGACTGAAATTATTGCTTTTAGCGATCGCTATGAAGAGTTTAAAGCCTTAAAAACAGAAGTTATAGGTGTTTCTGTTGATAGTGAGTTTTCACACTTGGCTTGGATTCAAACCGACCGTAAGGAAGGTGGAATTGGCGATATTGCTTATCCATTAGTTTCTGATATTAAGAAAGAAATCAGTACAGCTTACAATGTTCTAGACCCCGAAGCTGGGGTGGCATTAAGAGGATTATTTATTATTGATAAAGAAGGCGTTATTCAACACACAACAATCAATAATCTTTCTTTTGGTCGGAGCGTGGACGAGACTCTACGAACTCTTAAAGCTCTTCAATATGTGCAATCTCATCCTGATGAAGTTTGTCCTGCTGAGTGGAAAGAAGGAGATAAAACAATGGTTCCAGATCCTGCAAAATCTAAAGTTTATTTTTCTGCCATTTAAGTTAGCAAAAAATAGCAATTATAGATAAAGACTATTTTTATCTTGATCCCAAACACGTTTAAAGCGTGTTTTTTTTTGCCTAATCTAATTGTTTGTGTAAATTTCACGAGAAAATATAAATAAAAGTAGATTATTATTTGATATTCAAACTAATTGGATTAAAAGTGTTTTTTTCTTGCGTATTTGTGCGGAAATAAAAAATTGGTATTTAAAATATTCAGTAAAACAACCATGGTATAAGGATTGAGAACAACAGAGAATAATATTTAAATCAGTTCAAAATAAAGCGATCCAAAAATACTTTTTGTAACTTTGAGATTGTTTGTAAAGAAATTATTAATGAACTTTTAGATTATTTATATTTAAACTGTTATGTCAAGTAAGTCGCTTAGTTATCGTTGCATAGAACTTTTACAGGATTATTCTTCGCAACCTTCTAATAAATTACGGAATAAATTAGTTGAGCTGAATATTGGTTTGGTGCGGAAAGTTGCACACCAAGTTAGTAGAAAATGTGCTGAGCCTTACGAAGACTTGGAACAAATTGGCTATCTTGGTCTGATTAGAGCGATCGAGCGTTTTGATATTCAACAGGGGTCTGCTTTTAGTTCCTTTGCGATTCCTTATATCAGAGGAGAAATGCTTCATTATCTTAGGGATAGAGGCAGTATGATGAGAATCCCTCGCCGTTGGCAAGAGCTTTATGCTAGAGGCAAAAAGCTAAGAAAAGGATTAATTGAAAAGTTAGGGCGTCTACCTAAAGATAACGAGCTTGCTGCTGCTCTAGAAGTTAGTTTGCAAGAGTGGAGTGAATGTCAGTTAGCTCTGCAAAATCGTTTACCAATCAGTTTGGATGCAGTGGTTACTAATTCCATCGATTCATCTGTCACTTTCGGAGATACGATCGCCGATCCTCGTTGTCAACGTCAGCGTAAATTGACTGAAGATCGTCTGCAACTTCAAGGGGCAATGAGCCAATTAGAAGCAAAAACCAAAGCAGCGATTGAATGTGTGTTCTTACAAGATTTACCTCGTAAAGAAGCAGCTCAAAAAATTGGCATTAGCCCGATGACTGTAACTCGTCACCTACATAAGGGAATTGAGCAACTAGAATCAATTCTTGAGCCTGTAGTTGCTTAGGTTCTAGCTGTTATTCAATCTTTTTCCTCTCACAATTTTGCTCAGACTCGATAAGAATTTTGGTTGAATATCAAAGTTCTTATTTTTTTTGCTGATTTTAGTTTAGGAAGAAACCTTTTTCGATAAACGCAAATTGATAATCGATAGGATTAAAACTCCCAAAAAAAGAATTAAACCAATAGTACAGGCGTAGCTAATATCTAGGTCTTTAAATGCTCGCTCATAGAGATAATAAACAACTGTTTTAGAACTATTTCTCGGGCCTCCTTGGGTCATTACATAGATTTCTTCAAATACTTTGGTTGCCGAAATTGCTGAAATGACTGCGACTAAAGCAAGATAAGGACGCATTAGGGGAAAAGTTATATCCCAGTGTTTTTGCCAGCCTTCCGAGCCATCGATCGCTGCTGCCTCGTATAATTCAGCAGGTATAGCTTGCAACCCAGCCAAATAGATAACCATGTAATAT
>CALKUU010000068.1 GCA_937996665.1 uncultured Xenococcaceae cyanobacterium | reverse complement strand
GGCGATCGCTTTTAACTTCTCACTAATTTGCTGATAAACTTCCCTAATCAAGTCCTCTAAGGAAATTTCCTCAGTATCAATTGATAATGTTTGATTCGTTAAACGATTGATATTCAAAAACTCATTGACAAGAGTAATTAATTTCTTGCCACTATCGTAAATCATTTGGCTATAGCGCAGTTGATCCTTATTTAACTTCCCCAACCTTTCTTCGTTAAGTAACCGAGATAAACCAACGATCGAAGTTAAAGGAGACTTTAAATCATGACTAATACTCAAGAAAAACTGATTTTGTAGCTGCTGTAAATTGTTTTTAATTTGAGAGAAAAAAGCATGACTAATTTCTCCACAAGAGTCATTCCTCGTTGCTATAACCAGAAAATACTTAGGCTGTCCATCTACAGAACAGGAATCCTGGTTAATAGTAAATGGCAATTCATGATAAGTCCATTTCTTCAAACTAGAACCATGGTCAGATCTTGACGATCCCTCATTGAGAGGAACATCTTGCCCCTGACCATTTACTTGCCCCTGCCCATTCAAAAGTACCTGCGACCAATTAGAGAAACCAGAACTCGATAAAGGATTAACTTTACTAGGAAAAGGACTTAACAAAAAATTATTTAATTGAGAGCAATGATATTTCCCAATCTTATTGGCAAAGGGATTACTGACTCCCTGACGAGATAAATTCTGACTATTGAAAATCGACCAACATCTATCCGATTGCTGTCCATCTGAATCGGCAAGAGAAGCTCTCGAACCAAATTCTTGTTGCCAAGCAGGATTTGCATAACAAACACCGCCATTGTCACCCTTAATTTGGAGAGGCAGAGAAATACGATTTAAGAGAGAAGAGAACAAAAAATTAATCTCTTGTTCTTTAATATCAAGACCATAATCGCGGTCAGTAATAGTAGTTGAACTTTTGATTATTTGCGGCTCAAGTAGTCTCTTATCCTCGTTTTCTGACACAAAGTGTCCACCTTTTTGCACTGAACGATTAGCAATTACTTCGGGAAATAGCTGATTAGGCTTATGATCGCGAACAATGGCAAACTGACTGCAACATTTGAGAAGTTCGGAGATGTTTACCAATCCCAGCAGTTTACCTTGACTATCAACTACTGCATAATTCTTATTGTCTGACTTGTCACTAAATTTAGCCAAAAATTGTTTAATGGTAGTCGTCTTATTTACACAAGTCAGAGGTTGAATTAAGTCATTGAGAAAGTTAGACTTCCTAAAATCAGCAATTTCTTGGGGAGTTGGAGTTACTGGCAGAAATTCTGCAAATAAACTCAACATAGCCAATTTAGTTACTATCCCTCTAGGCAAATGCTCAGAATCAACGATCACCATCGCATCCTCAGAGCTAGCTAAAATTTCCGAGAGCCATACAGACAAATCGGATTGGTAGTCACAGAAAGCGACTGGCTGGATTAATTGTTCGAGCTTGGTTTCAAGGTTAAACATTAACTGAGCAAAATTTTTGAAACTAAGTTAGCTTGAGCAATAGTCGACTAAACCTGACATTGATTGAGGGCAAACTCAATTAATATCAAGTAAAGTAATTACAAAAACGCATCCAGATCAAGAGTCACCAATACCGCGTAAAATTTTCACTACGCAAGTTATCAACCACACAACTACAAAATTGGACTCGCCAAATACCAATTAATCTCGATCACCGAAGCGCTTCCGATTCTTTTTAATTATAAAACTCGAACCTGCTAGAATAATTATTAACTTTTAATAAGCCAATCGAAATATAATTTTATAGAAAAACATATTACTAAACTACTTTAGCCATTCTGACTATCGTATTTTCTTTGAATGTCGATTCCTCAAAACAATAATCTCACAAAAAATAGTTCCCCAATTAGGATCAAAATTTATATTTGTCTCTTTGATAGCGACAATAAATTCTTGTCGGCGATAAAAAAATCGCTAAATCACGATATCTACGAATTAAACATTGCTCATAAACCTCAGGAACTAATTAATCTGATTCAGAACGAACGAGAGCAAATTGATTGTTTGTTGATGCGAGCTAAGTCCTCTCACTTTGACTTCATAGCTCAGTTGCAAGCACGTAAGATCTTTATACCTACCGCGATCGCTTATGAGGATGAAAAATTATTAGAACCTAAACGTATTTCCTATCATGCGGCTGAAGTTAAATTTCAACTTAGTAAGACTGAGTTGATTTGCTCAAGCATCGATATGGCTTTAACTCAATTTTTAAATTTAAATATTGCCGCTTTTTCTTTGTCAGAAACAGCAGAAGAGTCTCAAGAAGTTCTTGAACAAAATTACAATCTCTTAGAGTCACAACAACAAACATTAGCTGACAAGCTTAAAGAAAGGCTAAATTACTTAGGTATCTTCTATAAAAGAAATCCTGAGGAGTTCTATCGCAATCTTAGTCAGGATCAAAAAGAAAGTCTGAATCGACAGCTTGAGAAAGAGTATCGACAAATAATTCTTAATTATTTTGAAGAAGATTCCCAAATAAATCAAATAATTGACCGCTTTGTTAACTTAGCTTTTTTTGCGGATGTATCAATATCGCAAATATTAGAAATTCATATGGATTTAATGGGGGAATTTTCACAACAGTTAAAGTTAGAAAAAAGAAATGAAGATATTCTACTAGACTACCGTTTAGCGCTAGTCGATATCATCGCCCACTTGTGTGAAATGTATCGCCGCTCTATACCTAGAGAAGAAAAAAATTTAACTTCTTGGTAAAAATTGTTTTTTCAATATCTACTGATTGCCTTAAAACTTGAATTCCAAGCTGCCCGTAAAGTTTGGCAAAATAGATAAATTATATTAATTAATCGTATATTTAAAAGAATTATGCACGACTTCAAGAAAACTTATGTCCTTAAATTATATGTTGCTGGAAATACTCCAAATTCGGTCATCGCGTTAAAGACTTTAAAGAATATTCTCGAAAAAGATTTTAAAGGAGTTTACGCTTTAAAAGTAATTGATGTCCTCAAAAATCCTCAGCTAGCAGAAGAAGATAAAATCTTGGCGACACCGACACTCTCAAAGGTTTTGCCCCCACCAGTTCGCAAAATTATCGGCGATCTTTCTGATCGCGAAAAAGTATTAATCGGATTAGATCTGTTGTACGAAGAAATACGCGATCGCTAATCGTCAATTCTCAACAATTAAGATCCCTAAATCTAGCTCAGTCAATTATCACAGTAGGTTGCTTACTTTTAACTACGCAATCTGTTATTGTTTGCTGTAAAGCATAAATTTTTT
>CALKUU010000067.1 GCA_937996665.1 uncultured Xenococcaceae cyanobacterium | reverse complement strand
CAGAGCAATAGAAGATAAGGCGCTAAAAGATCTGAGTCAATCTAATTACCCAGACAAAGAAGTTATCAGAACCAACACAAATTCGTGGATTTTTGATCAATCTTTTATAGGTCATTCAAAGGTAAATAGTCAAACTACCAACCCAAGCTCGGCAATTACTATTCAAGATAGTAATCCGTTAATTACAAACCGATATGGTATCGATATTTCTAACGAAGTTTTGCTACAAAATCGTTACGATACCTTTGATTTCAACAAATTTTTTACCAAGCAGTTCCTTAAAAAGTTTTATACTGCCCAAAATCAGGTTATTGTTGACACTCCTAAAGAACAGTTTGATTTAGTTGTAGAACGTGCGGTTCAGAATAGTTCTTTACGCAACAGTATTCGTTCTATAGCGATCGGAGCAACTGAAGCTAATCCTCAATCTACGTCTAGAAATATTGATTCATCTTATCCTGAGCAAATTCCCGAAGCAATTCGCATTAATGCTGGTGGATCTGAATATGTAGATAGTCAAGGTAATGTCTGGAGTGCAGATCAATATTTCCTCAATGGGAATATTGGTCTCTACCCAAATAATCCGATTTCGAATACAGAAGATGACTTTCTTTATCAATCTGAAAGATGGGAAGGTAATTTAGCCTATGATATCCCCGTCTTAAATGGCAACTACACCGTTCATTTACACTTTACAGAAGCATTTTTTGATCATGCAGAAGCCAGAGTTTTTGATCTTTCTGTTGAAGGTGTTGAGGTTATTGATGATTTAGATCTTTATCAATCTCGCTCTAATGCTGCTTTCGATGGTCAAAATTCAGCCTTTATTGTTTCAGTCCCTCAAGTTGAAATTACTGATGGGGTTCTCGATTTAGATGCAGTCTCCAGTATTAACAATGCCAAAATTTCGGCGATCGAAATTGTCCCACTGGATGGAGCACAAGTTTTAATCGATCAAACTAACGGAAATACAACTCTTACAGAAGGCTTTAACAGCGACAGCTATTCATTAACACTCAATAGTCGCCCCACTGCCAATGTCACAATTGATTTACAAGTAGATAACCTTCTAGAAGTTAGTACCAGACAGATAACTTTTACTCCTGATAACTTCGATATTCCTCAAGTTATCGAGGTCAGCGCACCAGATAACAATGCTTTAACAGGAACACGCAGAGTTTTAATTAACTCCAGAGTCAGCAGTGAAGACAGAGCCTACAATAATTTGCAAGTTCCCAATCTTCCCATCAGCATAATAGATGATGAATCAATCGAAATTAATTTTACTCAACGAGTTATCACAGATATTGAGCGACCAACCACTGCTGCTTGGGGGCCAGATAACCGCCTTTATGTTGGTACTGTCTCAGGACTAATTCAAATTTATACTTTCGATGATGATTACAATGTCATCGATAGACAAACTGTAGAGACTATCCAAAATCAGGAAGAAGCCACTAGTATTTTAGGTATTGCCTTTAACCCCTTCGATACCTCCGACTCGCCCACAATCTATGTCAGTCGTAGTCAGATCAGGATCGAGCTAGATCCTAATGCTCCTCGTGATCCACTGCCAAATCCCACCGAATTTTCTAATCGAGTTTCAACTCTCGATGGAGCTAATTTTGACAATCTAAATGACATTATTACAGGTTTGCCAGTATCAGGATTCGACCATGGCGTTAATGGACTTCAATTTGACAACAATGGAGATTTATTAATAGCTGTTGGCGGTACTACCGATTTCGGCTTTGTTGATGACACTTTCAGAACTACAGTTCCAGAATCCCCGTTATCAGGTGCAATTCTCAGAGCAGAAGTCAGCCGACCTGATTTTAATGGCAATGTTACTTATGAATTTGTCCCAGGAACTTACGTACCACCAGGAGCAGATCCCAATAATCAAAATAATGGTTCTTTAGTCAGGGTTGCACCAGGTTCTGATGTCTCTGTTTATGCTGCTGGGTTTCGCAATCCTTACGATTTAGTATTTACTACCCAGGGTAGATTATTCGCTACCGATAATGGAGCTAATGGAGTTGCCGCAGATGAGTTAAACCTAGTGCAAAAAGGAGGATTCTTTGGTCATGCGAACCCAGCTAGGGCTTTAGAAGATCCTAGACAAGCAGTTAGTATATTTGACCCTAATGTACCAAGCAGTGATACTTTTACTGCTCCTTTAGCAACATTTCCAGCTTCAACTAATGGCATTGATGAGTTTCGATCGAATGCTTTCGGTGGTCAACTAAGAGGTAGTTTGTTTGCTGCCAATTTATTTAATGGCAATGTACTCAATTTTGAATTGTCCGAAGATGGGGAAGAAGTAGTAAACAGTCAATCTTTTGAACTGGGCAGTAGTTTAGATATCGTAACAGCGCCTGGTGGTGCGCTTGTGGGAGTAGATTTCTTAGACAACTTGCTGAGAATTTCTATTCCTGATGACGATAGTGTTAGCACTCAAACGATCGCCTTTGATATCTCAGTAGATAGAGCTGCTGCCACTGGAGGGAATGAGTTTGTGATTGGCGGGGTTAACTTTGGCGAATTAGAGAACACCACAGTAACCATTGGTGACCACATCGCTCATCTAACATCTGTATCTGATCAAAGAATTGTTGGGATTCTGCCTACTTTTAACCAGACAAGTGATGAAATTCTCGATGTCGTAGTTGAGACTAATGGCAACAGATCAACTATAGATGATGCTTTCCGTCCTTTATTTTAAAAACGAGTTGCCTTGATTATTGTCATCACAACCATGATCCTCTGAGACTATAGTTGTCAAACAATAACGATAGTGGGTCGTGAAGGAATTAAGGTAATCCCTTCACGCATCTCGCTCGGCTAATTCAAGCCATCTTTCGGTTGCCTGATCTAGCTCTTGATTTAAGTTAGATAATTGATCAGATAAATTTTGTACCTGTTCATAATCAGCAGCATTTTTTGCCAAAGCTATTTCTAGTTTTTCTTTTTCTGTTTCTAGATCGGCAACTTTAGTTTCTAATTTTTCATATTCTCGGCGCTCAAAATTAGATAAACGACTAACTTTCTTAGA
>CALKUU010000066.1 GCA_937996665.1 uncultured Xenococcaceae cyanobacterium | reverse complement strand
TTAAACGTGGCAATGAAGTTCATTCAAGATCTCTTTGAAAGGAAAGAAGAGACTTGGAGCTGGTGTTACACTTTTATCTCTTACTAGAAAAGTCTTCTCTGAAACTATTTTTAGATAGTCATTGTAGAGCTTGATAAATTTAATACCTAAATGATCGTAAGTGGGACTGTTAATATCTAACAATCGCTTAGCTACCAAAATTTATCCATTGCTAAACAAAAGCTAAAAATGGCAAAAAGTAGGTTGTCTCAAAACTGCGCTGATCTCAGTTCAAAAGATAGCATAATTAATTCCTAAAAGCTCAAGACCAAAAACTATTCAAACTTTTATATAGCAGCGTTAGCTGCCTTAATCTCAGCAATCTTTTCTTTTGTTTGTCGCATTTCTCGCTTGAGGGGTTTAACAATAAAAGTAGGCAGTTGAGCTTCTTTATCTATTGCCTTGCCAAAGTTTTTTAAAGCGGCTTCAAGAATAGCAATATCTTGATTCTTCTTTCCAATTTTTCTGAGAATCTGTCCTTTTAGATAGTAGTGTTCTGGATTGTTGGGTGCTATATCTAAAGCTTTGTTAACTGAGGCTAGGGCTTTGTCATATTTTTTTAAATCTCGATATGCCACAGCAATCCCTCGATTCACCAAGTAGTTTGGAGAAGCATTAGCTTTAAATCTAGCGATCGCTTGATCAGGGCTAGAAAAAGGTAAATTAACAGCCAAGAGTAAATCAACATAACCCTTAATCAAATTCAACTCAGGATCTTTAGGATCGACATCTTCAGCGGCATCAAAATGTTTAAAAACAAGCTGTAGCTTTTGAATTGCACTGACTGCACCTTCTTTTTCGTAGCGATAGGCTCCATCTAGAAAATGACCAACCGCCAAGTAAAGATTACCTCGTACTGGGTCTGTCGCTTTTAGCTTGTCAGCAGCCTGCAATGTCTTGAGAGCATAGACCTTAATTGTTTCCCAATCTTCTTCTGTATAAGCCAAAGAAGCTCGCAAAGCATGAGCCAATGGTTCATCACCTTCTTTTGTTTCGGCTAATTTCAAAGGTTCTCTTGCACCGTTATAATTACCCATCAAAAAAACAGTGGTAAAAGCATCTTCTGTATGCTCGCCAATATCTCTAGCAGCTTTTTCTCTAAAAGGATCGGCAGCCAAAGCTGTGCTACTCAAGCTCAGCGTCAACATCAGTAATCCAGTTAAAAAAGAGGTACGTTTTGTTGTCAAAAATGTTTTGCCCATTGGAAAATAAATTAAGTTCCTATTAATTGGTGTGACGCAAGTAAATTTTATTAAGTTCCTCTTCCTTTAATTGATCAGTCAAAAGACGTATGTTACTAAGAAAGATGGCTCTAAAAGCTAACAATATAAACTAGTTGAAATTACCTGAATTAAATAACTTAAGTTTCAGAACCTATCCTAATCCGACAATATCTAAAACTAGCTAGTTAGCAGGCTAATAATATTCATTCTGACGACCAAGGGCAAAAACCCCTCCCAAAATGCAGGTCATAATTCCGAGACTAATTGACCAACTATTTCCCAAACTAATATCTAAACCCCAACTACTCAAAAAACCGATCGCTAGAAAAGGGACAATGCTCATAATCGAAGCATAAAAAGTATTTTGCGATTCTCTAGTAACTTTTGTCTCTTCAAATTCTTCAACAGAAGTATAAAGGGAACGATCTGCAAAGTTTAACCATCTTAGGAACTGAGTCGTAATCCAATCTTTAAAACCTGATAAGACAATATATAGTGCTAATGACCATAAACATCCTCCAGCGATCGCAACTTTGTCGATTTCAAATAGAAAAGGGAAGATATCTCTGATCATTGCTTAAAGTAATTGTGAATAAATAAATTAATATATTATTCGTGAATTCTAGCAAATTTATGGTTTATAGAGAATATTATCAGCGTGAAATCACCTGATTTTCAGTAAATTAGGAGGTTCATTTGGTAAAATACTTTGTATAGAATATGTAAATCATAAAATTACTATTCTCTAACTCAGAGTATTCTCCAGATCTATATTTTTACTTGTTATCCTAAGGGTTAAACTTTTTATTCGGTCTCGTTTTTTTAGAAGTATTCTAAATATCTAAAACTAATCTTATTTTGATTAGCTGAGTTTATCGGCTGAAATTGATGGTAGTTATAAGCTAATTACCATTTCTGTCGCGCGGAAAAAATTTAAAAAATTAAGGTACAGTCCTGTTATATGTTCTGGCAAGCTAATTATTCAAAATTACTATCTTTAAAAACTACCTGGCTTAAAAATAGATGGCGTAGTGCTTTCCTCTCTATGGTGATGGGACTTGTTTTGTTCGTAGGAACTTCTCAATTGAGAATTACTGAACTAGGACATGTTCAAGTCTCAGTTGCCGAAGCCTATCCCACTGAAATTGCTAGTACTAGTTGGCAAAATGGGTTTTTCCCAGTCGAAAACTTTCAGTCTTATACATCTCCTTTTGGCTATCGTCGTCATCCTATTACTGGAAAAGTCCAATTTCATAATGGTTTAGATATGGCTGCTCCTTTTGGCAGCTATGTTCGTAATTGGTGGGGAGGAAAAATTTCTGTGGTTCAGAAAGATAACGCTTGTGGTACTCACGTCATTATTGAGTCTGGAGGTTGGGAGCATGTTTACTGTCATCTCAACGGCTATGTTCAAGATTCTCCTTATGGCAAAGTGATGCTCGATAAAGATGGGGGAATTCAGTTAGTTCAAGGACAGGTTATTCCTGCTGGGACTAGAATTGGCAGAATTGGTTTAACAGGTAGGACAACAGGCCCTCACCTGCATTGGGTGCTTAAGCATAATGGTGAATATGTTGATCCTGCCCTAATTATTAAAGAGATGTTCCGTCAGAAAGCAAATTTAATGCCAGATTCTGAACCGATTAGCTAACCATAACTAAAACCTTAATCATCTAGATCCCAATCTGAAGTCTCTTCTGCTGCTCTCAGATTGGGATTTTGGTTTTTAGATCGCCGATCTCGTAGAGTGAGTCAAACTAATCGACCCTTCAATCAAAATCTATTCCTCTAACGGCTTTATTAACTCTGGATTCGCAAGAGCAGCGGGATTGACAGTTAAGCGAAATTGTCTCTTCAAAGAGTCTTGAGGAGACATAACTTTAGGATCTCTAAACTGTAGTATCACTGCCTCAATTTCAGAACCGATTTCTGGGATACTTTTTTTGTTCGATTTATCCATTAAAATAGTTTCAACAAGTCCAAGAATTTCAATTCCTGGTATCTCTACAAAATAACCATAATGGGTGTGACTGCGAACAATACCATTAACCTTTGTGCCTCGTGGAAAGCGTTTATTTACTTCATCTGAAGGAGTCATTATTTTTTATTTCAATTGTTTAAAAGTTAATTGAGATCATCTCGGTGCGTTCCCCACATAATAAATCTGCTTCAATAACATTGATAAAAAGGAACACATCCTACCATTATTACTTTCCGAATTCCTCCATTCGAGGGCAAGCGAACTCCGAACTATTTAATCCTCTAGATCCCAGTCTGAAGACTCTTCTGCCGCTCTCAGATTGGGTTTTTGGTTTTTAAGTTTGGGTTTAGAGCGATCGCTAACTAACTTCAGTTGAGTATAAGTTGGCTCCGACTCTGGTTCTGCTGGTTGTTTTCTTCTCAGGGCAGTTCTTTCCTCGCTCGTGTCTTCGGCAATCACCTCATAAAGAATTGCTTGCTTATTGCTGGTATTTCCTTTCCGT
>CALKUU010000065.1 GCA_937996665.1 uncultured Xenococcaceae cyanobacterium | reverse complement strand
CTACTAATATACTTTTGCTTCCAATGACTTGAGATACTCCGTATTAACTCCAGATTCTCTAGTCATAGCTATTTTCCCTGTTCGCGCAATCTCGCGAATTCCATATTTATTGAGCATCTGGATAATCGCTACCATCTTTCCAGGGTCGCCTACCACCTCAATTGTGAGATTATCTTCTGAAATATCGACAATCCGAGCACGAAATATTTGAGTTACTTGAATAACTTCACTACGATTAGAGGCAGTTGCTTTGACTTTTACTAACATCAACTCTCTTTCAACAGAAGGAGTTTTCGTAATGTCCTGAACCTTTAGCACACTAACTAATTTGTACAGTTGTTTAATCAACTGCTCAATGACGCTGTCATCTCCAGGTACGACCATAATAATCCGAGAGATACCCACCTTTTCTGCTGGGCCAACAGCAAGACTCTCAATGTTAAAGCCCCTACGAGCAAAGAGTCCTGCTATTCGAGTTAAAACCCCAGCTTCATCCTCAACTAATACTGAGATGGTATGCTTCATATCAATTGCAGCCACAAAATTAAATTAACTAGATCTTCTTCTATTCAATTTCTCATCATAATTGAGAATCAAACTTCTGAGTCAACCAATTCACAATAATTTTATTGAATACTTTTGGTTTCTCATCATGAGGGCAATGACCAACATCATCAAGTAAAATTAATTCCAGTTGATTATTCATTTGGGCAAAAGATTTAGCAAATTGAAGAGGAACCATTCGATCTTGTTTTCCCCAAATTAACAGCATAGGTATCTTTAACTGAGGAAGAATTTCTTTTGCAGGGATGGAGAACTGAGGTTCTCGGATACTAGTGAATAGACTATAAAATGTATCCCCTGCTCCTAGATCGTATGCTGGACAAGAAAGAATTTTAACTAACTCATCATTAACTGACTCTTCATCTTCATAGGCAATTTTCGCCCACTTGCGGATAACGTTAGGACTTCTTGCAACTTTGAGTAGAGTTTTAATTAGTAATGGCGAAGCTACAAGATTCTCTATTCTTTTGACAATCGGTCTAAATGGTCGAGGAATCATTTCTTCTCGAATTGAGACATCGGGTAAACTTAACATGGCAATCCCTTGAACCATCTTTGGGTATTTCAGTGCTGCGCTAATACAAATTAAGGAGCCAATAGAATTGCCGATTATGATAATCGGTTTATCTGTCAGACTCTGCCATAAGTCATGAACCTGTTCGACCCATAGATCCACTGTATAGGTTGTTTTAATTTTTTTCGAGGCTCCAAAGCCCAATAAGTCTAGAGCATAGATACTATGGTTCTGATTTAACGCTGATATATTATTTCTCCAATGTTCAATTGAGGCGCCGAAACCATGAATTAGGAAAATGGGAGGTTGTGAGCTAGCGTTTTTCGAGACTCCTTTTAAATAACTATAGCGAGTCTGCCATCCTCTCCAGATTACTTCTCTTTGATGTCCAATTCGATTTTGCCAGGATTGAGAATTCACAATCATGATTTACAACAAATACTAGAGTTTGACCTGAGTTTAGACCAATTGTTCGCTCTTTTTTTTGTGATTTGAGGTTGAGAACTAATTCTCAATTCAACTTATCTAGTTTTTCTGTGTCAGGGACGAATTTTGTTGATTAATTTTAGTGGAGGAAGAATTTAAAAAACATAATAGTTTATTTTTTGTTGATAATAATTTCTAATGTATTGACCAAGATGATCTCAATATAATTACTGAAAAATTTATTCCAACTGTAACTAAAGGAATATTTCCTTCAAGTGATTTTGGAACTTATATAGAATATTCCTATGAATATGATTAGTTGATGTCATAACAAAAAAAGCATTAGCGAAAACCTTTTTTTTAGAGTAATTTATTATTATTTCTTCTGTTATCTTAAGTAATTCTAATTAGTTTACATTTTCGACATAAGATTAGCTATTTGAGCTAAGTAATTTCAATGAGTTTACATTTTAGACATAAGATTGGCGATTTAACTTAATAAGCAACTTTCTTCGCGCAATAAATCAAATTTCAAAAAATATAGGATACAATCTGGATATAACTATATTTATTTTCAATAAAGTTTCGATTTGAGCTTATATAATAAACGCTCTAGTAAACAGATTCTCTGGTGGCTTTCTTTGCCAGGATTGTCCTGATTTAGACATCACTACCAAACTTAGTATTATTTATCTTGCTATTTTACATTCGTGAATTTGAGCCAGATAAGAATAATTAATAAAATAAATAAAATTTCAAAAATATTGAAAAAAAACTTATCCTGTTACTGGGTGCACATTTTCTTTTAGAATTATGTGTTGATTTGGCTAGTTTGGAATTTAGATAAAAATGCTGGTTGTATTTACTAGAAATTTACTTTTTATTTTGAGAATGAAGACCCCAAAGTTGAAGTTTACAATTTAAACATAATTTCTTTATATACAATTGAATTTTTCCTACTGAGTTTGTTCTAAGTGGGTTTTATATTTGAGAAGATTTTCAATAATTTAGTATCATTTTTTTTGATTTGATCATCCTAAGAGAGTTTGGTGATCTTGCATTCCTCAGATTCTCGTCTTTATAAACAATAATTTTAAGAACTTTATTCAAGAATAAGATGAATATATATAAGCTTGGTAATAAAGTACTAACTCTCAATAACAAGCACTTTTTACTTTTAGACACACTTGTATTTTTACTAACGCCTTTTTTAAGTCTTGTCCTTCGCTTGGATGGTTTTGCTGTAATTGCAAATTATAAATATGGTCTTTTGATTGCCACAGTTAGTTTTTTGGTAATTAAACTAAGTATATTTACTAGCTTTAACTTCTATAAGCGTTATTGGCGTTATGCAAGTATTGAGGAACTGCTAGAAATTGCAACTGTTACTTTGGCAGCAGTAATTGCTGAGACGATTTTTTTGATTCTTGTCAATCACCTCTCTGGTTTGTCTTTAGTCCCAGTTTCTCTACCTTTTCTAGATGGGATTTTGAGTTTGGTTGCGATTGGGGGAATTCGTTTTAGTGTTAGAGCTGTTGATAAAGTCACTCAAAATAAGAAGAAGTACTACAGGCGCGATCGCGTTTTAGTTGTTGGCGCTGGAGACAGTGGCGTTTCTATTGTTAAGGAGATGCAGCGCAATCCCAAACTTGGTTTCAATCCAATCGCTTTTATCGATGATGATTCTAAAAAATGGGGTCTAAAAATTTCTAGAATTTCGGTACTTGGCAATCGCTTTCAAATTCCTGAAATTGTGGCAATGAAAAACATCAATCAGGTTGTGATTGCAATGCCTACCGCTTCTGGTAATACTGTCCGAGAAATCGTTGATATGTGTCAGGCTATGGGTATTAAAACCTTAACCCTACCTAATATCAACGAAATTTTGGGTCACCAGGCTAAAATTACTTCTGTTCGGGATGTCAAAATCGAGGATTTATTAAGGCGCGCACCAATCCAAACAGACAACCAGAGTGTTCTTAATTTTGTTCGTAATAAGACCGTTTTAATTACTGGTGGTGGTGGTTCTATTGGTAGTGAATTATGTCGTCAGATATTCCGCTGTCGCCCCTCTAAGATAATCTTGATGGGTCATGGAGAGAACTCTGTCTTTAACATCCAGCAAGAACTACAGCAAGTAGTTCAGATCCTTAAACAGGAATCAGATGGGAAAAATAATCCTCCTGAAATTATTCCCTTTATCGCTGATATGCGATTTAAATACCGTCTAGAGTACGCTTTTAAGAATTATCATCCTGAGATTATTTTCCATGCGGCTGCTCATAAACATGTCCCTTTAATGGAAGCGAATCCTCCTGAAGCTGTAAGCAATAATGTTCTGGGGACAAAGAACTTATTGGATTTAGCAATCGAATTTGATGTTAAGAACTTTGTGATGGTTTCTACGGATAAAGCCGTAAATCCTACAAATATTATGGGAGCAAGTAAAAGAACTGCTGAAATGCTGGTTTTGCAAGCTGCCAAGAAAACAGGTAAACCCTTTGTTGTTGTTAGATTTGGAAATGTTTTAGGTAGTCGTGGTAGTGTTGTCCCAACCTTCCAAAAGCAAATTGCCAAAGGTGGCCCTGTTACAATAACTCATCCAGAAATTACTAGATATTTCATGACTATTCCTGAGGCGGTTCAGCTAGTTCTGCAAGCTTCAGTTCTAAGTAATTCGGATCAGATATTTATGCTCAATATGGGCGAGCCAGTCAAAATTGTTGATTTGGCAAAAGATTTAATTAGATTGTCTGGTTTTGAAGTTGGAAAGGACATTGAAATTGTCTTTACTGGACTGCGTCCAGGAGAGAAACTGTATGAGGAGTTATTGATTGCCGGTGAAGAATATCAACCAACAGCTCATAACAAGTTATTGGTTGTTCAAAATGCCTCTAAGATAGTTCCTAATAATCTGGACTTGACATTAGAAATGCTGCAAAAAGCAGTCAAGAATAATGATACTAAGGTGATTGTTTACTTGTTAGAGGAGTTGGTTTCTGGCTATATACCTAAAGATCAAAAATCTCTCAAAGATTCTGATCAGCCTGAAATTACTGCGATCGCTAATCAACTGAAGAGATCCCTCAACGTTACCAGTAATTTGTCTTCACCGATTCCTTTGTCTCAGCTTGAAGATCAATTACCTCAAGCTATTTCTCGCCAAGAGCTTAAACTGTTCTATCAACCTGTTGTCGAGTTTGTGACTGGTGAAATTAAAGAGTTTGAAGCTTTGCTGCGTTGGGATCATCCAGAACTAGGTTTAATTTCTCCGCTCAAATTCTTGCCTTTGGCTGAAGAAACTGGAACTATTGTTTCCATTACAGCCTGGATTGTAGAAGAGTCTTGTCGCCAGATTCAATTGTGGCAAGAAAAATTTGGGATTGAAAATAGTCGCTCGATTAGTATTAATATTCCTAGTCGACAATTGTTACAGCCTAATCTAGTCAAACATATCCGCTATTGTCTGCGTAAATTCAATATAAAACCTAGCTGTATTAAGTTAGAGCTAAGTGAATCTTTAATTAGAGAGAATCTACCTTTAGCAATGGAAATTACCCCTAAACTAAGGTCGCTGGGTATTGATTTGCAGATTGATAACTTTGGCAATATCAGTCCGATTAGCGGGATTTTTCAACCTCATTTTCTTTATAAGGAATTTAGCTGGATCAAAATTGATCGTCACTTAATCAATCGCATTGATCGCGATCGCGAGTCTCTAGAAATAGTTAGGGAAATTATCACCAAGGCAATGGGCTTAGGTTGGGAGTTAGTAGCTTCGGGAATAGAAAATTCAGAACAACTTTCTCAGTTGAAATCTACAAAATGCCGTTACGGTCAGGGTTATCTTTTTTGCCAGCCACTAGACCAATTGGGAGTAGAAAAACTCTTACAAAACAAGTTGGTTGCTAAATAAAAGCAAACTAAATTTAAAACTCAAAATTATTAACTCAATCATGTGTTCTACATGTCACTTTCGTTTGCCATCTAGGACTTCATCAAATTAAGTGTTTAAGATGGAAAAACAAAAAAAAAATAACAAACTACTTAATATTTGGCAAAGTTTGACTAAAGGCTCTATGAATCGCCAAATCATGGGAGCTTTTCTCATAGTCGGTGTATCGACAGGTTTGGTTAAATTTGCATCGGTAGGTAAAGAGTTACTTGTTGCTTGGAAATTTGGGACTGGAGATGAATTAGATGCCTTTCTAATTGCCTTCGTGATTCCAGCTTTTATTATGAATGTTGTTTCTGGTTCTTTCCAAGCAGCTTTAATTCCTACCTACATTAAGGTCAGGGAGCAACAGGGAAAAGTCCCTGCCCAAAATTTAGTGGCAAGCGCTAGCGTAATCGCTTTGGCATTATTAGCTGCCGCTTCAGTTTTGATGGTGTTATCATCACCATTTTATTTGCCAGTATTAGCATCAGGTTTTTCCCCAGAAAAATTAGCATTAACCACTAAGCTGTTATCTGCTATTGCCCCTTTTCTGGTGATTTCTGGTCTGATTTCTATTTGGAGTTCGGTTTTAAATGCAGGGGAAAAGTTTGCTTTAGCCGCTTTATCTCCCACTGCTACACCTATTGCCACAGTTGGGTTACTCTTTTTACTTCCTAACTTGGGTATTTTTGCTCTGGCATTGGGCTTAATCTGTGGTGGTTCTTTAGAACTGATAATTTTGGGTATAGGTTTGAAAAAGCAGAAAGTGCCTCTATTGCCCAAATGGACAAAATTTGATCGCAATTTACAGGCAGTAGTGAATCAATGTGCACCAGTTGCAGCAGGTGCATTTTTAATGTGTAGTACTAACTTAGTCGATCAATCTATGGCAGCAACCCTTGCTCCAGGTAGCGTTTCTGCATTGAGCTATGCTGACAGAATAATCGCTTTGCCCCTAAGCCTTACTACCTTGGCGTTAGGAACTGCCGTAATTCCTTATTTCTCAAAAACAATTGCCCAAGGAGAATGGACTAAAGTTCAACACACTTTTCAATACTATTTGAAACTGATTTTTTTCACGGCAGTTCCTCTAACTTTATTTCTCCTTTTTGGCTCAGAATTTTTAGTTAGAACTTTGTTTGAAAGAGGCTCTTTTACCAGTGAAGATACTATTATTGTGTCTCAAATTCAAGCTAGCTATGCTTTACAAATACCTTTTTATATAGCAAGCATTCTGGTGGTTAGATTAGTAAATTCTCTAGGGATAAACCAAATTCTTGCTTGGGGATCTGCTATTAACTTAACTGTGAATATTGTTGCCAATTATTTATTTTTAAATATTTGGGGAGTAAAAGGTATTGCTCTCTCAACTAGTTTAGTTTATTTGATTTCTTTTGTATTTCTCTATTTTTTTGCTCAAAGAAATTTGACGCGATATATCAATGCCGATAGTTGATTTAAAAACAAATTTGTAGCTTTTTTATTCTTATTAATAATCTCTGAAATTAATTTAAGTACTATGTTGAAGATAACTCTAGTTATTCATTCTTTATCCTGTGGTGGTGCAGAAAGAGTGATGTCAACTATGGCTAATTACTGGGCTAACCACAACCAGCAAGTCACTTTGCTAACTTTTACTGACGTTGATGATGTTCCCTTCTACAAATTAGATTCAAAAGTTGATCATCAGCCTTTAAATCTTGCCCAAACCTCAAAAAGTGTTGCCTCTGCGATCGCTAATAATATTGCTCGGATCAGCAAGCTCAGAACAGCAATTACTAAATCTAATCCAGATGTGGTGATTAGTTTTCTCAATCAAACTAATATTCAAACTTTGCTAGCTACGAGAGGACTGGGTATTCCTGTTATTGTTTCCGAGCGCGAAGTCACTTTAAACTCGACCCTTAGTAAGGTTTGGAAAGTTATCAGAAGATGGACTTATTTATCTGCTAACGCGATAGTTCTCCAAACAAAAGCTTCCCTAGAATATATCCCATCTCAATGGCAAAAGACAGTTCGCATAATTCCTAATCCTGTAATTATCCCCCCTTCTAGTTTTGAGACCGATGAGCAGTTTTTAAAGCCCAAATCTTTGTTAGCGATGGGGCGTTTGGAGTCACAAAAAGGATTTGATCTTCTGCTAAGAGCATTTGCCAAGTTACCTTCTTCAACTTCTGAATGGACACTCTCCATTTTGGGGGAAGGTTCACTCCGTCAGCAACTAGTAGCTTTGAGAGATGAATTGGGTTTAACAGAAAGAGTTGCTTTTCTTGGCAAAAAACCTAATTCTTATCAATATTTAAACCAGGCTGATCTTTTTGTTTTATCCTCTAGACATGAAGGCTTTCCCAACGTTCTCTGTGAAGCGATGGCTTCTGGCTTGCCAGTAATTGCCACAAGTTGTCCTTGTGGCCCAGACGAAATTATTACAAATCAGGTGGATGGAATCCTAATTCCCCCAGAAAATATTGATGCTTTATCCGCAGCCCTAGCAGAATTGATGACTGATAACCATAAGTGTTCGCAGTTAGGAACTAAGGCTAGCAAGATCATAGATCGATTTGGTCTGAGTTCCGTAATGAATTCCTGGGAAAATCTAATCGATGAAGTTCGGACTTAGATTATGGTTGAATTAAAATTTATGGTGGATAATTAGGATAAAAGGCATTAATAAAATTATATTTAAAAACTTTATTTAATAACTTATGTGTGGGATTACAGGTTTTTGGGACACTACTCTAAAATTGGATGCTCAAGGTCTACAGGCTGTTGCCCAGCAAATGACTGACACTCTGTTCCTTCGTGGTCCAGATGATGGAGGACAGTGGGTTGATGAATCTAGAGGTATTGCTTTAGGTCATAGAAGGTTAGCAATCTTAGATTTGTCTCCTGAGGGTCATCAACCGATGGTGTCGGCGGATAGTCGTTTCATTATTGTCTTCAATGGTGAAATTTATAACTTTCTAGATATTCGTAAACAATTAGAGCAACTAGGTTACAAGTTTAGAGGTCACTCAGATACAGAAGTCATGTTGGCAAGCTTTTGTGAGTGGGGTTTAGAAAAATCGATTAAAAGCTTTAATGGCATGTTTGCCTTCGCTCTTTGGGATCGTCGAGAGAATGTTTTACATTTGGGTCGCGATCGCTTTGGGGAGAAGCCCCTTTACTATGGCTGGTTTGGCTCTACCTTCTTATTTAGCTCAGAATTAAAAGCTTTACGAGCTTATCCTAATTTCTCTGCCGATGTTAATCGGAGTTCGCTGACTGCAATGCTCCGCTATAAATATGTTCCTGCACCGAACACAATTTATGAAAATATTTATCAGCTATTACCTGGAACTTTTCTAACTATTAAGGGCAGAAATTCTTCCTTAAACCCGATTACTTATTGGTCAGCTAAAGAAGCCGCGGAACAAGGTTCTGCCAATCGTTTTACTGGGAGTGAAAACGAAGCAGTTGAGCAGCTAGAAAAACTATTAAAGGATTCGGTTGCGCTGCGAATGATATCGGATGTTCCCTTGGGCGCATTTCTTTCTGGTGGAGTAGATTCTTCGACGATTGTTGCCTTGATGCAAGCGCAAAGTGAAAAACCAATTAAAACATTTTCGATTGGTTTTGGCGAAGATGAATACAATGAGGCTCAGTATGCTCAAGCTGTTGCCGAACATTTAGGTACAGATCATACTGAGATGTATGTTAGCTCCCAAGATGCTTTTGATTTGATTCCTAAGATTCCTAGTTTTTATGATGAGCCTTTTGGCGATTGTTCTCAGATTCCGACTTTTCTTCTTGCACAAATGACAAGAGAGCATGTCACAGTAAGTCTGTCTGGTGATGCTGGTGATGAGCTTTTTAGTGGTTATGAACG
>CALKUU010000064.1 GCA_937996665.1 uncultured Xenococcaceae cyanobacterium | reverse complement strand
ACAAGCCAAGATTTATGGCAAATTACTAGTTTAGGTTTTCGAGGGGAAGCTCTCCATAGTATTTCTCAGGTAGCAGATCTAACTATTCGTAGTCGCCTTAAAGGTAGGTTAGATTCTGTTGGTTGGCTAGTTGATTATCAGAAAGGCTGCCCTCTCACTGAAGAAGCGATCGCGATCGCCCCAGGCACAATTATTACTGCTAGTAATATTTTTGGACAGTTGCCAGTTCGCCGTCGCGGTTTGCCTGATACTTCGACTCAGCTAAAAGCGATTCAAAAATTAATTCAACACATTGCCCTGTGCCATCCCGAAATTACTTGGCAGGTTAAGCAAAAGGAGCGTCTTTGGTTTCATCTTAGTGCTGGTCGAACTGCTCAGCAAATCTTGCCTCAATTTCTCAAAAAGGTTAGCAGCAGCGATTTTCAATATTTTAGATTGTCGGATTTAAAGCTGTCAGAATCTAAGTTAGAAGAGGATGTAAGTGAGTCCTCCACATTAGATCAAGCGGCAATTATTGAGTTGGTTTTAGGCTTACCAGATCGGCTGCATCGCTATCGCTCGGACTGGATAGTGGTGGCAGTTAATGGTCGGGTGGTGCGTTGCCCCGAACTAGAACAAGTAATTACGAAAGGAATGAGCCGAACTCTTCCCAAAGATCGCTTTCCTGTCGCTTTTCTACACTTAAATATCGATCCTACTCAGGTAGATTGGAATCGTCATCCCGCCAAAGCTGAGATTTATTTACACTCTATCGACCATTGGCAAGCAAAAGTTAATCATGCTATCGATCAACTTTTGAAGATTAACAATAGTAATCTACCTCAAGCTTTTGGCGATCGCCGAATTAAGCAAGTAATTAAAGTAGCTGAAGCCTCTGAAGATTATGATTTGAGTGATGTTAACCCAGCTCTAAAATCACCTCAAAAATCAAGGGGAAAATTAACTGATGAAATTGGTAGTTTTGATTTAAAAGCGATCGCTCAAGTTAACAAAACCTATATTGTTGCCGAGCACGAATATGGAATGTGGTTGATCGAACAGCATATTGCCCACGAACGGGTTTTGTTTGAGGAGTTGCAAGATCGCTGGCAAATTGTTGATTTAGCAACACCAATTATTTTGAGTAAATTAAAAGAAGATCAAGTGGCACAATTGCAGCAAATTGGTCTAGAGATCGAACCTTTTGGTCAAGATGTTTGGACAGTTCGCGATGCTCCAGAAGCGATCGCTAATCGAGATGATTGCCAAGCTGCTTTAATTGAGTTGAGTTGGGGTGGAGATTTAGAAACTGCTCAGGTGGCTACTGCTTGTCGGACGGCGATTAAAAATGGCACCGAACTTGACCTAGCAACGATGCAAGACATTCTCAACCGTTGGCAAACTACTCGTAATCCTCGTACTTGCCCCCACGGGAGACCGATCTATTTAGCTTTAGAAGAAACTTCGCTAGCTCGCTTTTTTCGTCGGCATTGGGTTATTGGTAAAAGTCACGGCATTTAAACCTAAGAGGATGCAGCTATTACTTTGATAACAATTTAATTTGTTGTTATTATTATTAAATAGTGCAACATTTCTTCAAAAATATCGTTGTCTACCAGAATTATAGTTATACAAGTAAACCATTCAAATAAGACATTTAAATAAGTTATTCGAGTTTTATCTAGACACTATATTTATTTTAGATAAATACTATGGCTAGACGATTGGTAGGACTAATTATAATAGACGGAACTGACGCAACAAATTGGCCTTTTTCTGATGAAAAAGTTTTTAGACTTCATCCAGTAAGTACTTTTTTAGACGTCGATCACTCTGCTTCGAGAATTAAAATTCCAGATTTTTCCTTGGGTTCTGGTTGTCGCATCGAGATTGACTTAACTGCCAAAATTGAGGGTAGAGGAGAAGTTCAAGTTGAGGGTACTGGAAGATTGTTTGAAGGTACTACCGAAAATACTGACGACAACAAGGAAGATGAAAAAGTCTTTAATTTTACTGTCCCTAGAAATACCGTTTCGAAACCCAACCAAGCTTTTCACAAAATAAAGTTAAGAAATCGTGGAATAGGACGAGACGATCATGCCCAAGTAAGCATTTTTTTAACAAATTCAATCATTGAAGAATATTAGCCGATAAATACTAATTATTGTTAGGGTTAGTGATTAAATTGTTTAATTTATTTAGTCCGATTCCACAATCTATTTCTCAATCTAAGCAACCAGTTGATCCTTTTCCGGTTGACTAGCTATGTAAGCTTCTAACTGGTCAGTGATCTTATCAGTAACAATCTGACGATATTCGAGGAAGTGCTCTAGGTAGGCACAGGCAACAAAGTAAAGAGGTACTAGTTTAGGGTTGCGCTGAATAATTCCCATGAAGTTCTTCCAGAAAATCCAGCGAGTCTCTCTTATAATTCCTTGTCGCCAACAGATAGTAAGCAGGGCTTTAATTGAGCTACTATCAATTTTTCGTTTACCAGAATGTCTGGGTACACCCAACTTGAGGAAATAACGATAGGTACGATTTAAGTAGGTTTTGGGGTCGTAGAGTTGATAGAATCCGTTTACATATTCGTTGGCAATATCCTCAATCGGACGAGTTGGAATAAAGTTCATCAAGGTGGTTTGGTTGATGTTGGCACCTTGGTCGAGCATTCTTTCTTCTTTCTCTAAACGATGCCATAGGGCAGTGTTAGGAAGAGCTTGCAGCATACTGAACATCGCCATCGGAATGCCGGTTTGCTCAACAAAGCTAACAATGCGATCGCCTGCGCCTTTTTTCTCGTTATCGAAGCCGATAATAAACCCAGCCATGACCTGCAATCCGTAGCGAGTTATCTTATCTACCGATTCGGTAAGAGGGTCGCGGGTATTTTGGAACTTT
>CALKUU010000063.1 GCA_937996665.1 uncultured Xenococcaceae cyanobacterium | reverse complement strand
TGGATGAGCTGCGTCAACTTCCCGAAGCAAAATTAGCGATCGCAGCTACTAAAGAATAGGGTTGGTTAATAATTCACTGTTAATTGATAATTACTTTTGGTCAGTTTTTCTCAAAAAGCAAAACCAAGAATCCTTAATGGTGGATGAACTATTACTTGAACTTTTAGGAAATGGTTGAGCTTAACTCGGCTTCTGACATCAAGACAATTGTCTCATAACCAATTCTACCCATGTCTGGCTCTACTCCCAGAGGCATTTGGACACTATACAACCAATCAATTCCATCAGCTTGCAAAGACAGAATTCTCCCTTGTCCTCCTGCAAAAGAAACTTGTTGTTGTTCTTGAAATTTAGGTGCGTTTAAAAGTTGGTTCATAACTCGTAAGACTATTGAAGTTTACTAAACTACCTCTAAATTTAGCTAAGATTTTCGAGTTAGATTTAAAGTGATTATCAAGAAGATCTGGGGATCAGTGAAACTTTGATGAATTAAGTTTGATCTTGAGTTTTTTGAAAGAATGGGAATAGGGCGATCGCTCTAAATTACTATTATCAAGCAAAAATCTCTTTTAAATCCACAATTAACTCAGGCAAAATCTCCTCTTCAAATAAGCTTTGAGGATTCTCTAAAATTTCCACACCTGACTGAGAACCGCGATAAATTTCGACTTCCTTGGCATCAGGATCAATCAACCAACCCAATCTAACTCCACATTCTTGATACTCTTGCATCTTACGCCGTAGCTCATCACGGTCATCTGTCCTAAAGGATACCGCTTCGCATATGGGACTCATTAGCTCAATCACAAAATCAGGATCGATAGGGGCAAACTTTCTTTTTTGCTCTTTGCTTAAGCTATTCCACTTTGCTAAAGTCACCCAACTAACATCAGGAGAGCGAATTGCGCCATTCGCCAGTTTAAACCCTGTCGAAGAATCAAAGGCAATACCTAACTTTGTTTGGCTATTCCAGTTCCATACTTGAGCAGCAAGACTCATATTTCTTCTGCCGCTTTCGCTTCCAGTTGGAGACATAGCAATTAACTTTCCTTGGGTATCAATTTCTAATCTGGCATCAGGGTTTTCTTGACAAAGTCTTTCCAAGTCAGATTCGCTAAGTTTGCCAACTAAGGATTTAAAGCTCAAGGTAACGCTAGTCATGATGCCGCCATTAGTGATGAATTAGAAAAAATAACTATCTGCCTTTTATCATAGCTACTAGTTTAGATGAGATTACAATTAAGCGATCGCTCTAACCAGCCACAAATTTTAAACCCAATAATCCCAAATACAGCAAAGCCACAAAATTCACGATCATTAACACAATAAACAAAGCAGCCAAAAAATAAGAAATAGTCCCAAATCTGGGGGTTTTTTGATAATATGCCTCTGGATCAGCTAATAGATCTTGAGCCTGCCGCATTCCCTCAGTTGTATCGATAGGAAGAATGTCGCTATAGGTAGTAAACTTCTGCTCGATTTGAGTCTTCTTGATCACTGCTCGTCTGCGATATTCAATTCCCTTAATCAGAGTTTTGTAGCCCAACCAAGCAGCCAAGAAACCAAGAATAAATAGAGGTAATGTTAAAAATTCAGCAAACTTAAATCCAGATGTTCTTAACAATCCGCAACTAGCGGTAATGAGACCAGAATTGAGTAGAACATAAAACTTGTTGCGATCCCAGTTGAGATTAACTTGAAACCGATATTCCTCAACGGCAGTTTTATAAAGTTCCAGCATAACTTTTAGCTGGTCAGAACTAACCTGATTGTTGTTTGTCACTACTTGCCGAAATGATTGGACAAGTAAATCTTGCCACAAAAGTACCGCAGCTATCAGCAAAAATTTTATTCAAGGATTAGATTAGGTTCTACTACAGTTCTCAATCACAAGATCATATTTAAGATCTTTAGCTTTGAAAAAACCATCAACAAAGAACAGTCATATTCCATACTTCAGATCTCCAATCACCATCACTCTTAACTTTGCACCGCAGCTAACAAATCGCGGTGAACCTCTTCATTAACCCCGACTAAAATCCCTTGATAACTATAATTTTCACAACTAGATAGTGGTTGAAGTGGTAAACCATTAAAATCGCTGACTACATAGCCAGCCTCCTTTGCCATCCAAGCCAAAGCGGCACTATCAATAAACTTGCCCCGCTTCGTAATCCAACCAATTAAATCCCCAGAAAAGATATTTTTGTAGTTAGGGAAATTGCGATCGCGCACATAAGAATTCTCTAAATCAATCACCTCATACTTATCATCCAGAGCCGACTTCACATACGCCATGTTCCAGCCGAGTAAGATAGTTGACTTGTGTTGGGTAGTTCGCAGTGGCACAGCAGCAGTTAAATCTTTAGCCAAATCACCAACAAAAATGCCCTCACCGCGAAAAGTTACCCAATAGTCATTAGTCGCAGGGGAGATTGTCAGCACGGCTTCATAGTCATCGGCATTCAAGATACACAGGATAATCAGATAATTATCACTGCCATCCATATAAAGCTTTGTGCCATCAATCGGATCTAGGGTCACTAAATAATCCCCCTGTTCTCCTAGCTCAATCGAACGAAAATATTTAGTGTTGCGCGAACTTTCATACTCTTCCCCAAAAAAACGCAGCTCGGGAAATGTTCCTAAAAGAGCGACCTCTACCAAGGTTTGAATCGAGAGATCAGCATCAGTTAGGGCTGCGGTAAACACATTATTGCCCGTATCTTTATCGGGAAGTGACTGAATTTTTGCTTGCAAATAACGAGCATAACCAGCCGCCACTCGTAAATGGGGTAGTAAGGCAGTAATGATTTCGCGAGGGGAAGGTTTAGCAGCCATGAACACTCACAAGATAGAAAAAACTTAACCTCTAAGGTATCAGACATTCTCAAAATTAGTCATTTTGATTTAGCGATCTTGATTTCTAGCTGGGATAGCAACTCCTTGCGAGAATTTCTTGACTAGGCGAGTAAGCTGCCAATAACTGAGGCTAGCAACTAAAGCGATCGCACTAACGCCAACAGTCAACCACAAACTAGACTGAGCAAAAAACAACCCCAATAAGGGACTAGAACCCAGAGCTAAAACTGCCAAGACTCCACTAACTATCTGCAATTTTTGGATATTTTTTAAAGCACCACGACAACTAGCGCAATGCTTGGTATGAGAATGATAGCGATCTAGCAGTTGATCTTTAGAGAGTGCGGGAGGAAGTTGCTCGCCAGGAAATGGATCGGCTGCAAATAAATTAAGCCATTGTCGCAATTCCGAGACATACAAATCGGCTTTGGTTGGCAGATAAAAAGCCTTACTATATTGCTCAGATCCACCCAACTTTTCTAAATAGCGTTCTTGATGATG
>CALKUU010000062.1 GCA_937996665.1 uncultured Xenococcaceae cyanobacterium | reverse complement strand
TTGATAGGGAGCGATAATTTCTGGGTGTTGCAATAATTCGGCGATTGATAATTCAGAAATTGACAAGGATAAATTTAAAGTTTGGGCATATTCTTGCAATTTTGCTAAATCAGGAAAAATTAACATGCCACAAAACTTTCTCTGCATTCCCACTACTGCTGCTTGAGAGACCAAAGGCGATCGCTTAACAGAATCCTCTAAAGGTTGAGGACTGACATATTTACCAGTGGAGAGTTTAAATAAGCTTTTTTTGTTACCAGTAATCGTCAAAAATCCTTCGGGGGTAAATGCGCCTAAATCTCCTGTATGTAGCCAACCTTCAGAATCGATTACTGCCCGAGTGGCTTCGGGGTTTTGATAATAACCCTGCATTACGTAGGGAGCTTTGACTAAGATTTCTTGATCTGGTGCGATCGCAATTTCCACTCCAGGAATCGGTAGACCAACTGTTCCTGCCAGGTTGAAATCTTCTTGGTTACAGCAAATCACCGAACTAGTTTCAGTCAAGCCATAGCCTTGGAATACCGTCATCCCAGCAGCACTTAAGACATTAGCAATCTCAGCTTTTAAGCCTGCACCGCCACTAATAAAGTATTTAAGCCTACCGCCAAAGGGTTGACGAGCTTGGGCGAAGACTAGTCGGTTAGCTAACTTTAATTGCCAATCGTCAAGTAAAGATCTAGGTCTGCCCAACTCGTAATTCTGAGCTAGTTTTAATGCCCAATTAAAGATTGTTTTCTTGATTCCTGTGAGCTTGCCACCGTGATCAAGCATCCTTTGATAAACTTTTTCCAACATTCTTGGCACAGTCGCCACTAAAGTTGGTCTTACTGTCTTAAAATCTCTGGCGGCACGATTGGGGTTAGAAAAATAGATGTTATGCCCATAGTTGAGATGACCATAAAGAAATGCTCGCGCAAAAATATGAGTCAAGGGTAGGAAAGAAAGAACGGTTTCACTTGCGCCTGGTTTTAAATCGGGAATACTAGCGAAAGTAGTCAGAATATCACTACTGATATTTTCATGGCTCAACATTACCCCTTTAGGCTGTCCTGTATCACCTGCAATGTAGATGATAGTTGCCAAATCCTGAGGAGAGAGTTGTGATCGCAATTCTCGAACCTTATCTTCACTCCATAACTGTTGACCCTCAGCCCGAACTTCCTCAAGGGACGATAAGCGGATACATTGAGGTAGCTCTAGACAGCTTATCTCTGGCTTTGCCTGACAAAGTAGCATCGGCAAACAAAGACATGCTTGATTGGAGTTCGGAGTTGTTAGTTCCAAATTATGGTTCTTCGTTAACTTTGAACTACAAGACATTTGAAGTCGTTTTTCCTGCCAATCATCAGGAATATCAACAACAATAATTCTCCGAAGATCAGGAGTTTTCTCTAAATAGGGAGTAAGTTGAGCCAGTAAATCAAGATCGGAAACAATTAAGACCTTGGCTGTCGAATGGCGCAAAATATAGACGATATTATTTAAAGTCTGCGTTAGATCAATGGGAACATTAACGAATCCTGCGAGTAGCGAAGCAAAATCTGCCAAACAGAAATTGCGATCGCTATGCATTAACAAGGCGATTTTTTCACCTTTTTGTAATTGCTCTGCCTGCAAGCCAAGAGCCAATTCTTCGGCAGCAGTTCGCATTTCCTGACTAGATTGGGATTGCCACGCTTTCCCATTTCGGTAGCTAAAAGCTTTGTCATTTGGATAGCTTTCACAAGCTTCATCTAGCAATGAAGGTAGTGTCCGCCCCAAAATTGGTTTATCAATAATTGGCTTGGATATATTAATCTTTTTATGAAAAAACATTTGTAGTTTAAAGAGTCTAATACTCTTTTCTTCTAGAGACCATCATTAATCTTTAGAGAGGTTACTTAACTTATTAAAAATACTATCAAGATCAATGAAGTAGTTAGTTAATAAAGATGGACTTTAAGCGTTAATTCTTATTATTAATCAAACTATTTAAGCGAAAACTTAGGGCGCAAATATAGTTGAATAGTGTTTTCTTACCCGATTATTTTGACGATTCTATAAGGTTTGCTAGCAAGAAAGTTTAGTAGAGCATTTTGCTTGATTCAAATATAACATGCTCGTAAAAAGCAAGTTTCAAATAGCAATTAGTCAATGCGAAACAAATTAACAAATATTAAGTAAAATAATAATTGTCATTCTCTGAACAAAAAAATAAGTTTCTATAGAAAAAGGCTGAAGCCCAGAGATGCTTTGGTTTTAAAGGAAAAATCTTCTTTTAGGAAGAAGTTGCTTAACAATAACTTTTCTTGAAAAAAAATTCTTGTCGAATCTAATTGTCTGCGATAAAAACACTTTCTTTTGATTTAAAAATGAACATCATTTTAGATAAAAATCAAAGAAAAAATATATGTATTTTTAATTTTTTCTTTAGGGTCTTTACAAATTCAGAACAGAAAATCAAGCCAAGATGAAAATCAATTTAGATAAATGAATTCTATTTAAAAGTTTTCTTCAATCAGATGTCAAGTTGATTTGACCAAGACGGATGAATTCTTGAGTGATTAAATGTTATGGAAACCCTCAGCTATTTTTCATCTCTCTTCACCTCCAAAAGATAATTTATTTCCCTAATAGGGAAACTCTTTGTACTAATAAACTACTAAAATAGTTTGAGTAACTTGTGAGGATTTTTCTAGTTCAGGGCGATCCAATACTGTTCGGTTAATAATTAATCAGCAGAAGAAATAACAGCAAGAGTGAGTGGTTGAAGTTGAGTAAACCCAGTTCGATGAATTGGCTTCCTGGCTTTAAATTTAGAACGAGGTTTCTTGACGACTCTGGGATTGGTTCGACCTTGACGGAGCGGAATGATTTGTTCGGAAATTTCCGAAATTAACCAAGAGAAAAAGTAAGGCAAAGAAGAAGGTAAAGCTTCTTGAAATCGCGAGATGGCACGACGTAAAATTCTTAAAGTCTTCGTAAAACTAAATCTTAAAGGAG
>CALKUU010000061.1 GCA_937996665.1 uncultured Xenococcaceae cyanobacterium | reverse complement strand
AATATTGAACTTTACTGTGAATTTGCTCGTGAACTCACCGCTCAAGATCGCAAGAATGAAGCTGTTCTTCACTATCAAAAAGCACTAGAACTAGAGCCAAACTTAGAAGAAGCTCTAATTAACTTAGGAGCAATTATGATGGAGCAAAATCGTTGGCAAGAAGCGATCAATATTTATCAACAAGCCCTAATTGAACAACCCGACAATCTCAATTTATTAACCCAATTAGGAGAAGCCTTTTTGGGGGGAAATCAAGTTACAGAAGCAGAATCAACTTACCTTGAATTAATTGAGATCCAACCAAGATTTGCTCAGCATTACTATCGTTTAGGGGATATTTATGCGCGCCAAAAAAAGACAGAAAAAGCAAGCCAATGTTATAAAAGGGCAATGGAAATAGATATTAATCAACTATAAAAAGCTAGATTAACTCATTGATAATTATTTCTTTTATTACTAATGTTTAAGGAAATTACAGAAGAAAATATTACAGCAGCCGAAACAAAGAAAAGAATTCTTGCCTATGCTTATTGCCAAGTAGACCCTAAGTTATCTTCAGACCAATATTGGGATGGTAGTAATGATACCTATCTTCTCAATCTGAGATTATCAGGTATTTATGGTAACCAGCCTCTACAAAGTAATCTTGATCATGATGATATCGACAATACTGATCAAGTCAGCTCGCTAAAGTATCGATATCTGACAAGTGCAAGATTTATCCAATCAACTCAAAACTTAAATTCACAAGAGTTTATAGAATGTGTTTATCAAACTTTTTTAGGTAGAAAAGTCGACCAAGGTGGATTTACAAGCAATCTACAAGATCTCCAAAATGGCAGATCGCGCCTTAAGATAGTCAACGTAATTCGCAATTCTCCAGAGGCACAAAACTTTTTTTTAAGCCTCACTGATTGTTTAAATGATCAATATTTTTATCTACTTGCAAAGCAAATTTATCTAAACACGAGTTACTCAGATCTACAATTTACTGAAAATATAAACTCTGTTCCCAGGGAAATATCTCGTCAGCAAATTATCCAAGATTTACAACAATTCCAAAAATTGCAATCTGCGCTTAAAGAAAGAGAACAAGATTTTGGCAGAACAGATGACAGTGTCGTACACAATAGCAAAACCAAGACAAACGAAGATTTTATCAAACAGCTCTATAAAATTTATCTGAAAAGAGAAGCTGATATTGATGGACTCCACAACCAAATTAGACAATTAGAATCAGATACCGACAGAAGCAAAGTTCTTTATAATCTACGAACTTCTACAGAAGCAATCAATATGTTTGTTAAGTTAACTGCTCATCTTAACAACATCACTTTTGTCGAGTTAGCCTATCGCATCTATCACAAAGCAGAATTATCCTCAACACAAAAACAAAGCGATCTTGAAAAACTAGAGTCAGGTTTTAGTCGACAAACAATTTTATCTGCTCACAATTTTGAATTAAGCAATCAGCAACAAACAGCTAGTTCAAGATCTATCAATAAGAACTCACAACTAAACCCAGAAAACGAAATCAGCATCGGCGATCGCCAAATAATTTTGCAAAAATGGCAAGTAAAAAATGCAGAATTTATTCAGCAAACAACAAACCTAGATAATTCAGAATTTATTGCTCAGATTTATCAATTTTTTTTGCAGAGACAAGTCACAGAGGCTGAGTTTGAATTACATCAACAACAATTTACACAAGCAATATCTCGGTTAGATCTACTTAATCAGGTTAGAAAATCTAAACAAGCAGCTAATCTACTCATTCAAGCGGCTCAAAATTTGGATAATGAGCAATTCTTAGACATAGCCTATGCACTTTATTTTCAGAAACAATTAGATCCAGCAGACAAATTGGTTTACCTTCAGTTTCTCAATCGTGGTAATCCCCGAGCCGATATTTTGGATTAGAACCAAGAATTATTTTGCTAATTACTTACTAATCTATTTGTAAAAATCTGCCATGATTCCTCAAACTCGTAAAATCACAATCGCTACTTCTTTCCCCATTTTTCCACCTCGCACAGACCATGCTCAGCGCATTTTTAATCTGTATAAAAATCTAGCCCACACAATAAACATTGAGATTATTTCTTTAAGCGAATCACAAGATAATTATTGGCAGGGGGTCATTGCTCCTGGATTATCCGAAATTAGAATCCCAAGATCTGTTGCTCATAGACAAACAGATCGAGAGATCAAAGAAAAATTAGGATTTCAAGCAAATAATTACTCTCTACTAAAACTTGAAAGCGTAACTCCTCGATATTTAGCTGCACTCCAAAAATCTGCTGCTCAGGCGATCGCTATTATCTGCTATCAGCCTTATCTATTTCCAGCCATTAGACAAGTTAGTAATAAACCAATTTGGTATGAAGCAACTGGAATAGAAAGTGATTTGCAAGCAAAGTTACTCCCCGACAACAACCTAGGGTTTGAAGTTAGACAAGCGATCTCAAAAGTAGAGCAACAAGCTTGTCAAGATAGCGATTGGATCATTACAGCTTCTAACAAGATAGCCCAACAGATCGCCAAAACTTTCAGTATTTCAGCAACAAAAATAGTTTGTATTCCCAATGGAAGCAACCCTCAATTGCATCGGTTTACTCCCTATTCAGAAAGATTAAATAATCAGAAGAAGTTGGGATTAGAAAAAGGATTTCTTACCATCTTTAATGGAACAGGCAACTCCCACAATATAGAAGAAATACAACTAATTTTAACTATTGCTTCTAAGCTCAAAAAAATTAATTTCTTAATCTTGGAGAAGATAGGCATAAATTTCAACCCTAGATTAATTCCTCCTAATGTAGATTTCATTACAAAAGCAGATGCAAAAGTTAAGTCTCTCCTTCTAGAAACTGCTGATATAGCAATCAATCCAGCTATTAAAAATAGTAATCATGAGCACATGATCGAATATTTTGCACGAGGAGTACCAATAGTTTCAACCCAATTGGGAATAAAAGAATTTAACTTTCCAGAAAATAAATATTGTTTAGCAGGAGAAACTTGGCAACTACCCAAGTTATTACGAATAGCTCAACAAGAAAATATAAATGACAAAAAAGCTAGAATTGAGCGAGGCAAACAATATATTACTGAACACATTAAATGGGAAGCAAATATTCAGCAAATACTGGACTTGATAAATCATCAAAAGATAGCTTCATAGTTACTTAAGGGCATTAAAAATATCGAACAAAACTGATGCATAGTAACTTTTTAAAACCTCTAATATAGACAGGCAATTCTAAATCATGAAAGACTATCGTAAATTCTTACTACTTACTTGTCCCCGTTCTGGGACTCACATGCTTAAAAGTAGCCTTGAAGCTAATGCCCATATTGTTTGTTTAACAGAAATGTTTAATCCTGATTATATTCAGGATAAATATGACTACGATGATAAATTTCCTGCTAAAAAAGTTTTAAATAACTATATTTACTGTGACTATTCACCAGAAATCAAAGCAGTAGGCTTTTGTCATCATCGCATTGGCGCCAAATTCGGCAATTGGCCAAACTTACTAAATATTCTGAGAGATATGGAAGACATTCATATTATTAGTCTCAGTCGTCAAAATCTTCTACGTCGTTATCTCTCAGTGCAATTACAACAAATCAAAAACCTCGATAACGTCAAACTTGAGCCGATCACTTTTGATTATGACCACTTGGTACAAGATTTTGAAAGACAACGCAAAGTAATTGCCCAATTTAATCATCGTTTTCGCAATCACCCCATCTTGCAAGTTACCTACGAAGATTTATGCACTAACTATGAGCAAACAACAACCAAAATTCAAGAGTTTTTAGGAGTGCCAATTGTCTCTGTCCAACCAGGTACAGGTCGTCGCAACACGCCCCCAATATCAGACTTTGTCACCAATTACCATGAACTTAAAGCTAAATTTTCAGGAACAGAATGGTCAATATTTTTCAATGATTAACCATTACATTATTGTTAATAATGTTTAGTTTATAAATATGAAAATTAAAGAGAATCAAATCTACAAATAGATTAATTTTTCAAGCTTAGCTCACTAATATTTAAACAATATCCAACTATTTATTAATAATTTTTATAGCGAATAAAATAGTAACTAATCTATGAATCAATCTATCAATAATGCATTATTTGGAATTAATATAGTTGGCTATGTCAAAGGTGAGTTTGGCTTAGGCGAAAGTTCTCGTGCCCAAATTAGATCGATTAAAGCAGCAGGAATACCTCACACTATCTGTAACATCGATTGTGCTTCCCATGGCAATGAAGATAATTCTTTTGAGCAAGAATTCACGACCGATAACCCTTATGCAATTAATCTGCTCAATTTTAATGCCGAGGCAATGCCAGAATTTCTTGATAATGTGGGGGAGAAATTCTTAAAAGATAAATACAACATTGGTTATTGGGCTTGGGAACTACCAACTTTCCCCCCAGAGTGGGAATGGCTTTTTCAATATTATGATGAAATTTGGGTTCCTAGCGGTTACTGTGCTGAAGCTTTAGCTTTAGTCTCTCCAATTCCCATCGTTAAGATTATGCATAGTATCGATTTACCAGCACCCTCATTAAGTAAGTCGGAGATAACGATTTCTAATCGCCAAACCGAAGAAACTCAATTTCCTCAAGATCAGTTTACTTTTCTCTTCATGTTCGATTTTCACAGTACGATGGCGAGAAAAAATCCTTTGGCTGTTATCGAAGCTTTCAAAAGAGCATTTCAGATGACAAATCAAGATGTTGCTTTGATCATAAAATGTTCTAATTCTCAGCACTATCCAGATGAGCTTGCTTTAATCAAAGAAGCGATCGCCAATCACCCCTCGATTCAACTAATTGATGCGAGATTACCCAAAGAAATCGTTAATGCGCTTTTTTATCATTGTGATTGCTATGTTTCTCTGCATCGAGCAGAGGGTTTTGGTCTAACTATGGCAGAGGCGATGTATTACGGAAAACCAGTTATTTCAACTGGTTATTCAGCAAATATCGAGTTTATGAATACGGGTAATAGTTTTTTGGTGCAATATGATTTGGTTAAAGTTCAACAAGATAGTGGCTCTTATCAAAAAGGTAATATCTGGGCAGAACCCAGCATAGAACATACAGCAGCTTTGATGCACTATGTTTTCCATAATCCGCAATCGGCTCATCAAATCGGCTTAAGAGCAGCAGAGCAAGTTCAAGTTATGCTGAGTCCAAAGGCGATCGGCACCAAAATTCGTCGTCGTGTTGAACAAATTATGAGTACAGTGTCTTTGAATTCCTTTGAACAACAAGCTGCTGATTGTGAAGCAAATGCTTGGCGCAAAACCGCTCAAGATTTACAAGAGGAATTAGGAAAAGCGAGATTAAAAATTGAAGAGTTGACATCACAAATTGAGCTAAATAGAACTGTTCATTAAATAAAGTGAATATCACTTAGGATCTTTATCTATAAACAAGAATTATTTCTATTGTAGATAAGTCATCAAGATAATTTGTGTAGAGCCGAGATCGCACTTAAATTTTTCTAATCAACTCACTCAAAGCCAAAAAAGAAAAAACTCTCAGCTACACCTCAATTTTGGCAACCAAAAAATTGAGCTAATCTGAAAAGAATTTGCTGATCATCTCTAAAGCTTAATAGCGATCGCCTAAAATTTAAACTTCAATCAGGCAAAGTTTAAACACCCACTAACTCTTTGATCATATTGTCTAACTTATTAAGAACCTGATGAGGATTCTCTGCTGAATTTGGATCTTCATTTTGATCAGGAGCCATCAAATCTAAATCCTGCTTAATTTTCGAAATTATATCTTGAAGATTAATTTGATCAATATTCAGTTCTGCCGACATATTTTCTTGTTCGAGCTTTTGTTGCAGTTCCGATTTTAAATTATTGATATTCTGGCGAATCGTCTCCATTTCTTCTGAAATTTCTTGTCTTTTTTGCGCCAGCTTATCTTGCTGTTGTTGTAACTCTGCCTTGATTGGCTCTAGATCAATTTGCTGTGAATCTTCTTCTAAATCAAAGACACCTTGGCGACGTTTCAGAATTCTGGAGTGTTGCAACAAGAATTCATGACGCTCTTTTAAAGAACGTCTTTGCCCAATTAAAGTCTTGTCTAGCATCTTTTTTGCTTCTTTTTCGTCTGCTAGTTCTTGCTCTAAGGCTAAACGATCAAAATCATTAGCAGCTTCAATTTTTTGTTGAATTTCTTCAACTGCCTTACCTTGCCAACTCAACTCTTCTTCCTGATCTTTCACAAATTGAGCAATTTTTTCCAGATCTTTGCGTAAATTAGCGACAATGTCTTCTAAGTCAGTGAGAGACATATTTTCTAACTCATGAACATTTATTTTTTGAGCTGTGTTAGATCCTGCTGTTTCAATACCTAGTAAGTCAAGACGACTAATAACACTTGTTTGAGATTCTTCCTGTTCAATAACAGAATCCAGCAAGGTTTGCTTATTTTTTAGTAGTTGTCGTTTTTTTTGTAATCTGCTGACCAAAGAAACTATCTTAACTTTTGCTTTTGCCGAATTCAGATGTTGTGTAGAAGAATCCGTTAAATTTATTTCAGTAGATAGTGTTTTTAAGAGATTTTGGATCTCTCCAGCCTGAGCTGGATCGAGAATATTACCTTCCTTTAAATTCTTTTCTAGATTCTGTTGCTTTTGATCTAGCTGTTCTCGTTCTTGAAGTAGTTGCTGGCTTTTTTCTTCTAATTCAGTTTTTAATTTATTGATTTCTTCTTTTGATGAAGAAATTTCTTGACGCTGCTGATCAAACTGCTGGATTTCAGCTTCCATTCTTTCAAGCTGTTCAAGACGTGTTTCCATATCCATTTCGCGAGAACTCAATTCCTCGCTCTGAATCGTTAAAGATTCTTTCCAAGTTTCAATTTCTTCTTCTTGACTTTTACTTTTCTCAATCAATCGAGAAAAACTTTGTAAAATTCCAATAATTCTTTTCGATGCTGGTTCAAGACTACCTTTAATTTGTTGCTTGTCATCCAAGGTGACCATAACTAAAGCACCTTCGCCCAAATCATTAGTCTCCTCTATGGAAACAAGGTCTGCACCAGATGAGATATTCCAACTGCGATCGCCTTCCTGAAAAGCCAAAAGCTTGAGTTTAGTCTCAACGCCTCCCATAAAACCTTTACTTTGTCTTTTTATCTCTGCCAAATAACGCACTCTTGCAATCCCCTTAATATTCCTAGAAAAATCGAGAAAGAAATTATTATAAAATCACTTATTTATTATGTTGATACTGAATTTATTTTTTCTTATACAGTTATAGCTATCGATTTGGGACTGTAAAAACATTGATTGCAGCCAAGTTTAATTGTCGGTAAATGTACATTTATTCTTAACCAATACTAAATATTCAAGAAATTGAACCAAGATTGTAGAACTAATAAAAAATCAGAGAATTCACTGAATTAATCATTAAATAATCTATAGACGACAATGATTTAGTAAAACATGGCTAAACCTATATTTACTGATATAGCATAACTAGAATCATAAATAATTGACAAGTTTATAGCTTATATACATTCTAACTAGCAATCTTTAATATTTACTGATAATACTAAATTTGATAATTATTTTTAATTTCAAGCCTACCTTATAGTTCAGTTTAAAACTAATAGAATTGACATCCGCAGATTCATCATATTTTTCAAAACAAAAAATAAAAAGATAATTTTATAAGTGTAATTACTGTTGATTTGATTAGCGATTATGATAGTGTATTTGATTTCCACATTTCTATCTATATTAAAATGCTTAAATTAAATTTTTCATTAGTTATTTAATCAAGAAAATCCAGTATGTGGCGGTTAATAAAAATGTGGAGTATATTCTGAAGCATAGACTCAACAAACTTAATAAATGGTAATTCTTACTTATGAATCAAAGATACTAAATCATGTCGGCATATTTAATCTAGATTAGTAAAATTTGATTTTTAGCCTATATAAAATGCAATTAGGATAAGTCTTTAAGCAACACTTTTAGATTTAGACAGCTAAATTATTTAGATAATAAGGTATTTATTTAGATTACAGGGTTTTATATGCTAAAGATTTAAAACAAAAACAAAGAAGCCGTGAGAAAAATCATGAAAATTACTGGTAGAGTGTTTTTTTACATGGCATCGTTGAATTTTTATCCAACATATAGCAAATATATTTGGTGAAATTGAGTATGAATATTTGCAGATAGCGCATTATGAGCAAAGTTCTAATTGTAGAAGATAGTTTGGCACAAAGACAGATGATCTCCGATCTGCTTAAAGGAAGTGGTCTCAAAGTTCTTGTTGCCTGTGATGGCGTAGAAGCTTTGGAACATTTGGAAAAGTTCAGCCCCGATATAGTGGTTATGGATATTGTTATGCCAAGAATGAATGGTTATGAACTTTGCCGTCGACTTAAATCAGATCCTAAAACACAAAACGTCCCTGTGGTAATGTGCTCCTCTAAAGGAGAAGAATTCGACCGTTATTGGGGTATGAAACAAGGAGCTGACGCATATATTGCAAAGCCATTCCAGCCTATCGAGTTGATTGGAACAGTTAAGCAATTATTGAGAGCCTAAAAATTTCTTTTATTTGTAGTAATTAATGTTCTATTTAGTCTTACAAAAAATCATCATTACTGTAAACCATTGGTCTAAATCTCACAATAAAGTATTGACATGACTACTAATCCTGAAATGTTGATGGAAAGCAACCAAGATTTTTCTTTGGAGCTTCAAAGTTTAGAAAATCCAGAAGGAGAATTACATTTACGATTTTTTCTACCCTCTGGGAAAGAATTTGCCCTTCCTGCACAAGGAATCGCTGAGGTTTTGCAACAAAGTCCAGAAGAGATTGCCCTAATTCCTAATGCTTCCCCTTTACTTTTGGGAACTATTAATTTGAGAGGAAAAATTGTGTGGGTAGCTGATTTATGTCAATTTCTTGGAGATCTCGGGAGCCTCAATACTGATAGACCAACAGTTCCAGTAATTGCTATTGAACATCAAGAACAGGTTTTAGGTCTAGCAATTGACAAAATAGGCGATATTGACTGGCTAGATGTAGAAAACTTAACAACAGCCACAGGGATAATTGATAGTATGAGTCCTTTTATTTCTGGACAATGGAAATCACCAGATAATAATGAGGCTTTAAACTTATTAGATTTTTCAAAGATTCTACGCTCAGCGAGGTGGGCTGCTTAAAAATTATCTCATTAAAGTGTTAACCAAATTTTTCATGTTACAAGCTATATCGAATAGTTGTATTAAAAATAACTTGAGCTTTGAGTCAATAAACTATCAACATAATCTAAAAGATAATATCCAAAAACACTATCAAATAGACTATTCTCATCTCCTATCATTTATATATATCTTAATTCTTAATTAAAATTCATCACAAGTTATCAACTTCGTAAGCACAAACTAATTTATAAAATTTGAAAGCAAGCAAATGGCATCAGGAACTAACTATTTACAAGAATACGAACAGGCAGAAAAAGCTTATCAGGAAGGAAACTTTCCCCATGCGGCTGAAATTATTGATCGGTTAGCTGAAGAGTTTGGTGATAACCCTAATGTTTTATTACTCAAGGGACATATCCATTTTGCTGGGTTTCAAAATTATCAATTAGCAAAAGAACAATACCAATTAGTTTTAGATTTAAATCCTGGACAGGAAATAGCTGAGTGTGCTCAAGACGGCATTGTTCAGGTAGAACAAGCATGGCAATCACAATCCTATGATTTTGATATAGACTCAGATGAAGACGATCAAGTTGATTGGTTACAAGAAATTGATGGAGATATGTCTGATTTGACTCAGTATCCTGATATGACTGAGTTTCCAGAATCTAAATTAAGTGACAACTCAATGGTTAGTTCGGATCTGACTGAATTTAATCTTGATGATTTGGATCAAGA
>CALKUU010000060.1 GCA_937996665.1 uncultured Xenococcaceae cyanobacterium | reverse complement strand
GATCGCTATTCCAGTACTCAGCAAGTTTATCGTAGCTCTCGGATACCTCTTTTGGTTGCATGATCGAACTATAGCTAAATCATTTCTGATCGTACCGAAACTCTTTAGATAGAAATCTTACAAAAGATAAAGTTAAAGATTTTTTTTGAAAATATCTTGAATTTAAACAACTGAACCTATATTTCTTCTAAAGGAAGAGGTTATTATCTTGATCTCTACGAATAACTAAACACTTTGATAGTTAAGTCTTATAGTTAAACGATGCAAGAACTCAAGATCACTCGCCCCGATGACTGGCATCTCCACTTACGCGATGGTGATGCACTCAAAGCAGTTTTGCCCCACACGGTAAGACAGTTTGCTCGTGCTATTGTGATGCCCAATCTCAAACCACCAGTTAGAACTGTAGATGATGCTAGGGCTTATCGCGATCGCATTATCGCAGCGATTCCAGAGGGCAAAAAGTTTGAGCCACTGATGACACTGTATTTAACCGACAACACAACTCCTGAGGAGATTATCGCAGCCAAGGCAGCACAGTTTGTGAAAGCAGTTAAATATTATCCTGCTGGCGCAACGACTAATTCCGAATTTGGAGTAACGGATATTAGCAGGTGCGATCGCGTTTTTGAAGCGATGCAAAAAGAGGGTATGCCTCTTTTACTCCACGGCGAGGTGAGGGATCAAGCTGTAGATGTCTTTGATCGGGAGAAAGTATTTATCGAGCAATATTTAATTCCTCTACGAACAAAATTCCCTGAGCTAAGAATAGTTCTAGAGCATATTACAACTGCCGACTCGGTGCAGTTTGTCCTCGATACACCAAATATTGCTGCAACGATCACCCCCCAGCATCTATTGTTTAATCGCAACGAGATCTTTAAAGGTGGGATTCGCCCTCACTTTTATTGCTTACCTATTTTGAAACGCGAGCAGCATCGCCAAGCATTAATCACAGCAGCAACTTCTGGTAATCCTAAATTCTTTCTCGGCACTGATAGCGCACCCCATTCACGCGATCACAAAGAAAATTCCTGTGGTTGTGCGGGTTGTTTTTCGGCTCTCCACGCCATTGAGTTATATGCCGAAGCTTTTGCCAGTGTGAATGCCCTTGATAAACTAGAAGCCTTTGCTAGTTTCTATGGGGCAGATTTTTATCAGCTTCCTCGCAATACCGAGCAGATTACTTTGACTAAATCGACTTGGCAGATTCCTGATCAAGTTTCATTTCCTGAATCTGAGTTAGTACCGTTATGGGCAGGTCAAGAGTTGAAGTGGCGATATATTGAGAATTAAGGGCGATCGCAAAAGAATAATGGTTCTTAAAATCCTGATTAACAGCATATTTAGTAGCGGAATATGTCACGTAGTTTACTTTGGCTACACTTAGTTAAGTTATAAAACATTGACTTAGCAAGAGTGCAGATACTAAAGCAGCATTATATACAGAAATATTTTTGTTGTACGTGGAGATTTTCTCTTGATGATCAGCCAGCAAGTAAGACAACCAGAGTCAGCAGTCCAATGGTGCGCGGTTTCTCTAAATCGGCTTCACAAAGAAACTGCACTACCTCGTCCAGAAGCAGATACTTGGGTCAAACTTCTTGAACCACTAAGTCCCTATTGCGAGGGCGATGCTTTATTACTTTGTCCAATCTCCGATGGAGAATGGGCTGCCTGGACTCCTAGTCAAGGTGAAACTGTGATTAACACCACCCAGTTTTGTATCCCCCAAATCTAACTTTGGCGTTGCTGATTTGAGGTATGAATCACACAATCTAACTTGTTCCAAATGATCCATTGATCATTGTTTTTGATGAATTTGTCTCAAAGAGCGAAATCTACAAAATCATACTTTGATTCAGCAATCCCAATATACCAATCAGAAACGAGCATTATCTAAGAAGAATTTCACTTGGTAAAAAACTCAGATCTCAATCTGCATTGGGCTTTTGGAATTGGCGATCGCAAATAATTCCAACTAGATTCAGCGGTCAGAATAGATATACTGAAAGCTTCTGTCGATCAATAGATTTAAGACTGAAGACGTGCTTGCAATTCCAGCTTTTCATATCCCATCACTGAGTTAAGGCAGATTAGATCTGCTGAAGGAACATGCCGTAAGAGAGCTTTTGGGTTGGAATCGGTTCCGAGAAGATTTTGCTCCACAAGCCAACGGTTGCGATCGACTGAGTTGATTATGTTTTGAATCGCTAAGTCAACATCAGATGTCGTCCACCGTTGTTCTAATATTCGATCTTTCCCTTTGTCGTCAACACTAGGTCGAGAACTGCGAACAGAAGCTAAACGAATTTCCAGATTATTGTCTGGGTTAAGATCGCCGAGGGGATTAATTAGAAAATCTAGCGCTTCTGGCTTATCAAAACCCGATAACTGTGATGAAACAAAGACCTTAGTCTTATCGCCTTCAGCGACTGTCTCAACCGTAATAACCTCACGGGAAAATTTGGTACAAAGCATTGTCTTGTTTTTTCCTGTAAAGGTAATTACCAAATCTTTAGATGCCATCCTGCGGAACCTTTTCTGCACAAGCTCTGTTATTAGAGAGGAAGATAGGGCAACGTGAAATGCACGTATCCATTTTTGCTCAAGATCGTTAGATAGATAATGGGAGATATGACAAGAGTCAATAATCGCACCATCAAGCAAAGGCAAATCGCGAACTATTCCGCCTAGCTGAGCAAAAGACTCATTGATAGTTGCTTCCCGCCAGTGATAATCAAGGAGATTAAATATCTCAAGATAGCGATCCATGAATATATCAGATTATTGTTCGATCTTTTCGGAAATATCTAGGCTAGCACGATTAATTTGCTGACTAAAACATTCACTTGTTCAATGAAAAGAGGTTAGTGAATTCAAATTTTTAGCGATCGCAATGTATGTTTAAAGATCAAAGAATAAAGACAAGATTGCTGATCAAGCTTTTCGATAATTTCATCAAGCCTATCTCGATAGGGGCTTTTCGTAATCATCCTCCGCAATAGAGGCCATGCTCTTCGGGTTGCGGGTGCCAAACACATATTATGCCGATAAGAACCTTTAGCAAAAATTTCACTTACGTTGGGAGCAGTGCGATAGTAAGTCCCACCAAGAATAAAAATTCCCACCAAATAGGCAAACTCTTCGGCAGTGACATCATGCTTTTTGAGTTCTTCTTCAGGGTTTTCTATGCCATGAAACTTGAGCACATTTGGCAATTCTGATATTTGACTTGCAATACCGACAATATTGGTATTATTTGAGGTCAAGGCCAAAAGTTGACGTTGCGCCCGTGAAGAAAATATTGTCCAGAGTAATGAACTAATGGAGATCACAATAGCGATACTCGAAAACAATAACTCCATAATTTTCTTTAATAGCCAATAACTTCAATCAATATAACAATCAGAAACAAGCATTATCTAGACAGAAAGTAATATCATTTTGTAAAAAACTCAGATCTCAAGTTACATTTAGTTTTTGGATTCTGGAAAATAGGTAATGCAACTTGGCTAGTTTAAAACCATCGTCTTTGCATTGCAGTAAGGAACTCTTTGGTAATTTGATATTCAGACTTTGAACCGAGTACTGAATCGATTCCGCACTCGGGACACAAGGCAGTATGAAAATCTTCTTCTTTGTTCGTATCTGTCCATTCACAAATCGATGATGGAGGAAAAATTGCCAGACAATGAAAGCAACCACAAATTTCACTTTCGATAATTTGTCGTTTGTGATAAATCGATTTTTTGTGAGCAATGTCTAAATTTTCTTTATTCACGTTAGATTAGTGTCTAAACTATTAATTCATTAACTTCTTAGCTTTTATTCACAAATGCTTTATTCAGGCAAAAACCCTCGTCCTGATCACAAAATCACCTGAACTTATTCCTAATTTGAGATTTTTATCCTTACCGAAGAATCTATCAAATCTGCATAAGGCATATCCGACATAAAAGTTTCTGCCTGAATTGAATTCATGGGGCGAGTAAATAAAAAGCCTTGAATATAGTGACAACCAAGCTCCGTAATAATTTGCAATTGCTCTAGGGTTTCCACACCTTCGGTAACAATTTTCAAATTCAAAGCATCAGCCATTGCGATGATTGAA
>CALKUU010000059.1 GCA_937996665.1 uncultured Xenococcaceae cyanobacterium | reverse complement strand
AACTCTCAACTCCCAACTACTGACTCAAAGCTTTCAGGAATTTCTGTAAACTGCCCAAAACACCAGGCTTTTTACGTTGTTTAATAGCAGAACTATCTTCCCCTGTCTCTGGGGTGGTAAGTTGCAACAAAATACGGTCTAGCTCTTCTCCCATAGGTTTACTCGCAAGCTCGGTTGCCAACTCATAATCATCTTCTTGCTCTAACCAAATCTGCCAAGCAGCAGGATGCGCTCTCAAAATAGAAGCTTCTGCTAAAGGACGAATGTAGTAACAAGTGTAAAGAGTACTAATAAAGCGATCTCTTAATTGACGCGCAGCTAAACCAATTCCAACTACTGCCACGTCTTCTAATTGAGGAATTAACAAAATCACAGGGCGATCGCCAGCAGCATCACACAATTTTTCGACCCGTTCTACTTCGACAGACGAAGGACAAGCCACGATAAATAGTTGATCGGTATCGCTCATCTGTGACTCCACACAAGTAAAGCGACTACCCATATCCGTTACCTGAAAAGGACTCTCTCCCCAATCTCTTTTTGCCAGCATAGCAGCGCCAGTATCAGGAAACATGATCTTAATTCCCGAGCCATATTCTTCTTCAAAAAATTGAGCAAATTCTAGGGCTAATGACTGGGCTTGTAAAGGGATTTCGGGCAGAACCAACTCAACTTGTAATCTACCATAGCCATCAGCGATCGCAGCCTTGGTTGCCTCCTTAGCTTGAGCCACTGCTTCGGTTAAACTTTTGGGAAAAGAATTCATGATTGCTAAAAGGGGTTTTTAACTTTATTTGCTTCTCAAATTACCAGATCGAGAGGGTAGTAATTATTTTTCTCGTCAAAACCTAGTTATTCTTCAAGCGAAATTAACCAATACAAGTCCCAAATAAACCAGAACGCCTCAAGATAAGTTGCCCCGATTTACTTTAGTAAATCGGGGCAACAGTTAAAAATAAAAGTAAATATATTAAGAAAAAAAGATATTGAAAAAACAGAGCTTGTTAAAAGCCAACCTTTTATAAATCAACTGGTTGGCGGTATTTATACTTCCATATCTTACTCAGCGAGTTCTTAGATAAACAGTGATCGAAATCACGAACAGGAAAACTTCAGTAAATGTGGATCTATATGAGTACTTTTTACTACTAAAAAGCGAGATTTTAATACTTAGAGTAGTAATTTCAGAATCTGACTAGTAATTTAAAATCTTGATCTTAATCAAGAAAAAGCCATAGATCGAGACGGAATTAAGGATCTGTTAGTTTCTTAAGTTAAGTGCTTTATCCTAATAAACCCGTCAAAATTTGAGTTAAATAATTAATACAACACATTTATCGATAAACGACAAAAACCAATTAAATACCAATTATTGATTAGAAATACCCGATAGCATTACCCAGGCTGCCCCAAAACCAATCAAATTGGGAATCCAGGCAGCCAAAAAGGGAGAAATTGCCCCTTGAATACCAAACGAGCTAGAAATTATCGAAAACAAATAATAAGCGAAAATTAAACCGATACAAATACCAAAACTCTTACCTTTACTAGAACTTTGGGGCTGAATACCGATCGCTGTCCCAATCAGGGCAAAAACCAAACAGGCAAAAGGTAAGGAAATTTTTTCTTGAATCCGAACTTCCAACTTACGAATTTTACTTTCTTTCCCTGCCAACTTAAGAACTTTGAGGTACTCAAAAGCCTGAAATAAATTCATTTCGTTAGAGTCCTGACCCTTTTTAGTAAGATCCAAAGGCGCTCTGGGCAGAGCTAATTGCTGATGCTCAAAGCGAATAATATTTTGGTACGAGCCATCTTCTCCCAAAATGTAAATGTTGCCATCATAGAAATCCCAGGTATTATCAACAATATTCCAAGTACCAGAGCGAGCATTAATAATCTGATTAACCCTCGCCTGAGAACGATCCAAAATAGTAATGTCTTTCATGCGATCGCCATCAAACTCTTCAGCATAAAAAAGACGGCTCAAAACAGTTGACTTCTTGCCGTCAGGCTGCTTAATTTTTTCATATTCAGGATAGAGAATATTGCGTTCTTTAAAGGCAGAAGTATCTTTTTTAAAAGCTTTTTCAAGGACAACATCTGCCCGATAATTAGCAGCAGGAGCAACAAAGTTATTAAAGAAAAAAGTAATTGCTACCACCACCAAACTGAAATAAATCGCAGGCAAAATTAAACGATAGATATTAACGCCAATACTCCGCAGCGCAATAATTTCACTATCGCTAGACAGACGACTGTAAGCCATCAAAGCTGCCAAAAGCATAGACATGGGGAAGGCAAAGACAACAAATTCAGGCAATTTGAGGACTAAAACCTGCATCGCAGTGACAAATAATAAACCCGATTCGGTAACCTTTCTAACCAAGTCGAAAACCGCGCCAATCGACAAACCCAAAGAGGTAAAAATCCCCATCCCGAATAAAAAGGGCAAAATTAATTCCCTGGTTAAATACCAATCGATAATCGAAAACTTTTTGGCGATCGGATTTAAAAATGGGGCAAGAGAAATTTTCATAAAATTCTTGATAAAACGGGGACAACTAAATGCTGCGTCTGTTTCACTTCAGAAGAAGAGGCTGTTTGAGAAGATGCTAGCACCAAAAAATAGCGAAACTACTTTTAACAACAAAATTAAATCCGAATATAGGCTGAATTGTTATTAGGAAACACTACAGACTTTACAACTGCACCTATCCTTGATTAGCTAAAGAGTGGCTGAAAATTACTCCATTGCTGAAGAGGATAGAAATTTTGGGTGTAGAACTACGTAGTTATGTGTATTTAGATCGCTTACAACTCCAGCATGCAGCCTATATCGGAACTGTGGCTTTAGGGTTCTTACCTTTGCCTGGAGATGCATCTTTATGGATTGAAATCTCTCCGGGGATAGAAATTAATCGGATTACCGATGTTGCTCTAAAATCAGCAGTAGTTCGACCAGGAGTTCAGTTTGTAGAAAGGCTATATGGCTTGTTAGAAATCCACGCTAGTAATCAAGGAGAAGTCAAAGCAGCAGGAAGAGCAATTTTACAAGCGTTGGGAGTCAATCAGAGAGATTGTCTCAAACCAAAGGTAGTTTCTAGCCAAATCATTCGTAATATTGATGCTTATCAAGCGCAACTCGTTAACCGCAATCGACGTGGACAGATGCTTCTAGAAGGAGAAACCCTCTATGTCTTAGAAGTTCAGCCTGCTGCTTATGCTGCCCTAGCTGCGAATGAAGCGGAAAAAGCAGCACTAATAAATATTCTCCAAGTTTCGGCGATCGGTAGTTTTGGCAGATTATACCTTGGTGGAGAAGAACGAGATATTATAGCTGGCTCACAAGCGGCCTTAGCGGCGATTGAAAGTGTAGCAGGAAGAGATTCTTCTGGAGGCAAAAACGAATAATTTTTGCGCTAGTGAAAATCAGCTTAATCCTAATTAAACCCTAAACTGGTCTGAATTTTATCAATGTATCTAAGCACAATCAGCAAAAAAATCACCTTGATTAACTAATAATCCTGGTAAGCTTTTAGCAAGGAAAAACCTCTCCGCAACTCCTAGCTTAAAAATGTCTTGCAGGTACTTAAATCTCTAGTGAATTACTTCTCAATCAAGAATATTCACCCTCAGTTTTCCTAGTTATGTCCTTATAATTTTTAACGAATAAACTTACTTCTAACTTAAGATGACCCTACAACTCCGCATCTATGTACCAGAACATCCTCTAATCAAACATTGGCTAGCCGTAGCTAGAGACGAGCAAACCCCATCTGTTCTATTTAAGAGCGCGATGAATGAATTGGGTCGATGGCTTGCTTACGAGGCAGTACGCAATTGGTTACCCACCGTTGAAGCCAAAGTCAAAACTCCACTAGCCGAATGTGATGCTACTTTCATTAACCCCGAAATTCCGATCGCTGTAGTCCCAATTTTAAGAGCAGGACTAGCTTTACTCGATGGAACTCAAAATATCTTGCCACTGGCTTCGATTTATCATCTGGGTCTAGCCCGTGATGAATCTACCTTAGAGCCTAGCTGTTACCTTAATAAACTACCCTCAAATTTCACTCCAGAAACAAGAATTCTCATTCTTGAGCCAATGCTAGCAACAGGAGGCTCGATTATGACAGCGATGGCAGAGATCGTGAGTCGAGGAGCTAACCCAGAACATATTCGTCTTGTTTCGATTGTCGCTGCCCCTCCTGCATTACAGAAACTTAGCGAAAAATATCCTCAGCTACAGATATATGCAGCTATGATTGATGAAGGGCTAAACAGTCAAGGATATATTATCCCTGGGTTGGGTGATGCTGGAGACCGTGCCTTTGGCACCTAGGGTATTTTATAAAGCCCCAAACTTGCGAAGTTCAGCAAAACGAAAAACAACATAATCGCACAGCATAAGGGAAGGGGAAAATCGCAATATCCTTATTGCTACCAGTGTTATTATCCAAATTTCAAAAACTTGCGAAGAGAAAGAGGCAAATGAGTCAAAAAGATAACTTTGGTGGTGGGTTTATAGTTGGTTCGATCGTCGGTGGCTTAGTAGGTGGACTATTGGGCGCACTGCTGACAACCAGAGATGAAACTGCTGAATCTAACGATAATTTTAACCTGCGCGGAGGAGAAGCTCCTCTAGATATTTCATCGGCAGAAAGTATTGAAGAGGCTAGACATAGTCTTGAGGATAAAATATTGCAACTTAATACAGCTATCGACGAAGCTAGACAACAATTGAAGTCAGTTAACGATAGTTCTCAAGATGAAAACGGAGCTGAGCCAAACTAAGCTCAGCACAAAATGAACTGCCCAAAACAAGCAGTTAAGAGATAAACTCTTCACAAAAAAACTGATGAAAGTTTAGTTTACGTATTGCGGAAGCAAAATATTTTCACTATTAAGAGGCTCTGCGTTAATCCTGGAAGGGGAATAGTGAGCAATCATGATTAAAGGAAGAGTCATGGTTATAAGAGCGATAGTGGTTCCTACGATTCCAGCCCACCTATGAGGATGAGGTTCTGAATCTTGACCAGCAATCTGACTTCCGTCCATACGTTGTTTAAAATTGAGTGCGATAACCAAAAAGGTAGATATGAATCTGTCAGTATTCTAACTACTTATTTGATCTTAATCATAACTGTATTTATCCCCAAAGTTGGTATTCTTAGCAACAAGATTACAAATTTTTGTTTAAAGTTATTGAGGTTAATACCAAGTGCAACAACCAAACCAAGAAACTTTTGAACATTATTCGGTACTTTGTGAAGAATTAATTCTCGGATTAGAACTAAAAGATCAAGGTCATTATCTCGATGTAACCGCTGGAGGCGGCGGTCACAGTGAAAAGATGTTGCGCTCAGCCCCAAATATAAAAGTAACAGCTATAGATCAAGATCTAAATGCGATCGCCGCAGTCAAAAAAAGATTGGCAGCTTATTACCCTGAACGATTGCAACTGTGGCAGGGCAACTTTGCCGAATATGAGCCTGAAGAAAATTCTTTTGAGGGGATTATTGCCGATTTAGGGGTTAGCTCTCCTCAGTTTGATACCCCAGAGAGAGGTTTTAGTTTCCGTCACTCCGCCCCTTTAGATATGCGGATGAATCAGGATCAACGCCGAACCGCAGCTGAGATCGTTAATCGTACCAAGGAAAAAAATTTAGCCGATCTGATTTTTGAATATGGAGAGGAACGTTTCTCTCGGCGCATAGCGCGGAATATCGTGCAGAAAAGACCCTTTTCGAGTACCACAGAGTTGGCATCGGCGATCGCTTCTTCTGTCCCTGGGAAATACCGACATGGCAAAATTCATCCTGCCACTAGAACCTTTCAAGCCCTGCGGATTGCGGTCAATCGTGAATTAGAGTCCTTAGAGACCTTAATTGCTAAAGCCCCTCTCTGGCTCAAGCCTGGGGGAATCATCGGCATTATCAGTTTTCACAGTCTCGAAGATCGGATCGTTAAACACGGATTTCGTAACAGTGAATTATTAAAAGTCCTAACCAAAAAACCAATCATTCCCCAAAGAGAAGAAATTAGAGTTAATCCGCGATCGCGCTCTGCAAAACTACGCTTTGCGCAGAAAATCGATCCATCACAACCAGAGCGAGATAAGTGGGGAAATATCAAAAGTTAGTTGATTCTGCCCACAAGACTAAGCACCAAACAGCTCTCAATTCTGTCCCAGGTTTTTTATCTATTAATCTTCTAGCCATCATATTTTTCAGCGGCAACAGCTTAGAATTCTGCGATTCCATAACTTCTTAAAACTTAAATTTTCAGCTCAAGCTTCTCGTTAAAATTAAAGAAGACTTTGGTTGATCCAATGAGGAAAATTCAGAGGGCAAAACACCTCTTTCTTACTAGCATAGAGATATGTAAGCAGGAAAACTCTTCATAAGTATTCTCTCTTCGCCCAGAATTAAATAAATTTAATTTAAAACTCGCGCAACTCAGCTAACTTTTATCAAAGTTTATTGATTAACTACCGAACAAACATAATTATTTAAGTGGATTATGACTTCCTTTAATATTTTAAGCAACGATTTTATTTTTCCTCTCTTCCTCTTAGCTTTATTTATTTACATCATATTTTTCTTTCCCCAAACTCCAAACATAGAGGTTGAAGCGGTTAGAGAAATTACCAAAGATGGGAATAGGTTAGAGGAGTTTTATGAGCTACTTGCCCAAGATCAAAGCCTACAATCAGAAATCGATACTATTGGTAATCGCGATCTTTTAGTTGATTATTTAGTGAAAATATCTACTAATCTTGGTTATTGCTTTACTAGTTTAGATATTAATAATTCAATTAACGAAAATACTGAAGTTTCTCAGGATGATTATGTCTGTCTTCCAATTGGTTGCTGGCGAATTAGCAGTTAATAATCTCTAAAATTTGGCTAGGTAACTAAGCAAACCCCATTAATTTTTTAATTTCTTCGGCAGTGCCAGGGGCAAGCAAAACACCATTTCGGTAGTGAGCAGTTGCCAGCCAAACATTTTCAAACCCATCTAGCTTGCCAATGACAGGGGCAGCTTGCCCAAAGGGTCGAGGTCGCTTTCCTTGCCAACTTGCTAAGATTTTGGCATTGGCGATCGCGGGATAAAAGGTCTCGGCTTCTTGCTTAAACTTGGTTAACAGATCTGGCTGAGCCACTACCTTGCCATCCTCATCAGGAAACTCAACGGTCGCCCCTAACCAATATTGGCGATCGCCCAGAGGGACAAAAAGAATATCATTGCCTGTGATAACTGGCTGAAAAGAATCTAAGCCCAGATCTTGCTCAAGTTGCAATCTTAGGGCTTGACCCAAAACAGGTCTGATATCAACAGCAGCAGCCAAAGACTCAGTCAGGGGAGCAGAACCAAGCCCAGCAGCAATAATTACTTGATCACAATCTAACTTAGCCCCGTTCGTCTCAATTTGACGACAAGTCTGAGACCCAGAACTAGAATCAAGCGCAGAATCAACGGCAACAGCAGGAATTTGACAATCAGTTTGAAACTGAAACTCAACCCCATTCTCTTGGGCTGCGGCAACTAAAGCCTTGGTTAAAATCTGCGGATTAACCTGCCGATCTTCTGGGGAGTAGACAGCTCCAATCAAATTTTCCATAGCCACGCCAGGACAACGCTGTTGCAATTGCCCTAGAGTCAAAATTTCCAGGTTCCAACCTTGCTGACTTCGAGTTTGAGCTAACTTTTGCCACTTGTCTAACTTATCTTCGGCAAATAACAATTTAATAATGCCATCATCGTTGACGGGAATAGTAATCCCTGTTTTTGCTTCCAACTCAGGAATTAAACTCTGATAACGCTTGAGGCTTGCTTCTCTTAAGCGCCAAGTTCGTCCCTTGGTTTTTCCACTAATTACCGCCATCATCACCCCTAATGCTGCACCAGTAGAACCACAAGCTAGGCTATCTTTTTCGATGACAGTAATTTTTAGTTGAGGAATTAAGCTTAATTCATAAGCGATAGTTGCCCCGACAATTCCGCAACCAATAATAATAATTTTACTCATTGAAGCCTTTTCAGTTCTAAAACTCTGAAGTTCTGAGCTTGCATAGTTAGCTTAAAATATAGTTAGTTTGAAATCCAGCAGCGGTTTATTTGTTACCCCACAAACAATACACCATTAGTCAAAACACCTCAGCTATTATCAGTATCAATTGCCATTCTTGCCATTTCTTGATGATTTTGTTGATTGGGAGGGGTTATCTTTTTCCAACCAACTGAGAAGGGCAGTTTCAATAGTAGGAGATAAATTAAAAGCCAGATTAGAACCACGTAGCTGAATATCTCGTTGCGGAAAAGGAATTGAAATCTCGCGATCGCTCAACAGCTTTTCAACTTCAAAATAAAGATCACTTTTAACTCTTAACTGGTGCCTCGGCTCAGAAATCCAAACTAGCAACTCAAAATCGAGAGAGCTTTCTCCTAACCCGACAAAGAATACTTGAGGAGGGGGACTTCTAAGTATTTCGGGATGATTAGTCGCTACTTCAAACAAAACCGTTTTAACTATCTCTGTATCCGAGCCATAAGCGACCCCAACAGGCAAATGGAGACGAGAGATTGATCCTTCATGAGTCCAATTAACCACCTCATCGGCTAGCAAACTAGAATTCGGAACAATAATCGAAATACGATCAAGAGTGCGCAAAACAATGCTTCTCGCTCCTACTTTTTCAACTGTTCCTTTATGACCATTGATTTCAATAAAATCGCCAATTTGAACTGAACGCTCGAATAGCAGGACTATACCACTAGCAAAGTTTTTGGCAATATCTTGGAATCCAAAACCAATACCAACACCAAAAGCACTACCTAAAATTGTTAGTGAGCTTAAATTCACACCCCATACTTGCAGCAGAATAATTGTGCCGATCGCCAGCAAACCATATTGAGTAATGATGAAAAATACTTCTTGGGATGCCCGATTCATCCGAATGTGGGTAGGAAAGCTATTTCGCAGCAGTCTCGTAAAAGTTTTGGTGAGATAAATTAAAGCCCAAAACAACCCCAGTAAAAACAGAATACTTATAATCGAGTAATCGCGACCACTCAAGGAGAATAAGGGAGAATTAAGCGCCCTCCAAAAACTGCTGAGGGTCTCGTAACGTAGCGATCGCGCCATCGGAAACAATTCGCTTAACCAGTAGAGAGTACCCAACCAAACTACTAACTTGAGTAGGTCTAATTTTAGTTTTGAAAATAAGCTTCTTTCACTGAGCTTTTCGGGATAAGCTAAGCCAAACCAAGGAACAATATATTTCCAAGTTTGCCAAAAATGATAATCCTTAAGTAGGGTTAAAACTCGATGCAAAATAATCGCTAAACCCACTAGTAGACCAGCTAACAGGTAATACCGATGTTGGCTTCCAGTACTTCTCTCTCTTTGTGCCTGAGTAATAGAACTTTTAATTATTTTCTGTAAGGAATCGGCCTTTTGATCTGCCGTTTCTCCATTGGCAATTTCGGCGGAGGTTACAGTAAATAAATGGGAATCATTAAGGATAATCGTCGGCAGCCCATTAACCTTTTTAACTTCCAATTGGGGAGACTGCTGAGATTCAACTGCTTGCTCTATTCTTTTGTTAATTTCTTCTGCTCTCTTAGTCGCAGCGATCGGGTTTTCGGTGTTGTTAAACTCACCTACTTGAAACAATTCTCTGCCATCGAGAGTTACAGGGGCTGTGCTTTTTTCACTATGGAAAGGGGATAAAATAGGAGAATCGTGAATCGAAAAATCGGGGAAATTAACTGAGAAATTTGGAAAAATTCCTTGTTGTCCCAGGGCAGGTGTCGCCCAGACAAGACAAAAAGAGAGGGTGAATAATACTAGTTTGCGAATGAGCTGACTCAAGATAGGATTCTTCTGCGATCGACTTATCCTAGTTTAGATCTTGAAAGGGGAAGCGATCGGGTAAGAGGCACATTTCACGGTTTAACCTTTTTCTTGTCGGACAAACATGGCAAATCAGAAGAAAACTCCCAACTTACTATCAATTGGTTTAAGTTGGAGTTTATTCTTTGGTGGAATCAGCTTCAACCGACTTCGGTTTAACTCCAGCATTGCGAACATTGATAAATTTTTTGAGTAGATCGAACCAGAAAGGCGCACCCATCATCACAGCTAATGCGGTAACTAGATAACCAACAATGTTTTGAATAACAAAGACAAGATTTTTTAGTGCATCTTCTCCAAGCTCTTCGATAGAATTATCTTTAATATTTATGTTTGACCAGCCGATAGGCAACTTATTGATATCTAAAGCTTTATCAACATGTGTATCCAGACAAGATTGTAGTTCCTTTTCTGTTTTATCTTTACAGACATCAACTGAGCTTAAAGCTTGAGTTACAACTGCTTCGCGGACATCTTCATCGTAGAGATTTTCAACAATCGTAAAAGTATTAGCGTTAGCGATAATTGCAGCAGCTAAACCAATACAGAACATGACTATTTTGCTATTGCGTTTGTAAGTACCTGTTGTGCGATCTTGGGCGCGCTGAAACCAAATAGCAATTTCCTTGATAAATTCGGATCTTATCTGCTGCTCAGTCGGATTTGAGTCAAGTTTAAGCCTTATTTTTTTAATTATGCGAGATAAGTTATTTCCTGTATGTTTAGGAATATCAGGAAGCTTTTCTAATTTTTTTAATTTATCAAGAGTAAGAGTTTTATCGGTTTCATCGGAAGTAGAAGTTTCACCGACTTCATTAGGATTTTCTTGGATTTTCTCCAAAATTACATCTGTGAAGGCCTCAGCAAAAGATTCTGGAGGTATATATGACGCCCCATATTGATTTTCAGAATTACTAAAAAATCCCAATGAAGATTGTTCGAGCGTAGCGATCTCAAAGTGGTTGTAAATATCTTTTACTAACTTAATCGAAGTAATATCTTCTGGGTTTTCTTTCGGCTTATTGTATGCTTTATTGAGCTTTTTTTCTAACCCTCCAAGGGAATTATCAATAATTCTCTTTATTTTATTTCCAGAAAGCATCAAATAAATAGATTTTTTAAGATGTTTAGCTCTCCATTTCCGAAAACCTGCAATTAGTTCTTGGATTTCTGATGCTAGTAGACTAATAATTAAATATATGAAAACCAAGCCGATTAATATATCAAAAAAGGCAGGAAGACTTATATTCATAAGATTTGTGCATTATTAATTATTGATTAAATAACTGACAAATAAAGTAGCTCAAGAGATTATCCAAATTGAACTACTTTACTGATTAAAACCCATTTTCTGGCAATTCTATTACAATTCAGATAGCCAGATCTATTAGAATAGATGCAATCGCCGAAATTGAGCCAACTACATTTGCTACTGCATTAAAAAAACCACTTAAATTTTCAAGTCTATCAATTGCTTCGTTCAACTTATCAACTGAAGTGCTAAGTTTAGCAGCAGGACTATCATCTCCTACAGAAATTGATTCAATGGTTTTGATAATTAATTGAACATTTAATATATTAAGTTGATTTTCCATTGCCAATTGGTCAGCATTAATTTCCCTGAATTGTGAAACTGAAATAAGACGTTCATCAAGAGCTTTAGTCTTTGCGATCTCTAATTTTGCAATCGACACCTGAAGTCTATCTCTTTCAGTTTTAAGTTCTTCTCTTGTAATGTTAGTAGGCATATTATCCTCTGAAATAAAAATATTAGAAATTTTTGTACTCATTTAGCTTGTAATGATTTAATGTGTACAAATATTATTAATTTTTTAATTCTTCCTCCATTTTTATTAACAAGGGTTCTACTTCTCTTTGGTAATTAATAGCGATTTGCTTCATCTGAGAAAGTTCTCGAAGTGTGAAGTCAAAATTTAATTTCTGCTGATTTTCTAAACTCTCCAGATCTGAATCTGACAAATTATCACTAAGATATTTAGTACAGGATGATTCTGAAGGAGGGTCTTCATCTCCTAAAAATAATTTTGCTAGCTCGGCATGAGCATTAGAAGTCCTATCAATGATTGCTATATATGTAAGAGCAGCATTGCGTCTTTGTAAAACAGGTTCAATTGCATTAAATGATTCACTTTGTATCGCTCTGAAATCTTTATCAGATCCTTCTTCAGCTCTTAGTATGGTTGCATAGTAATCATAATAAGAATTAATTCTAGATAGTTCTTGTTCAAGAACACCATTGGTATAACCTCCTTGGAAAGTAAGCTCTAAACCATCTGTATAGGTTTGTAGAGGCATATTAGTGCACGTAATAGCTTCTCTAAGTGTTCCTTCTCTGGACTTGTTTACCGCCCAACCGAAAATGAACTTGGCGATTGAGGTACCTGTGTTGACTGCATTGTTGGGGAGCGTTATGCTATTCCCATTTTTTGTAGGTATTGATAAACCGTTTAATGAATCCTGGATTCTATCGAGTTCATCATCAAAGGAGACAATATCATCAGAAGCTAGCTTGCCAATAGCCTCCATATAATAGGTGACAAGCTTATTTGCATCTCTAGCTCGGGCCGCAGCAGGTTTATTGAGATCTTCACAATTTTTGAGTGCATCATTTCTTTCTTGATTATTGACATCAACTTGAATATAACGAACTCTACGAACACAAGAATCGTAGATATCATTTGCCAATTTGTTTGTATTATCTTGAAACTGAGCAGCTAGAGATCCAAATCTCTGTGCAGATTTAATTGCAGAGTTTGAACCACAACTGCTAATCAGAAAAGAAGAAATTATTAGCCAACTGTAAATTTTGGACTTTTTACTCACTTTTATTATTACTCTTCAATGAAGGAATAGATTCAGTTTATTTATAGATGATTTCGCGCAAATTTAAAGTAGGGAAAAGTATCATTAAAGGAAGAAAGAAAGTAATAATAATTAGCAATATTCAAATAATTAACATCCTCAATTTTCTCAACAAAGACATGATTTAGAGTGGCTTCGTAGTAATAGTTTCGAATTGGATTCATATTAAGAAATTTTTCAATTAATATAAAAAACTCATAAATTAACAGAGTAACTACTAAGAAGTGACAATTTAACACTTAGTAATAAATCTCTTATGACCTATCTAGATAAAAATCAAGCAGCTAATCAGCCTAACCCAATTCATTTATCAAAGTTAAATTCACAATCATCCATTAAATTAGAAGAACTAATCACCTTCTTGATCAACAACCTCAAACCCACTGTCTTAAGCGAATTACAAGAAAAAATCATTCGAGGTTCTTGGCAACAAAAAACCTATAGCCAGATCGCAGACATCACCCACAACGATCCTGCTTATCTCAAAGGAATAGGCTCAAATCTTTGGCAAATGCTCTCAGAAATATTGTCAGAAGAAGTAACCAAAAGAAACCTAAGATTAGTCGGCAAACGCAACTACCAAAAGTTCCAAAAATTCAATCGAGACTTTCAAGAAGCAGAAATAAACACACCAAAAGTTACTAATGTAGCCATCAACGCTACGGCTTTTTGTAACAAAACTGTAACAAGCAAGTATCACTATTGGGATGAAGTCTTAGATGTCTCCTTTTTTAGAGGTCGAGCCAAAGAATTAGCGACACTAGAAAAATGGATTACACAAGATAAATGTCGTCTTGTTGCCCTGATTGGGATGGGAGGTATGGGAAAAACTGCTTTAGCAACTAAACTCGCTCAACAAGTTGAATCGCAGTTTGAACTTGTAATCTGGAAGTCTTTGCGCAACCAACCAGAATTCAAACCCCTGATTGAAGAAATAAATAACCTGATATGCGATCGCCAAGACTATTACTTCTCAGATAATATCGATGGTCAAATCAATAATTTAATTACTTGTCTACGTCAAAAACGATGCTTATTAATATTTGATGGGGTTGACAATATCCTAGCAGCAGGGGAACAGAGGGGAAAATATTCAACAAAATTTTCGGCTTACGGGCAGTTACTGAGACGAATTCAAGACGAGAAACATCAAAGCTGTGCCTTAATAACCAGTCGCGAAAAACCAACAGGTATCGACCTCAGAGAAAAAAACAACGCCAAAGCCAACTATCTAGTGCGATCGCATCAACTCCAAGGTCTTAAGGATCAAGAAATTCAAGATATTCTCACTAGCAAAAACTTGCTCAACTCAAACTTTAATAGCAAGCAACTGGTCAAAAACGGTGGGGGAAATCCTCTAATTCTCCAGATGATTATGGGAACAATTGAAAACTTATTCCAGAATAACGTCCAGAGTTTCCTCGATTATGATCTGGTTTTATATGGAGACGTTTGGCAGCTAATCGACCAACAATGGCAACGTTTATCGTCAACCGAAAAACAGGTCATGAGTTACCTAACCCTCAAAAAAGAACAGGTTAATCTTCAACAATTGGTTAATGGACTCAAGTCCCAAGTAACTTTTACCGAAATAGTCACGACCCTAGAATCTCTACAAGGAAGGGCAATGATCAAAGTTTACCAACATCATTTTGTCCAACAACCAATTATTCGCAGCTATCTCAAACAAAAAATTTTCAACACCAATTCCCACTAAAAAATTTAGATCTTGATAACAGGCTCAGACATCTAAGAGAGTACAAATTAGCCAATCAACAACCTCTACAGTATTTGAGCTAAAAACTGTTGCGTTCTTTCTTCTTGGGGATTGCTAAAAAATTCTTCGGGTGAAGCGACCTCCACAATTAGCCCCTCATCCATCAAAACCACGCGATCAGCAACTTCCCTAGCAAAGCCAACCTCATGGGTCACACAAACCATAGTCATTCCCGAATCCGCTAGAGTTCGCATCGTATCCAAAACCTCCCTCACCATTTCTGGATCAAGAGCCGAGGTGGGTTCATCAAAAAGCATAATTTTCGGTTGCATTGCCAAGGCCCGAGCGATCGCTACTCGTTGTTGTTGACCACCTGAAAGCTGACCAGGAAATTTAGCAGCCTGCTCTAAAATTCCCACCTTTTCCAAGAGTTGTAGTGCCACCTCCTCCGCTTTAGCAGACGACCATTTTCTGACCCACATCGGTGCCAGGGTAACGTTTTTGAGCACGCTCAAATGAGGAAACAAATTAAATTGCTGAAATACCATGCCCACTTCCCGACGAATCGATTCAATATTTTTGAGATCATCGGATAGCTCAATCCCATCAATAATTATTTGACCTTTTTGATAAGGCTCAAGAGCATTAAAGGTGCGAATAAAAGTTGATTTCCCCGAGCCAGAAGGCCCCATAATGACAACAACTTCTTGCTTGTGGACTTGCAGATTCACACCACGCAAAACATGAAAATTATTGTCGTACCATTTCTCAACTCCTTGGGCAATAATAATCGCTTCTGCTCCCAATTTCTCTGGTTCGAGGCTCATAGCAATAGTCTTGATTTATTTTTTGAGGATTTATTCTTTAAGTAACCAAAATCCAGCAAAAGATTCTGATTCTGGACTAGCTTGAATCGCTAAGAAATGAACATTATTTGCTTGCTGTTTAGCTTCCGCAAATCCCTTCGCTTCAGCCAGAGTTTTCTCATTGGTTAGATTAGCCAAAATCCAACTATCGCTAGCTCCTGTCTCTAAACGCAATTTAGAGCGATCACCTGATTCCAACTTCAAATAACCCATTTCCAAACCAGACATCCAAGCAGCAAGAGGCACAGACCTAGGGGAAAAAACAATAAAGCCAGGAATCTTCGTCTCAGGCGAAATATCCATTAGGGACAAAGGAAAAGATTCACCAAAACCAATTTCCCACTCTGCCATCTCAGCAAAGGCAGAAGCTTCCAAACTCACAAATGCCCAACGATCTTTTTTATCTCCTCGTACCGCATCAGGAAGTGAAATAGCATTGAGTGGAGGATACTTTACCGAAGCTGAATTCGCAGCTTTCGGATCATAACCAGGCTCTTGGGGATAGACATCATCATATCTAGCTTGCAACCACTGCTCCAGAACATATGTCCGACGGCTCGGTGCAGCGACAATCCCAGCATCATCACAAGCTTTGGTAATCATATTATTCATCTGACGACGAAAAAAACGAATCTTTTTGGGTGAAGTTCCCGCCTCGGCGATCGCTTTTTCAATAGCTTCTTTCAGCCAAATCGAATTCACCGTCTTACTAGAGCAAAACTCGGTGTACTTGAATAGAGAATCTGGAGAACAATCTGATTTTGTAGGGCTTTCACAAATGATGACTTCCCATATTTTTTTCTGATTTTCATCAAAAATTGGTCGAGAGTAAAAATCTAATTCCCAAATACTGCTATTTTTCATTACTGCCTAAAGAGCGATCGCACTACAAATTATTTTAAAATCTTCTCATCAGTTTACAGAGTTCCTTGGGGAATACAAACATCTTTAAAAATCACTCACCCCAATAAAAAGAACTTTCCCTCAACAATTCACATCAAAAAAGGACATTACTGAATCAAAGTAGGATTTTTAAGTATCGCCCTTGAAATAAATTCAGCAAAAACAATTATCAATCATCTATCAGCAATGCCCAAAAAAGTTATCTGCAAAGCTCACAAAATCAGAACAAAACAGCAAAATTATAATTATTTGCTAATCCTTGCCTTAATTTTTACTAGCGGTCAACACGGCTAAAGATCAGTATCCAAGAACATTTATGTAGTATTAATAGTGGCCGCAAATCAGATAAAGATTCAGTAAATTTAATTAAAAGTGCCTAGCTTAACACCTGGTAAATGGTTAAATTTACTTTAGACGACAACAATTTATTATTATAAGAGAAAGAATTATTTCTTTTTAACTGTTATTTTTTAGTTGTTATGTAGATTCTCGCAACTATTTTAAATATAGGCCTTAATACTAGTGTCGAGAAAAATTAATCTTTGTCGATTTTTTTAGTTAAATTTTTTTAGTAAAAACATTAAATTATGATTCGTACTCTTCTGGTAGATGAGCAGAAAGTAATAAGAGAGGGTTTAAAAGTTCTTCTTGAGTCTGAATCTAATATTGAAGTAGTTGCCGCAGTAAGCAATGGCTACGCAGCTATTTCCAAGATTAGCGAAACCAATCCTGACCTTCTTTTTATTAGTATCAAACTATCTGACACAGATGAGCTTGATGTCTTACCAATTATCAGAAATAAGTACCCAGATTTAAATGTAATAGTCTTTACCGACATAGTTCAAGAGCAACACCTCTTGCAATCTCTAGAAATGGGGATTAAAGGTTATCTTCTCAAAGACAGTCCCATCACCGAAATTGTTGAAGCAATTAATGATGTTCATCGGGGAAACACTCATATTTCCCATAGCACCTTTGATGTTGTAGTTCCTAAAATCGCTAACAATCTAGCTCAAGGAAAAGTCAGAGAGTCCCTCACTTTGTCAGATTCAAATAGCTATCGTGCCGATAACTACGGAGAGGTTTCTCCAAGAGCGACTCAAGAGCTTGAGCAAGAACAAGCCGCTAATCAGAATGAAGTAGAGCAGTACAAACAAGTAGCTAAGTACCAAGGTTCTAGCTATGAAATTGGGAAAACATACTCAAATTCTCAAGCAAAATCGACCTCGTCCTTACTCCTCGAAACCAAGCAAATTGACAACGAAGAATTTAACAGAGTTCCTTTACCGCCAACGCAACAAACCAAGAAAAATGGGTTAAATCGCTACTTTTCACTAATTAGCTTGCTTAGCTTAGGTCTCCTCGCTGTTTCAATAGGAGTTATTTCCGTTATTTCTCGTCGCTCGCCCCAGCTAGTAGTTGAAAATGCCTTTGTTAATGGCAGGCTAGTACCATTAGCAAGTCCGATTCGGGGCAAACTGACAGAGGTCAAATATGCAGTAGGAGAGGCGATCGCAACCGATAATGTTGTCGCCCTAGTTGAGCCATTGCAAAAAGATCAATACACGCAAGAAACTAGCCGACTAAAAGAACAAATTAAGCTCAAACAGCAACAGAAAGTAGTCGCCGAGCAATCATATAACTTTTTACAAGCTAGCCTGCGGAATTCTACAGAAAAAGATTTAGACATAACTAAACCTCAGTTAAACAAAATTCTTGAAAATCTCTATCTAAATCAGATCAGATATCAAGAAATAGCGCTTAAAACAGCCAAAATCAGACAAGAGGCGGCACAACAAAACTTTGCAGAGTTGCAAATTTTACGTCAAGGTAACCGAATTCCAGAAGCTCAACTCAATCTTGCCAAAAATTCCCAAGATTTAGCAGACTTAGCTATTTCAGAAATAAAAACTAACCTAGAAAATACTAACCAAGAGTACAAGCTATTCCAAAAACAATTGGTTGGATCTTCAGTCGAGAAAAGGAACCAGACTTCTCAAGAAACTCTTCGTCTACAACAACAGAGTGATAGCCAAAAAGTTACAATTGGTCTTCTAGACTCTGAATTACTTGACTTAGAAAGCAAACTTAAATCAACAATTTCTTTAGCAAATAATAGCCAACCTATTGAAATTAAATCCTCGGTTAATGGTTCCATACATAACCATAAATATACAGAAGGGGACGTGGTTGAAGTCCAAAAGCCAATTGTAAATATTGTTGACTGTAGTAATTTGTGGATCGAAGCAGCAGTCGACGGAAATATTACCAATAAACTAAATACCCAAGAACCGGTATTTGTCACCTTAATTGATAGCAAAGTATCTCTTCAGGGAAAAATTAGCTTAATCGAATCATTTAGCAAAAAGAAAAGCCAGAATATTGCTGAATTATCAGCTATTAACTCTCAACTTCCCTTAAACACAACACAAAAAGATTATTACCGAATAATAGTCGATGTTCCTGATTCTGTTGAAGGATTAAGCGATCAAAAATCTTGTGGAGTAGGTCAGACAGTAAGGCTTTTCTTCGGAGGAAGAAAAGAGATAGCAGCAAATTGGAAACAGACTCAGTGGCTATCCAAGTTTTTTGCTTATTTACCTGCACAGAAACATTAACTTCATCAATTAATTCAATTATTTAGCCAGAAAAACAAGCTTAAGTATTTCCCTAGTAAATTTATCGAAGTTTATTTATCAAGATTTTGTAAGACAAGAGCTTACAAAATCAAAATGCTGACAATAATATCCTATCTTAGTTTAATAGGGTAATATTATTCGTATTTAACTCACATAAATACTCATACTTTTACTTTTTTATAATTCTTTTATATTTTCTTTCGACTAGCTAAATTTAATTTATATATTTATATATCAGGATTTTTATAATGATTCGTATTTTAATAGTTGATGACCAAAGCTTTACAAGAAGAGCTGTCCAAGCACTTTTAGAAAAAGAAACTGATTTAGAGGTAATCGGACAGGCATCAAATGGAAGTGAAGCTCTGGAGATAATTGATCAACTAAGTCCTGACGTTGCTTTAGTTGATTTAGAAATGCCAGAGATGAACGGGTTTAGTCTTACCTACCAGATTGCCCAAAAACATAGCAAGACTAAAGTAGTAATCCTCAGTTCTTGCGAAGACAGAGAGAGTATCGACATGGCCGTTCAGTCAGGAGCAAAGGGATTTTTGCTCAAAAATACCTCAGGACAAGAAATCGGCGATACAATTCGCTATGTACAGAGAGGCTATTTTCAATTAGGACCTGGTTTACTTGAGAAAATGCTCTCGACCGCTACAGATCCTAATAGCGCCAAAGATAAAGATGAAGATATTTCTCGTTTACAAGCCCAGTCGACAGAATCATTCAAACAGATAGAAGAACAACTCAATAGAAAAAACAATCTAATAAGACAAGAACTATTCCAAGAGCTAGAAATTCAAATTGGTTCACTTAAACAAGATTTTGGACAGGGTCTTCATCTATTTCAGCAACAAGTAAAAGAGAGAATGAGCCAAGGATTTAGTTCCTTAAACAACCATAACAACCAGGTGCCCGGAATCGATTTTCAAAAATGGGAAAGACAGTTGAAATTTCGAGAGCAAGAACAACATAAACAAATAAATCAACTTTTTTCAGGAACCCAAAGATCGATTAGCAATCTCGAAAAAAAGGTCGAGTTTTTTCGCAATTGCCTGATTTTTCTCGCCATTGCATTTCTTGCTGAAAAAATCACCATGCTGATTTTTTAAGTTAATCTTCTAACTCAATTTTCTGGATATCCGTACCAGCTTTTTTAAGCACGAAACTATAGAATTAAGTTTTGGCACTCTTAACAGGAGAGTGCCAAACTTGCAGACAAACCTACAGCGGAACTAAATAGAAAGTAAATTACCATGGCGAAAATTGTTTCGTTCAATGAGAATTCTCGACGCGCATTGGAAAAAGGAGTAAATGCTCTAGCTGATGCGGTAAAAATTACTCTTGGGCCCAAAGGTCGTAATGTTTTATTAGAAAAGCAATTTGGCACACCCCAAATCGTTAACGATGGGATTACAGTTGCCAAAGAGATTGAATTAGAAGATCCCTTAGAAAATACTGGCGCCAGATTAATTCAAGAAGTGGCAGCCAAAACTAATGACAATGCTGGAGATGGTACTACCACGGCTACCGTTATTGCTCAAGCACTTATTCAAGAAGGGTTAAAAAACGTTGCCGCAGGGGCAAACCCAGTTGCCTTAAAAAGAGGCTTAGAAAAAATCACTAGTTACCTAGTACAAGAGATCATTTCACTTGCTACTCCAGTAGAAGGTCGCACGATCGCTCAAGTAGCAACAGTTTCGGCAGGAAATGACGAAGAAGTAGGTAACTTCATTGCTGAAGCAATGGAAAAAGCTACCAAAGATGGCGTTATCACAGTAGAAGAGTCCAAATCTTTAGCTACCGAGCTTGAGGTAGTTGAAGGGATGCAAATCGATCGCGGTTACATTTCTCCTTACTTTGTGACTAATCAAGAAAGACAGATTGTTGAGTTTGAAAATCCAGCAATTTTGATTACTGACAAAAAGATTAGTGCAGTCGCAGATTTAGTACCTGTACTTGAAAAGGTTGCTCGTGGTAGCCAACCATTACTAATTGTCGCGGAAGACATTGATGGTGAAGCTCTAGCTACTTTGGTAGTCAATAAAGCTAGAGGTGTGTTGAATGTAGCTGCAATTAAAGCGCCTAGTTTTGGCGATCGCCGCAAACAAATGCTCGAAGACATTGCCATCCTTACTGGTGGACAACTAATTTCTGAAGAAATTGGTCTAAGTCTAGATGCAGTTGAGCCTGAAATGTTAGGAACTGCTGGAAAAGTCACCATCAATAAAGAAAATACCACCATCGTTTCTGGTGCAGGCAAAAGCGAGGAAATTAGCAAAAGAGTAGAGCAATTGCGTAAGCAATTAGCAGAAACCGACTCTGACTACGACACAGAAAAATTACAAGAGCGGATTGCTAAGCTTGCCGGTGGCGTTGCTGTCATCAAGGTTGGTGCAGCTACTGAGACCGAACTCAAAGACCGCAAGCTACGCATCGAAGATGCTCTTAACGCAACCAAAGCAGCGGTAGAAGAAGGAATCGTCCCAGGTGGCGGAACAACTCTTATTCATCTAGCCGGAAAAGTTTTAGAATTCAAAGCGAATTTAGAAGACAGCGAAGAAAAAGTTGCTGCTGACATTTTTGCTAAAGCTTTAGAACTGCCTCTACGTCAAATCGCTGATAATGCTGGAGTAGAAGGATCTGTAGTTGTTGAAAAAGTTAAAGAGTCTGAATTTAACTTTGGCTACAATGCTCTAACCAATGAGTATCAAGACATGATTGCTAACGGCATCGTTGATCCTGCAAAAGTAGTTCGCTCTGCGGTACAAAATGCGGCTTCGATCTCGGCAATGGTTCTAACTACCGAAGCTCTAGTTGTCGAAAAACCTGAACCCGAAGAAGCAATGCCTGCTGGTGGCGGCGGCATGGATCCCATGGGTGGCATGGGCGGCATGGGCGGCATGGGCGGTATGGGCGGCATGGGCATGATGTAGTTCATTCCTCCATTCAGCCTTTAACAGTTTTGCTGTTGATACTGACCGTTCTTTGAAGTAGGGTAGTTTTATTACTTGCCCTACTTTATTTTTTTTAGTTTCTCAAAAAGTTCTTGTCAATCAACAATTTACAATCAACCATTAGCAACTAACAATAATCTTGGGTGCTTGAGTCCTCAAATTAGCAACGCCCAAAATCGAAGTTTAGAGAAATGCCCAAATGTCTACCTA
>CALKUU010000058.1 GCA_937996665.1 uncultured Xenococcaceae cyanobacterium | reverse complement strand
TTGAGTGCCGCAATTAAAGCTTTTTGGCTGGTACTCTGATAAACCTGAGTTAGATATTGATTAACTGCTTCAGCATCAGCGGCAGTTAAAGGCATTTTTCCTAAAATATCGAGAACGCTTTTATTCTCAATTGGTGGAGCGATCGCCACGAGGGTTGGGTCGAGTGGTTCGTCATATTGCCAAAAACTTTGCCAAAAATTTTGCAGTTCTTGTTGGGTTTCTTTTTTCGATTTAGATTTGCTCTCTGTCTTTTGCTGAGCAGAATCTTTGGTTTGCTTATTTTTCGTTTGGGTCGGTGCTGCTGAGCTTCGTTGAGATCTTAGGCTGGTCAAAATCTGTTTTTTGCTGCGCCCTCTTAGTTGAAAAATTAAAAAGGGGTCTTCGCTAAAGCGATCGCCGAGTTGATAATAAACAGCAGCGATATGTTTACAAGGATTAGCTTTATCAGGACAACTACAGCGCGATCGCACATCTGTCAAACTATAAGGAAATAGGCTCAAGCCATTCTGAGTAAAAACCTGTTCGATTTCACTGGGCATTTCTCCAGCTAGTAATTGGGCAGAAAAAAGGGCTTTCTCTGACATCGTAGCAATTACGCAGTCCCAATCTTCTTCAGTAAAAGGAGGCTGGGACATCATTTTTAAGGCGCGTTCTCGATTTTCGGTTTTAAAGGGTTCTAGCGAAAGGGTTACCTGATAAGGATCTGCTTCGCTACCTTGAACAGATGAGATTACCTCTGTATTGTCAATTTCAATGCTGAGAACATTTCCTTCTCTGGCGTAGTTTCGTCCTCTCTCCAAGCGTTTTTTAAAGCGATAGGAATCCAATAGTTCTAGCCATCTTTCTACCCACCACTGTTTTTTAGCTACTTGGAAGTCTGGCATTGATTAACCTCAAGGCATTAACTCTAAAAGAACTCAAGAATTATAACAGTTGACTACTTAACTGGAGATCCTAATCTAGTTGGGGTGTAATCAAGCTCGAATCTTGTTGAATAGTGAAGAACCCTATATTGCGATTGACAAAGTTAGATTTCTATTCTTATTTACTTGGATTGGCTCATCTTATTTGAATATAGTCATTCAGATATAAATTTCGGGAATACTCAGTACTGTCATGCTGATTAGACCTTAAATCTGGTTATTTATACCGATGTTTACAACTTTGGGAAGACAAGGAAATATCAAGAGCAACTCTTCTTCTTTGTTGATAATTCCTTTGCTAATTGTCAATTGCTTACTAGCTATCTTTCCCGCTGCGGCACAAGAAGCTAGGCAGGAGAAAAATAATCTAATCGTTCCTGAGGCGACTTCCTCAAAAAATCAGCAAAATCGCTTAGTCGCTGCACCTGATTTACTTAAGTTGTCATCTCAACAGGAATTAAGTTCCAATGTAAAACTGACCAAAGGAAGTATTCCGAAAAAATTAATCGTTAAAAGCTTTCTTGTTGAAGGCAGTAGTATTTTCAGCAATCAAGAATTGAATGAGGTTTTAGCTAATTATCGCGATCGCCCTATTTCTTTGGATGAGCTTTTTCAAGTCCGCTCAAAAATTACCAAACTCTATACAGATCTTGGTTACGTTAACTCAGGCGCTTATATCCCTCCTCAAAAACTAGTTTCTCGTCAAAGTAGAGTTAGTAGTAGAGTTAGGAATCGCAATACCCGTCGCAATACATTACCAAATCAGGGGTCAATTCCTACTGTTGCAGTCTTAGAAATCTCTGTTTTGGAAGGGAAGTTAGCAGATATCAAGGTTAGTGGTAATAAAAATCTGGATGCTGATTATGTGCGATCGCGAATAGCCAAAAATACCACTGCTCCTTTTAATGTTGAGTCTCTGCTTGACTCTCTCCAAGTGTTGCGCTCTGACCCCTTAATTAAAAATGTATCGGCTGAATTATCAGCGGGAACCGAGCCAGGCACTAGTTTATTAGAGGTTGAAGTTGAAGAAGCTGACCCCTTCAAGCTCACTACCAAATTTGATAATAATCGCTCTCCCAGTATCGGTACCAACCGTCGCAGTTTTGGTTTAATCCATGCCAATTTACTGGGGTTTGGGGACAAAATAACCCTTGACTATACTGATACTGACGGGGGCGATAGCCTTGATACTTCCTATACTCTGCCTTTAAATGCTAATGATGGGACTCTCCGTTTTGCTTATGGAACTGGTGATAATGAGATTGTGGAAGATCCTTTCACTCCTTTAGATATTGAATCGGAGTCTCAATATTTTGAATTGGGTCTAAGGCAACCATTGGTTAAGAAGTCTCAATCAGAATTTGCTTTGGGCTTAGCTTTTTCTTTTCAAGAAAGTCAAACTAGATTATTGGATATTCCTTTTCCGATCGCCGATGGTGCTGATGAAGATGGAGAAACGAGAATTAGCGCGCTGCGGTTTTCCCAGGAATATATTAATCGAGGAGACCTGAACGTTTTTGCTTTGCGATCGCAGCTAAGTTTTGGTTTAGATGCTTTTGGCTCTAGTCAAAATGCTGAGGGAATTCCCGATAGTACTTTTTTCGCTTGGCGAGGTCAATCTCAGTGGGTACGAAGATTAGATCAAGATTTTCTGGTTTTACTGAGAGGAGATCTGCAACTTAGCGCTAGTGAACTAGTTCCGATCGAACAATTTAGATTGGGAGGTGCAGGAACAGTACGTGGTTATCGTCAAGATCTTGCTTTGGGGGACAATGGTGTATTTCTAGGTGCTGAGACTCGTATCCCTGTGCTTCGTTTTCGCAAGATAAACGGTGTTTTGCAACTAGCTCCATTTGTTGATTTAGGTGCAATTTGGAATAGTGACGATACTCAAATTAGTAATGATTTTTTGGCGGCTGTTGGGATTGGGCTTAACTTTAGTACTGGAGCAGGATTTAATGCTCGCCTAGACTGGGGAATTCCTCTCGTTGATGTTGAATTTCAGGGTGATTCTTTACAAGAAAATGGGGTCACTTTTTCTTTGAATTGGAACTTTTTGTGATTTGTTGGTCTGAATATTGGCTAGTAACTAAATGCCTGGCTCCTGAAGCAGAAAATCAGCTAACCCAAGATAGGTGATTTTTTCGGGAGTAACTTCAAAACGTAAAGGCAAGATCTCTACTCCTGCTGCGATCGCCTGGCGATACAATTGAGCATATTTAGAGTCGTAGCTGTCTGCTGGGGCAAAGCGATCGCAATCGTTTCGATTGATGAAATACAACATGATCGCTTTGGCTGGGGGGGCGAGTGTCATTAGTTCTTCGAGATGTTTTTGTCCTCTGGTGGTAACTGTGTCGGGAAATAGAGCTGTACTACCTTGAGTCAGGGTTACATTTTTAACTTCTAGATAGATATCTGGTTGATTTTCTTTGCTTAATAAAAAATCAATTCTACTTTTTTTATTTTTGCCATAGGGTACTTCGGTACGAATCGAACTATATCTGGTTGCTAATTCTGGGATTAGATTTTGTGTCAATGCCGTTTTGATTACTTTATTTGGCAGGCTAGTATTGATACCTACCCAAGTATTATTTACCTGAATCATTTCCCAGGTATAAGCTAACTTTCGTTTCGGATTATTACTTTGGGATACCTGTACCAAGCTGTTCGGTTCAGATACACCTCTCATTGGTCCTGTATTAGCACAGTGAGCTGTTATTGTCTCTCCTGTTTCTAGTTCGATGTCAGCAAGAAATCTTTTATAACGCTTGATTAGTTTGCCGCGAATTAATTTGGGATAATGATGTACGTTTGTCACTTAAAAAGTTTTTATTAGTTTAATTAGATGAGCTTGATTAATTAGGTTTAGAGGTTAAGACTTGTCCTGCTTAAGCCTGTGAGTGCGATCGCCTAGGAATATCCTCATGGATTTCTTAGCCTATTTTCATTATTTTCCTTCATTATGTTGGTCGTGGCTATTTGTGTGGATACTACATTCTCCTCTGAACTAAATTTTTTCTTGAAGATTTGCTTTTCTTTGCTTTTTTTGAAATTCTTTAAATTTTGAGAGAGTTATTTTTGCCAATTCTTTGTCTGTTGTGTAAAGTTAAGAATCCGTAAATTTGCTAGCTAGTAAACTATCTTAGTTATTTATTTCTTTATGGGTCTTTAAGTTACATAAGCTCTAGCAATACTTTGTCTAAAATGTAATTTAAAAAATACTTAAGTACTTACCCGTATTTTCTCTTATTGATCCTATGGTTATGATGCTAAGCTTAATAACATCTTCATCTAGTTGAAATTAAATAGTGTAATCAATTTCGCGCTTTCTAATAGAATAAATCAACTGTAATTTCGTATGATACTATCTGTTTGTTTAATCACTTATAAAAGACCTCAGGGGCTTCGTCGTGTTCTTGAAGGTTTAAATGCTTTAACATTTGAGTCAATGGCTCAACCCGAAATTGAGGTTATCGTTGTCGATAATGACATTGATGGTCTGGCTGCTAGAATTTGTGCAGAAATTAGACCTTCTTTTAATTGGGTATTGAAAGATAGCGTTGAAGCGCAAAGGGGCATCACCTACGCACGTAACAAGTCTGTCAGTTTGGCTTCTGCTGAGTCTGATTTCATCGCCATTCTTGACGATGATGAAATTCCTGAGCCGACCTGGTTAGAGAACTTGGTTTTAGCTCAAGGAAAATATAGTGCAGACATCGTGACTGGCCCTGTAATCCCTTATTTCTCCGAAAAGGGTACTCCCGATTGGGTAGTGGAAGGAAACTTTTTCGCTCCTCCTCGTTTTAAAACTGGAGAGCAAAGAGAGGTTGCCTTTACCAATAATGTTTTGGTGAAATCGGAAATATTGCGTCAGCTAAATCCTGTTTTTGATAATCGATTTGCGATTTCTGGTGGTTCTGATGCCTTTCTTTTTCTAACTTTAAGTAAGGCTGGTCACAAAATCGTTTGGGCTGATGATGCGATTGTCTCTGATGGGATTCCTTCTTCTCGCACTAATTTGAAGTGGATTTTATTCCGTGGTTATAGAACCTGGGGTAATTACAGTGCTTATGAAAAAGAGTTGTATCCAGCAGTGTTCACCCAGGCTGTAAGAATGCTTAAGGGGTTTGCTCTTATTGTTCTTGGTCTTGTTAAACTTGTTCCCTCACTATTGTTGGGCAAAGCTAGTTTAGCGAAGTCTTTATTAACCATCTTTAGAGGAATGGGTACTTTGGGTGGTCTTCTTGGTGTTCACTATCAAGAGTATAAGCATACTCAATTTGTAATTGAAAAAGGCCTATCCGGGAATAGCGCTGCTTAGTAAGTTGTTAGTTTAATCAACTGACACAGGGAAATAGGTTTTATTTATTTTTAGAAGTATCAGGAATGTATATTCCAGAACGGAATATAAACTTATAAACTATAGAAGTATCGAAAATTTTATAAAGCTTTTTGGTTTCAACTATTGAAGTATAAATGCCTCATCTAAAATTAGATGAGGCATTTTTTTTTAACTTATAGCTCAAAAAGATTATCTCAAAAGAGTTTATGGCTTTAAAAAAAATAGATTAAATTGATCCTAGATTTGTGGTTTCTTTAACGCTGATTAAGTAATTGCATAATCGATTCTTTGATGACTTCTGATGATATCTTGTCGGTGATTTTGACTGAACCAATTTTGGTCGGAAGAATAAAGCGAATTTTTCCTGATTTCACTTTTTTGTCGTTTTTTAATGCTTCTAGAACTTCTTTGACTTTTAGTGGCGCATCTATCTTCGTTGGCAGACCCACTTTAGAAATTAATTTGTTTTGACGATTGCCGTTGGTTTCTCGCCAAAGACCCATTTGAATTGCAATTTCTCCTGCTGCAATCATCCCTAAAGCGATCGCCTCTCCATGAACATATTGTTTGTAATCGGTTAAACTCTCAATTGCGTGTCCGATTGTGTGTCCATAATTTAGGATTGCACGAATGCCTGTCTCTTTTTCGTCTTGAGCAACAACATCTGCTTTTGCCTGACAGGAACGGACTAAAATTGTGTTTAAGAGCTGAGGATCAATTTCGTCAAAGCTAGTAATATTGGTCGCATTCTCCAACTGAGAAAAAAGTTCTGGATCCCAAATTATTCCATATTTAATAACTTCTGCCATTCCTGCCCGAAATTCTCTGGGGGGAAGGGTTTTGAGGACACTAGGATCGATTAAAACTAACTTTGGTTGATAAAAAGCGCCAATTAAATTTTTTCCTTGGGGATGATTGACTCCTGTTTTGCCGCCAACCGAAGCATCTACCATTGCCAGTAAAGAGGTAGGAACTTGGACAAAATTAATCCCTCTTAACCAAGTAGCCGCAGTAAAGCCAGTCATGTCGCCTATTACTCCTCCTCCTAATGCCACTAGAGTTGAAGACCTCTCAAGGTGGTGAGCCAATGCCGAATCATATATTTTGGCAATGGACTGAAGATTTTTGTTGCTTTCTCCTGCGGGGATGAGGTGACTATAGACCTCAAATCCAGAATTTTCTAGAGAGTCGATACAAATTTGACCATAATGATCAAAAATTTCTGGGTTGGAAACAACCAAGACTTTTGTGCCCAATTTTAGTTGTTTCAACTGGTCTCCCAATTGCGATATATTCCCCTCTGAGATCTCTATTTGGTAGGAGTGCTGGGGTAGGCTGACAGTGATTTCAGGCATAAAAAATATCTGACTAAATATCTGACAAGATTCTCATTCTATCGTGAGCGTTGCAGAAGTATAAGAATAGTTACTAAAAATAAAACCCCTGTCAGGGGACAAGTGCATATAACTTATACTAATGATTTATATATCCTAGATATTTAAGGTGATTCAGGGATTATCAAGACTTAACGATAGTCTGGAAATTGAAGAGTGATCAGTCTTTGTTTTATAAAAGTTTACAAACTGAAAGGCTAACTTTTCTCAATACAAAATGAAAACGGAAATTCTAGAGGTGACTTCCGTTTTTAAGTATTTAAATTTTTAATCAAGCAATTTTGGAGATTAACGATTGTGGCACGCAAAAAAAGAAAAGCTACGGTGACAACCACCACCATCATGGACAAAAAACAGGTGGGGGTGTCTTTAACTAAGAACGCAGTAGAAAATCTCAACGCAATGGCGGAGAAAACGGGGCTTTCTCGATCTAAATTAGTTGAAGCATTAGCAACTGGAAATATTGCGATTATTTCTCAATCGGCTGATCAAACTATTGCGATCGCGGCAGAAGAGGATGAAGAAAAAGTAAATCAGATCGAGCTAGTTGATGCTAGTGAAGTAGTTGCTGATCAAAAAATAGTCTCCAAAACTGAATCTAATTCTACCCAATCAAAATCTGCAAAAGCAAAGTCACAAGATTCTTCCACTTCAAATCTTGAGAATGAGAAGTTAACCCAAGAGATTCAAAAATTAGAAGCGAAAATTGCAACCCAAGCTGCTAACTATAAAACCTTAGAAGCTGATTCTACTAAGCAAATAGAAAAACTAGAAGCGCAGAAAAAAGAACTATCATCTAACGCTAAGGAATCTAAGCCTCAAAAAGATCCAGCTCTAGAAAAGAAAATCAGCGACCAAGAGTCTTTGATCTCTGATTTGCAAAAACAACTTAAAAATAGCCAAAAACAGGAGCAATCTGCTCAAAAGAAACTCGAAGATTCTAGCCAAAAGTTAACCAAGCTAGAGTCGGAACTAAAAAGTAGTAAGCAAAAATCTCAAGATGCCCAAAAAGCGATCGCTGATGTTGATGGTCATTTGGCTGGGTTAAAGCAAGATTTACAAAAAAAATCGACAGAGAACAAATCTTTTGTTACAGAAATTGCTGACTATAAAACTCAAATTAAGAGTTTTGATAAAGAAAAAGCAGCCCTAGAAAAACAAGTATCAGGCAAGGAGCAAGAACTAGGGCAACTCCAAGCAGAGCTATCTAAATCTGGGGAAGCAGTTAAGTCTCTAGAAAAACAAGTATCAGGGAAGGATCAAGAACTAGGGAAACTCCAAGCCGAGCTATCTAAATTTGGAGAGACAGTTAAGTCTCTAGAAAAACAAGTATCAGGGAAGGATCAAGAACTAGAGAAACTTCAAACGGAGTTATCTAAGTCTGGGGAGACAGTTAAGTCTTTAGAAAAACAGTTATCAGGAAAAGATCAAGAACTAGGGCAACTCCAAGCCGAGCTGTCTAAGTCTGGGGAGACAGTTAAGTCTCTAGAAAAACAAGTATCAGGCAAGACTGATGAGATCGCGGCTATTCAATCTAAATTAGTTGATGGTGAAAAATTACAACAGCAGGTTCTTGATCAAGAAACTCAGATTAAACAGGTAGAGCAAATAAATATTGGTCTTAAGGGTGAGGTAAGCGATCGCCAAGATCAAATTGTTAGCTTGCAGCAGCAAGTGAGCCGCCAAGCTGATGAGGCAGCTAAACAAGCTCCTCTGATTGCTAATTTAGAGTCTAAAGTCAAGGAAAAAAATCAGGATCTTCTCGCTGCTCAGCAACAGTTGGAACAACAAAAAAACCAAACTCAAAAGCTGCAACAGCAAATTAATGAAGCTGTTCAAAAAGGAAATAGTCTTGACCGACAACTTCAGCAAAAAATAGCTGATAATCAGCAAATTCAAGAACAATATGCGCGATCGCAAGCTACTCTAGCTGAGGGAGCGCAGCAGTTAACCGCAGAATCAGCTAAGGTCGCATCCTTGCAATCTCAGGTTACTAGCCTGAATTCCTCGATTACAAATTTGAAAGGTGAGTTGGAAACGGAAAAAGGCTTACTGTCTGAGTATAACCAGAATGGCAAGTATAAAAATCTAGCGATCATTGCTCTTGCTGTACTCGCTTTTGCCCTATCCATTGTTTCTGGATTACTAGCTAAATCAGGTTTTGCTGGCATGTAGCTGTTATGTAATTGATGCAATTTCCTAAGCAAGATTTAAAACAAAAAGAGAGAGTAATGATTGCCATACTCTCTCTTTTTTTGACCAAAATTTGTAACTATTTAAGTAGAGGGAGTGTCAAAGTATCTCTCGTCTACTCAGCTTGACTTATTTAACCTGAATTGTGTTCAAAGCTGTTTCTACCTTGGAAACCACATTTTCGGGGAGAGGAATATATCCCAAGTCTTCCGCGTAGGTCTGTCCTTCAGTAAGAGACCAGTTGACTACTTTTTTGAATGCCTCCAATTTTGCTGCATCGTCATAATTTTTGTAAGCCAAAATCCAAGTATAAGAGACGATTGGATAAGAATCTGCTCCCTCAGGATCTGTGATGAATGCGCGCAGATTTTCGGGTAAGGTTACAGCAGATAACGCTTGAGAAGCTGATTCGCTCGAAGGTGCAATATAGTTTCCTGAGCTATTTTCTAAACTAGCAGTGGAAATGCTTTGTTGTTTGGCATAACCAAATTCGATGTAGCCGATCGAGCCGTCTGTTTGCAGAATTTGGGCGGTAACACCTTCATTTCCTTTGGCTCCAATTCCAGTTTTCCACTCAACCGTTTTTCCGCTACCTACTTTTTCTTTCCACTCTGGGCTGATGTCGCTCAGATGTTTGGTAAATACTCCAGTTGTACCACTGCCATCAGAACGATGAACAACATTGATTGAGCTACTAGGTAGTTTTAAATCGGGATTGATTTTGCTAATTGCTGGGTCATTCCATTTTTTGATTTTACCGAGCAAAATATCAACATATACTTCTCTAGATAGCTTCAGTCCTTCTACGCCAGGAAGGTTATAAGCAAGAACGATACTCCCTGCTGTCATGGGCAACAAGACAACTCCTCTATCTATAGCTGCGATTTCTTCATCCTTCATCGCTACATCGCTGGCACCAAAATCAACAGTTTGCTGGGTAAATTGCTCTACCCCAGCACCACTTCCCACTGATTGATAGGTAACCTGGATATTCGGATTTTCTTTGTTGTATTTGGAAAACCAAGTTTGGTAGAGAGGTGAAGGAAAACTAGCTCCAGCTCCAGTTAGAGAAACTGATTTTTCACTTGTTCCTGAAGTTTGAGTACCTCCACAGGAAGCAAGACTCAGAGAAATAGCCAGCACAGGAGCTAGCCATAATTTACGTTGCTTAGAAGTAAAGGAAATCATGATTAATATTAGCTATCGATAAACTACTTGATAAAAAACTACTTGATTTATAGACAAATAACTTGATACTTCGCCTAGATTACTGACTTTCGCCAAACTACAAGTAAAGAATAGGTTAAGGATTAGTTAAGTTTGGCTTAATCGCTCATCTTCTAAATCTGGTAGCTTCTAAAATTTGAAGGTGGTTCTTAAAACACCAACAACTTGGGTTTCATTATTGCTATTTCCTTCTGGGTTAATAACAACAAAGGCACCAGGAGTTAAGGATACATTATTATTAATAGGATATTTATAAAGTGCTTCTATTAGGAAGGTAGTATCTTCATCCTCTGCCCCTGCATCATTGTTGGTTAGGTTGGGGGGGATTCCCCCTAAGAGCGAAAATACGGCGCCTTCTTTGCCTAGATCTATTAGAGATGCATTAATTGCCGCAGTATAGAGAGTGGCATTGTCATTGTTATTAATATCGCTGGCTAAGGAAAGACCACCCCAAGCAGCCAGAAGGATTTTTTTGCCTATTGCGTAATTTGCACCTAAGCCAAACTGATGAGCGCGAGTGTCAACTTCTCCAAAAGGTTCTTGTGCTAAATCGCTACCAGTAGAACCAGTTAAATTAACGCTGTCTCCAGTTTGGTATTCATAGATATAGGTGAAGGCTAGGTCTAGAGTATCTGTTGGTGAGATTTCAAGCTGGGTGCCTGTACTGAAAGAGCCGTTAAAAAGACCTTCTCGATCGCTCGATTCGTCAGCATCATCAGTGAGGTATAACCCTCGAACTGTTACGACTCCTAATTTAGCTCCTATCCCGACTCCTGCTCCTTCTGTTCCTCGAAATAAAAGTGGATTTCGGCGTGAGAAACGAGAAAGCGCACCAGATGAACTACTTGCTAACTGAGAATTTTGCACCTCGAAAATATCGTCAGTATCTAGACCGACAACTCCGACATAACCAGTTATTCCACTATTTTTAATGGGAAAGCGGTAGGCAAGATCTGTGACTGCAATATTGTTATCGTTGTTGGCATCGAAGCCAGTGCGTGTGATATCAAAACCTGTAGCTTGGTCTAATCTGGTGCTATTGCCTGCTTCAAGCCGAATCCTTAATCGGTCTTGACCATAGAAGCTGGAATGTAGATTTAAACGAACGCGATCGCTAAAAGTAACCTGAGTCGGGTCGCTATTTGTTCCTTCACCATCACCAAAAGTATCAGCAATGCTAAAGATGACCTCGCCTTTAAGTTTAGTCGTAGTAGAAAACTGATTATCTTCTAAGAAAGCAGTCCGACTGTCAAGATCATCAACTCGACCACTGAGCGTAGCAAGCTCAGCTTCAAACTCTTGAGTAAGACGACTAATAGTATCGATATCTTCACGAACGACAGCCTCAGAAGAAGCAACTAAACGTTCGATTTGGTTCAAACAAGAATTCAAACCAGCAGCAAATTCGTAACGAGATAAAGCTTGGTTACCACGATAAGTTTGGTTAGGGAAACCAGTAATACAACGATGTGACCCCGCGTCGCCTTCAGGCGCAAGGGAATGCGCATCGGAGTAACGATCAACAAGACTACGTAGAGCTTCATAAGCCCAATCAGTAGGAGAAACGTCGCGAAGTTGATTAACGTTAGTTACCTGAGAAAGGGAATTGCTACCAGAATTTTGGTATTGGTCAATTTGCTGAAGAGATTGACTTAGGACGGGAAATTTCGGCGTTGCCTGTGCTGATGAGATTTCTGTTGTACCCAAAAAAACTATAGCTAGGGGGTAAAAAAGGTTTCGGATATGCCGAAAGGTTTTGGTCATAGTTCAATTTGGCGATTAATTCGATATTTTTGATTTTATTTAAAAAGAATTCGCGGTTTCGATACGAGGGTTTGGCTCTTAAACCTTAGGGATTAAGTTCGTTGCTTAAAGAAATTAGTCTAGTTAATTTTCTCCAATTGTCGAAAAAGGTGAATCCAAATTTTGAGTTCTTCCGTAAACATAATAATGGGCAGTGTAACTTTGAACTAGAGGGGCTATGGATAGATGTGGGGACTAAAAGCCATATTGAGAGAAATGTACTTAATCAAAACTTTGATGAGGAGTTTTATGTTGTCAGGAATTACTACTAGTTTGCTTGAGTAAGACGTGTTTAAAAAATCTCTTAATTTCTCAGAAATAGACTCTGAGCAAATGAATGAAGTTACTGATGAAGCTGTTTTTAATGCTTTTGTCAGGGGAGATGTTGCTGCCTTAGGTATTCTTTATGATCGTTATGGTTTATTGGTTTATCGCTTGATTTATCGAATGCTCAATAATGCTCAAGAGGCTGAAGATTTAACTCAAGAGATTTTTTTGAGTTTGCAAGTTAATGCCAAATTTGATCCAAAAAGAGGTTCTTTTTATACCTATCTAATGATGCTAACGCGATCGCGCACAATTGATCGTCTTCGTTCCAAAACTTCTAAAGGTAAATTTTGGCAAAATATTAAGGGTTTAAAAAGCTCTATTGAACCCAAAAAATTGGTTAGTCCTCTTGAGCGAGCATCTAGAGAAGAAAGAGCAATTAAGGTTAGAAATGCCCTTCAAAATTTATCTGCTAATCAGCGCCAAATTTTGCAGTTATCTTATTACGAAGGTCTGAGTCAATCAGAAATAGCAAAGCGTTTAAATATTCCTTTAGGCACGGTTAAAACTCATAGTCGCCGAGGACTATTGAAATTAAGAAAAAATTTACATAATTTGGTTAACTAGAGATGAGCGGAGATTCTCAATCCCATAATTTAGGGGGACATGACTTAGAGGAGTTGTTAGCAGGGTACGTTTTAGGAAATCTTGATGAAGAGGAACTTATCTGGCTTAATCAGCAATTGCGAAGCGATCCTAGCTTAAGGGTACAAATTTCTGAGCTAGAGTCAGCTTTAACTTTAATGTCTTCCACTCTACCGGCAGATGTTCCTCAGAATGATTTACGTAGTCAAATTTTACAGCGGCTTCCTGCCAAAACTTTTGCATTTAAGTCATCTCGTTGGCTCTGGATAATTAGTGCTTTTAGTACCTTGTTGGCTGTGTGCTTAGGGGTAAATAATTTTAGTTTGCGTCAACAAATAGTGCTTAAGGATAATTATGTGGCACAGCAGCAAAAGCTTGTCAGTTTGTTGCTTCAGCCAGATAATCGTTTAGTTTCCTTGCAAGGCTCTAATCAAGTTGAAACCGCTTCAGGCAGTTTGTTTCTTTCCCCTGTAAGTAAGACTGCGGTTTTGGCACTAAAAAACTTACAACCCTTATCTGGTAAACAGGTATATCGCCTTTGGGCAATCTCTCAGCATCAGAAAATTGGTTGTGCAAATTTTGTTCCTGATGCGCAAGGTGTTGTTTATCTTGAATTATCGACGGAGAGAGCCTTGTCTAATGCCAACTCGATTTTAATCACGATTGAACCAGAAGCTGATACTAAAAGACCTTTGGGTCGTGAGTTTATGACTGGTTCCCATTCCTCAATTTAATCACTATTTAACAAATTTTATTTAAAAACTATTTATGAAGTCTGATCCGCGAGTGATTATTGTTGGCGCTGGTTTTGCTGGTTTACAGGCTGCTCAATCTTTAGCGAATAGTGGGGCTGAAGTTATTCTTATTGATCGCCATAATTACCATACCTTTATTCCTTTGCTTTATCAGGTTGCCACTGCCCAGCTTGCCCCAGATCAGATTGCGGTGCCAATTCGAACTTTGTTGAGGCGAGCTTCTAACCTGAAATTTTTGCAAGCTGAAGTGCAACAAGTTGATTGTATTGCCCAAGAATTAACAACTGATCAAACTACTTTTTCTTATGACTATTTGGTGTTGGCAACAGGCAGCAAGAGTAAGTTTTTTGGAGTGAGTGGTGCTGCTGAGTATGCTTTTCAACTTAAAACCCTGAATCAGGCAATTAGTTTACGGAATCATTTGTTGACTTGTTTTGAGGAGGCTGATCGAGAAAGTGATCCAGTTCGTCGATCGCAGCTACTTTCGATTGTGATCGTTGGTGGTGGGGCAACGGGTGTGGAATTAGCCGGTTCATTATTAGAGTTGTTCACGGGTTCTTTAAAAAGAGATTTTCCGCATCTAAATTGGTCAGAAGTTAACTTGCGATTGGTGCAATCTAGCGATCGCCTCTTCACCGAGTTTCCTGATTCGTTAGGAAAATATACTGCGAAGAAACTAAGAAGTTTGGGGATAAAAGTAATGCTCGGCTCAAGAGTAAGTCAGGTTTTTGAGCATGGTTTAGATCTGAGCGATGGTACTTATCTTGCTGCGGCTACGGTTATTTGGGCAGTAGGAGTCCAGGGGGAAGTTCCTCTCGGGTTGCCATTTCCTGCTGTTGGCAAACAACAACAAATTAGTGTCTCCCCGACTTTGCAATTAAGCGATTATCCTCAAGTTTTTGCAATTGGTGATTTAGCTCATATCCCCTCCCATCAAGAATCTTTATCTGGTGTTGCTCCAGAGGCTTTGCAACAGGGTGTTTATGTAGCTAAGGCAATCAAAAATTTAATTCAGGGTAAGACAAATAAACCCTTTAGTTATTTCAACAAGGGTCGACTGGCAATTATTGGTTGTTATTCCGGTGTTGGGCAAATTGCTGGTATCAAACTGCGGGGCTTTTTGCCTTGGCTTTTCTGGCTAGTTATCCATGTTGTTTATGTTCCCGATTGGCGCAATCGAGGACTGATTTTTTTGACTTGGTTGCATAACTATTTAATTGGCGATCGTCCTGTGCGGTTAATTTTTCCTTCGTCGCCAGCAATTTTGCCAAGGGGGAGATCCCCTGACCAACTCAGTTAACTAATTAATCACTGTTAACTACTTTTTACTATTCACATAACACTCAGGATTTTTTTCGATGTTAAACAATTCTACTTCCACTAAATTTCAAACCTATGCTCTTTGGGCTTTGCGGATTCTATTAGTGCTTATTTTTCTCTATCACGGTTTGCCCAAGGCGATTTATTGGTCAGCGGCAACCGAAAAATTTATTGGCTTTGGCTTACCTGGTTTTTTAGGCCCAATTACCGGTATTGTCGAGGTTATCGCTGCTGTCCTGCTGTTATTTGGTCGTTTTTGGCAAGCTACTAATTTGGTGTTGCTATTTATTATTGCTGGTGCGATCGCTACGGTGCAGATTCCCAACTTTTTGGGGGACTCTTCTAAGGTTGCAGGCTTAGAACGAGATCTTTTGATTCTGGTTGGTCATCTTGTTTTGCTTGCTTTTCCCCCGAAAAAAGCTGCTTCATCGGAAGGAACTAGTAATCTCAGGTAAACTTTTGCAGGTGAGAGATCGCTATATTTTTAGCTTTTACGAAAAAATCAATTTAGATCTAATTTGAATAATTTTGCTGTTGTCTTTGCTGATTTAGTCAGCTCAGTTAAGACAATTTAGAAAATTTGAAAAGAAAAAAGGGTGAGTATGGCTCACCCCTTTTTTTATGCAATCACATTCAAATTAGGAAGTTAGAGAAGGTCTAAACCTAGAATTTGAAGGTGGTTCTAAGAACACCAACAACCTGAGTATCATTGTCGCTATTGCCTTCAGGGTTAATGACAACAAAAGCACCAGGAGTGATGATGACATTTTTGTTAATCGGATACTTGTACTGAGCTTCGATTAAGAAAGTAGTATCCTCATCTTCGGCTCCCCCATCATTCTCAGTTAGATTGGGAGGAACACCACCCGCTATAGAGAAAACAGCGCCTTCTTTGCCGATATCTAATAAAGAAGCAGTTAACGCAGCCGTATAGAGAGTTGCGTCATTATTCCCCGCAGCGTCACTGGCAAGAGACAAAGCTCCTGTTGCAGAAAGTAGGAATCTATCTCCCAATCCATAGTTAGCACCGAGACCAAACTGATGAGCACGAGTATCAACTGCTCCAAAAGGTGCTTGCGCTAGATCACTACTAGTTCCACCAGTTAAATTGACTTCATCTGATGTTTGGTATTCATAGACATAGGTTAAAGAAAGATCTAAGTCATCTGTTGGTGATAGTGAAGCCTGTGCACCAGTACTGAAAGATCCATTAAAAAGACCTTCGCCACTAGTTGAGTCGGCAGCATCATCAGCTAGATAATGACCTGTGATTTTTGCTGGACCAAACTTGGTACTAAGACCAACGCCAGCACCTTGAATACCTTGGAAAAGAATAGGATTGCGACGGATAAAGCGAGAAAGTGCACCTGTACCGTTACTAGTTAGGATTGGGTTGTTTAGGTCGAAGATATTGTGAACACCTAAACTAGATGTACCAACAGTAGCCTTAACTTTTCCATCCAATAGGGGAAATCGATAGTAAAGATCGTCAACTACGATGTTGTTACCATTGTTGAAATCAAACCCTAGGCGAGTGGCATCAAATCCAGTCGCTTGGTCTAATCTAGCAACATTCCCAGCTCTTAACCGAGTACGTAAACGGTCTTTTCCTGTGAAACTACTATCGAAGTTTAAACGAACCTGATCGCTAAAAGTAGTTTGAGTGGGGTCGCCATC
>CALKUU010000057.1 GCA_937996665.1 uncultured Xenococcaceae cyanobacterium | reverse complement strand
ACGAACTTTTTCACAAGTATCAATCAAAGTTTGATCGCGGAAAATAGTTCCTTCAGCAACAGCATTACTAATTCTGACTAATTCTTGGGGAACTACCCTTCCTGCACCAATATTGAGATGTCCAACTTCAGAATTACCCATTTGTCCATCTGGCAAGCCTACGTCTCTACCAGAAGTATTAATTAAAGTATTAGGATAAGCCTTGGTTAGACTATCAAAGATAGGAGTTTTTGCCGATGCGATCGCATTAGCTTCTTGCTCTTCTCGATATCCCCAGCCGTCTAAGATCATTAGAACCACTGGGGAAATAGGTGCTTTAACCATGATTACTATAATAATTATTTACGACATAAGTTTATATCTTATGTCCATTGATAATATCATCGAGCTTGTCTCTAGAGCGAATACGAGCCTAATTTTTTTGGAATTGTCTTCAAAGATGAAGAACTTTTTGCCCTAATCTAAAATTTTTACACAAAAAAAGCTCTACCTTAAGAGCTTTGTATTTAGGTAAGTAAGGACTAAAAAATAGCCATTTAGAAACCAATTTAATCGATATAAATATTCCTAATTAAGCTTATTAATAGCAGTTACCAATAACATTATATTTGCTAATTTAGGTCAGTATTGCAGTTTCCACCCTGAACAACACCTGTTTGGATATCACCAAAAAGACCTGCTATCTCTAAACATTTGGGGCTATCAATATCATCATGAGCAACGGTAATAGTCCAACTACCAGTATTAGAAGGAATATAGGTATCAGTATTCCCAATATTTCCCTTTCCTGAAAATTGAATTGGTAAAGGGATGGTTGAATCGTTAGTGGTATTAAAACCTACGGTTACGCCATCGGGTAACTGTCTTGTTTCTAAAAGACAACTTCCAGCTTGATTTTGAACGATAACATTTCCCCCAACATTGGCAATTTGGATAGTACAGGACTGCTTGCGACTAGTTGCTTGGCGCTTTGCTTCCTTGAATGCGCCCTCAATCTGGGCAACGCCATCACTAATTCGGGCTTTATTGAGCTGACCAAGCACGTTAGGAACAGCGATCGCCCCGATTATGCCAATTATGACAGTAACAGCCAAAACTTCAATAAGAGTAAATCCACTCTCTTTTCTAGGAACATTCCAAAGCTTCATCGGCGATTATCTCCACATAACGTTCTGCAATTGCTTCTGGGTTACCATTCTCATCAGGAGCGGTGACTATATAGTTAATTCCTAGTACCCGAAAGGGATTAGCAACACCAGCTCCACCAGGGTCAGTTGTATTTCTAGTTCCAACTAAAGTTAGTGGGAGTCCGACAATGTTGTTATTGTTCGTGATATTAGGAGCAACAGTTATTGCTGGATCGGTATTAGCGGTGCGTGCATTTCCTTCCAACCTTAAATTCCATAGTGCTTGAGCATATCCCTCATTTGGAGCACCGTCTCCATCCAAGTCAAAATTACCATCACAAGCAGCGATCTTTTCAGTTTCATCATCATCATCAGTATTAAGAATAAGATCAATACCTGGATCTATAAAAGAAAGACTATTTTGGGTAGCTAAATCATTCAATCTTTCAATTTCTTCTTGAATTAAGCGATCGCCACCAAATTCTTTTTGAGCTACGACCTTAAACGCCAGACCAGATACTACAGCTTGCAAAGAGAAGACAAGAAAAAAGAAGCCTACCAACGAAGCGATTAGCATTTCTAAAGTCATAAATCCTTGATTCAATGACTTAGATCGAGGATATTTCTTTTTGCTACGTATTTGTTTGTTTTGGAAAAAAGCTTTTTGCCACATCATAATTAATTTGCCTCCTGAGTTTCCCAGCCAGAGGGTCTATAGGTTAATGGGGCTGGAGTTCGGTTTGGGGTAATGCTATAAAAACGGTAATCATCGGTTTCGATATCAACTGCGCCGCTAAAGCTATTACTCCAGTCATTTGCCCAGATTGCCCCAGTAACATCTATCTGCGCAGCACTGTTAATATTGACCGTCCCTCCTACTCGTAATAATCCTGTAATATCTAGATTTCCAGTTCCCGAAATATTGACATCTCCAGTAACGTGAATTTCTAAATAGCGATCAACATCATCTGGTGTTGTTGCGCCTGTTTCTGAACTGTGACTAGAGTTAATTAATCGGACTGCATTTGCTCCAGTTACAATATTGAGATCTCCATTTACCAATACAATTACCTTTGAAGTTCCATCCGCAATAATTGCCTGACCATTAGTTAAGCTTAAATTTCCAGGAACGTTGTAGTAGTAGCGGTCATCATCTGGATCTCCTACAACCCCTGTGTCTAGAGCGGTAGCATCGTCCAAAGATGTTCCCAGGATTATTTCACCACTATTAAAATTATTGATGCCAGTCCCCCCAGCACTGCTAAAATTAGCCCCTAAATCTCTTTGAGTAACGCTTGTTAAATCGGCTAAGGGGGGTAAATCGCGAGCATCACTAATGATGTTAGTCCCTGTGGTCGTGCAACCACTTGCTCCACCAGTTGAGGGTTCTTTATAAACTAAGTTTGCTCCATTTGTATTCAAAGGACCCAAGTTCACTACACTGCTTTGTCCTATCCACAAAGCAGGGTTTAAATCGTCTAAATCTGCGGTGTTGACACCTAAAGGAATTTCTACTTGAACTTGGACAACATTAGCACCGACCGTAGTAGTTCCAGCAGTGTCTTTCCCTTGAATAGTTAAAAAGCCTCTAGCATCACTATTGCCA
>CALKUU010000056.1 GCA_937996665.1 uncultured Xenococcaceae cyanobacterium | reverse complement strand
CTGCCTTGGCACATTCAATTAGATAGGCTGCCCCTCGATCTGTGGTGTTAGGTGTACCTGTGGTCATGACTAATTGCTCAATGCCGTCTAGTCTTACGGCAGCTTCTGCCACTTCTGCTAACTGCTCAGGAGTTTTTTGCGCGATGGTTTTCTCTGCGACTAAAGATTGTTCGATCGCACAAAATTGACAGGCTGTGTGACGGTTACTATAGCGAATGCAAGTTTGTAAAACGGTGGTGGCTAAAACGTTGTGGCTATGGAGTAGGGCAATTTGCTTGTAGGGGATTCCTTCGGCAGTTTTCAGTTCGTAAAACTTAGGTTGACTGGGAAATTGTACTGTGGCAATTCCTGCTCCTTCTTTTTCTAAGATTTGGGGTTTTTGGTTGATTGATTTTTGATTAAGCTTAGCTAGGCTGTATTCAGATTTGGCAGCATTACTAGTATGCACAGGAATCATTACCGTCGTCCCGTCAATGGTTACGGCTTGATGATCAGAAGGACCTGCACCTCCTTTTCTGCCCGTATCGCGATCAAGTAGTTTTAAGCCTTGAGATTGTAATTGAGTGATTAATTTTCGCTTGTCCATTGATTTATTAAAGGGATAGTCGGACTAGTTAGAGTTAGGAATTAGGAGTTCGGAATTGGCTTGGTTTAGAGTGAGGATAGGTAAGAGAATTCACTCTTTAATTCAGGCTGGGTAGAGTACCAGAGTCGTTGGTAGTTGGTTCGTTAATTGAATTTATTGATTGCTGATCGGCAGTTTCAACTGAAGGACTGGAGTTAATTGTTGTTGGATCGTTTTTTTGCCAGACGGAGTAGGGATCTTGGTTAACCTTAAGTTGCAACAGATCGGGGCGGGAATAATGCCCGACTGAGTCCATCATCCGCTTGCGTTTGGTGATTAGAGAAAAGTCGAGATCGGCGATCGCCATGCCCTCACCTTCTCTAATTGGCTCACACAGAGGCATACCTTCAGGAGAAATAATCGTAGTGTAGCAACCACCAGTTAAAAATCTCTGTAACCCCTCATCAGGACATATTTGCGCTACTTGCTCAGGACTTAGCCAACCAGTGGAGTTAACCACAAAGCAACCAGCTTCTAGGGCATGATGTCTAATTGTTACCTCGGTTTGTTCCCCAAAAATTTGACCCACCATTGAGCCAGGAAATTGAGCACAATGAATCTGTTCATGCTGAGCCATTAAGCTATATCTAGCCAAGGGATTATAGTGTTCCCAACAGGCTAAAGCACCCAGTTTTCCTACTGCGGTATCTAATACCTGCAAACCTGCTCCATCTCCCTGTCCCCAGATCATTCGTTCATGATAGGTAGGGGTAATCTTGCGACGCTTGAGCAATAAACTCCCATCAGCATCAAAAATTAACTGCGTATTATAGAGCGATCCCCCATCTCGCTCGTTCACTCCTAACACCACCACCATCGAATGGGTCTTAGCGGCCTTGCTCACTGCGTCGGTAACAGGGCTGGGAATTTCCACTGCCTCCTCATAAAGCCTCATATGCTCTTTTCCCATCAACACAGGGGGTTGAATAAAGGAAAAATAAGGATAGTAAGGAATGAACGTCTCGGGAAAGACAATTAGTTGCACTCCTTCCTTGGCAACATCGGCGATCGCCCCTAAGACTTTTTCGGTAGTTCCTTCTCGGCTATACAAGACAGGAGAGATCTGCACAGCAGCAGCTTTAATTGTCCGTGAATAGTCCATGATTTTAGAAGGATAAGTTATGAATTAGGAGAGATGAGGAGTTTGCAGAACAGGTAGATAAAGATGAAGCAGTAATCACTTGCCTACATTGTCCAAGTATCCAAAATAAAGGAGCCATCTTTGCGGTGTAGTAAGACGATATCCAAAACATCTAAAGGATTGATGGGGGTAATCCCAGGAATTAGTGAGGGTTCACCATGTCCGTAGAGTGCTTGCAGAGCAAAGCGACAGGCATAGACCTTACCACCCTCTTCCATAATTTTGACAAGCTGATTATTCATCGCCATATGTCCAGGAAAAGCCTCATCGCCAATTTTTGGGAAGCCTCTTTGTACTCCTAAAGTCACCCCAGGGCCATAGAGTAAGACAGAAGTTTCAAACCCTTTACGAATTAAACGAGTTGCTTGAAGTAGATTAACTAAACCAATCGACCCTTCAAAAGCCACAGTATGAAAAGTAACTAGGGCTTTTTCTCCTGGTTCTGCTTGGACATCGGGAAATACTTTCTCTTCGTAATCGACAAAGAAATCACCAGCTTTATGGGCGGGGGTAGTAACTTCAGGCATAATTGATTCTCCTTGAATGATTTATTTGTAAGAATTTAATGGGAATTATTGAGGTAATTTAAGAGCCGATCGCGGCTTCGTTAACAGCTAGTAATGTCCCTGGGTAGGCATATTTTGTTCTTTTGGCGATGTAGTCAGATAAGTATTGGGCATCTCTGGCGATTCCCGAGAAACGACCCGAACCCCAGGTATACAACCAAGGAAGACCGAGGAAATATAAACCACGAGAACTCGTAACTCCACGCTCATGACGCGGATAGCCTTTGCCATCAAAGACAGGAATATCAACCCAACTAAAGTTGGTGTTATAGCCAATACACCAAACTACGGTCGTAATGTTATTAGCTTTGTAGTCAAGTTCTAGAACTTCGGTTTCTGGTTGCCAGACTGGTTGGTAGGTTGGTTCTATCGGTGCATCAATGTTATTGCGGTCAATATATTCATTGATAGTTCGCTTAATACTCTCTGCCACCTCATCAGCGCGATCCAAATTGTGCTTAAGATTTGGCTTAAACGCTAGGTTATCGCCTTGGACATCTGCTAACGAACCATAGAGTTGCATTCCTTCGAGGGCAAAGGTGCGCAGATCTATCTCTCGACCACCACCGCGACCAGTAACATAATGGTTGGTCTTGGTTCTAACGTTTTCTTTATCAGGGTGATTATCAACAGTTAAGTTGTAATATCCCAACTGATCTAACCAGTCCACAACATCCCTACCTCGATATTCCCTAGGTGATCGCGGCGCACCACCGACGCAGAGATGAACTTTTCTCCCTGCTAGATGCAAATCTTCGGCAATCTGACAGCCAGACTGTCCTGTGCCAACTACTAAAACCTCACCCTCTGGTAAAGATTGAGGATTTTTGTAGTCCGAGGAATGAATTTGGGTTAACTCACTAGCAAATCTTTCGGCAATTCGCGGAATCTTCGCTTGATGATAGTTACCTGTTGCGACTACAACTTGATCTGCTGTAAAACTCCCAAGAGAACTAGTTATAGAAAACAAGCTCTGGGAGTTATCTTTGGTAACTGAAAAAACTTCGACCTTTTCTTTGATAGGAGGCTCAAAAGATTTGGCATAGTCTTTGATGTATTCGGCGATCGCATCCCTTTGCATAAACCCATTGGGGTCATCCCCAGGGTAATGATAACCAGGTAGAGTACATTGCCAGTTAGGTGTTACTAAACAAAAGGTATCCCAACGTTTTTCTTGCCAAGAATAACCAATCTGATTTTTTTCAAAGATGATATGGTCAACACCTTTTTGCTTTAAACAATAGCTAATCGAAAGACCAGCCTGTCCACCTCCCACAACGATTACGGAGTAGTGCTTTTTCATAAGTTAACTCTAAGACTGCAACAGTTGATTACTTCTCAACTGAGTTATTAACAGAGTAGATGTAGAGTCCTAGAGAAACCTGTGTATTTTGCTACGAAAAGATTAATCCTAGCTATAGTTGCAGCAAGTGAAGATAGTTAAAGGCGATCGGGCTTTTATACCTGTCATTTTTAACAGGTTGAGGAGAATAGAATCTAATCTCATTTTACTTTCATAAAGTGTAGACTTAATTCAAGAGCGGGTTAAACAGGTTTATGAATATTCAGTTAAAACCAGAGCAGGAAAAATTCATCCAAGACAAAATTGCTAGTGGTGCTTATAGCAATGCCGACGACATCATCAATGAAGCTTTTAAATTGCTTGAAGCAAGAGAAGAGAAAATACAAGAACTCAAGCAAAAAATCTCGATTGGAACAGAGCAATTAACAAACAGTCAATTAACTGATGGAGAGGCTGTTTTTGATCGTTTACAGCAAAAAATTACTCAAATAGCCAATGAAGCTGATTGATGAGTAGTTATTCATTCACCAATGCTGCGGTTAAAGATTTGGATGATATTTGTGAATATGTTGCTCGGCAGGACTCCAATGCAGCCAGTCAATTATTCGATGCGATTAGAAAGAAATGCAAACTTGTTGCCAGCTTTCCAAATATGGGAAGAAGATACAGCAAACTTGCTGTTAATTTGCGAGGTTTTGTTGTCGAGAACTATGTTGTTTTTTACTATCCCAGAGAAGATGGTATCGATATCGTGCGAGTTGTTAGCGGGTATCGCGATTTTGAGACCCTATTTCTGGAAGATGAATGATTAATTTAAAGAACGTAGGTAAATAACCTTTAAATATGAACTTTAGCAGTCACAAAAATCATGTTGCGGATCTAATTGAAATTGCCTTGACCAAAAATAAACAAGATTTAGTCGCCAGATTTAAAATTATTCTCAATAAATGTAGTGGTCTATTTAAGTCGGAAGATTTTAATTTCTGGTTAAAACAAATTGGGTCAATGCCATGTGATGAAATACCCATAACTAAATTTGGCTTACAAGAAGCATCTCTTTCTCTAAAAGATTTACGTGATTTGAACCGCCATAGTTTTAAATCGAGAGTTTTATTTATTTGTGAGCAACTTTTTACCTACTCTAATCAGGATGATTTATGTTCTTTACAGACTGCTTATCATTACTATTTTTATTTTCCAGAACAAAGGATTTTCAAAGAAAGTGAAATGGGAGATTGCGATCTTGCAGTGGAAAAATTTTCTCGTGATCAGATCAGGATTGCCAAAATGAGCGAACTAGAAGTTGATCAGGTTGAATACATTTAATTTTTTGACCCTATATTGAAGCTTTTTAAGGTGATGTGATCTTTTATCTTTGAAGAGCAAATATCGCCTCAAGTAGCCAAGTAAATAAACTGATTCCAGAAAATTTGCTTATAATTTAGTCATAACATTGTTATAACTCATAACGAATGGAAACCAAAATTACTAAAATCGGGAATTCTCAAGGAATTATTATTCCTAAAGCAATTATTGAACAGTGTGGCTTAACAGATAAAGTTAGTCTGGAAGTTAAAGATAGCCGTTTAATAGTCTCCCAAATTGTTGCTAACCCCCGACAGGGTTGGGAAGAAGCGATTATTGCAGCAGGTGTTGATGAAGATGAAGAATTATTGATGGGAGACCATTTAGAACATAGCTGGGATGAGGAGGAGTGGACTTGGTAGCCTATCCTCAACGTGATGAAGTTTGGTTAGTCAGCCTTGAGCCAACTATTGGTTCAGAAATAAGGAAAACTCGACCTTGTATTGTGATTTCTCCTGATGAAATCAATAAGTTGTTAAAGACAGTGATTGTTGCACCTCTAACTAGCACAATTAAAAATTATCCGACCAGAGTAACCATTGTTTTTCAAACAAGAGAGAGTAGCATTGCTCTTGACCAAATAAGATCGGTGGATAAATCCAGATTGTTACGTAAACTCGGTAATCTATCCCCAAATGATAGTGAAACAGTAAGTGAAGTATTGGTTGCTATGTTCTCAAAATAATTGGTTTTCTAGATAATCGAGGTTAATAATCCTTGAGAATAGGCTTGATGAACAGCTTGAATGCGGGTTTTTGCTTTTAGCTTGGACACAGCATTATTGATGTGAAATTTAACAGTACGATCGCTAATAAACAACTTCTTGGCAATTTCGCGATCGCGCATTCCATTAGCCAATAACTCAATCACTTCTTGTTCTCGGCGAGAGAGTTCGATCCGATCTTTGGGCAATAGCTGATATGGAAGAGCTAAATTAATTTGCGTTACTTGATGATCGGAAATATCGGTATCTAGTTCCCCACCTAAATTGCCAATCGCAAAACCAAGATCTTGAAAAATAGTTGTTGCTTCTAAATTAGAGTTTAGAACTAGCATTGCCGAGAGATAAAGGCGATCGCACTTATAAGTAAGCCGACAATAACTACAATTATTAGCCTTGAGTATTTCCGCAGTTTTTAACAATATATAGGTGCAAGAAATAGGCAATTTTTTTTCTGTGCCCACAAGAATTAAACGAATATCAGTCAATATCTGAGCTATTTTTTCCGCAAGAGATTGTTTGCTTAGTAAGCTTGAATGCTCTTTAAGCGATCGCGCTTGCGAATTTTGTTGATAGAGACTGGCATTGTTTAAAGCCACTGCTACAGAACTACAGAGTATTCTTAAAGCTTCGAGAAACTCTGCTTTCATTGGTTGCTGGCTAAAAACCGCCAGTACGCCAATCGCTTCCCCCGCAATAGCTAGAGGCAAACCAGCAAAGCCACATATTTTATTCTCAATTGCCCAAGTGCGATCTTTAACCCAAGACTCTTCTGCTAGTTGGTTACTCAAAAAGGGAATACAGTGTTGGGCGATTTTCCCTACCTTATAGGCTCCCATCGGTACTGAAGCAAAATCCCCATCGAGGCGGGTATACAAACCCGAAGAGGCAATTAGAGTTAGAGCTGTGCGATCTGAGTTTACTAGCCAAATACGGACAAATGAACAGTTAAATTGATCTACTAAACCCTCGGTAATGCTCGTAGCGATCGCTTTAGGCTCAAGACAACCAGACAAACTTTGATTGAGACGATCGACATTTTGCAGCTCAAATAATAATTGGGCAGAGTTGATTAAATCATTAGACACAAGCCTTAAAACAAATAAGCGAATAAGTCTATTGAGAGGCAAATTACGCTTTTATCCTGTATCTAAAGTTACAAATCACTTGATAGTCGATAGCTGATAATTAGTTCTCGAACTCCTGATTTATTTTTACTAAGCAAAACTAGTCTAAAAAGTAAGATTAAATCTCATCAAAATAGCTTGGATGAAAACAAAACTAAGAATTGCCCTGTTCACCTATTCAACAAAACCAAGAGGTGGGGTGATTCATACTTTAGAATTAGCTCACGCATTACAAGCAGCAGGGCATTATGTTTGTGTCTATGCTCTAGATAAAGATAATATCGGGTTCCATCGTCCTTTGAATTGTCCAAGCAAACTAGTTCCCACGAAACCAGCAGTAGATAGACAAATATTGTTGCAGAGGAAGCAAAACTATGTTGATGGTTACCAAAACGTTA
>CALKUU010000055.1 GCA_937996665.1 uncultured Xenococcaceae cyanobacterium | reverse complement strand
ATAGTTCAAGTCTTATGCCAGAATTACCACCCCTCAATACAGATACAATTTGGGCAATCCTCAAAGAAGAACTAGACGATAACACCGTCTTGCGATTAGTTTGGCATTACCTTGGTTATCGCTACGATGAAACTAGTCAGACTTGGGACAATAGCGCAGTAGCCGAAGATTGGCGAACAGCATACCCCGAACCTCCAGATTTTATTGCCAATCGTCCTCCCACCGTGAAACTAACTCGTTCGATTCCGAAAGAGAATAAACAACTACTCAAAGAATCATTGGGGTTTAAAGGTTATAAAATCGGCGAATTTACCCCCAGGCATACTCGACGGGCAACGATCGCCAGTTGGTTAATGAATTACCTGAAATTAGCATAAGACCTTTGAAATATAAAACTAGGCAATAACTTTGACGGCATGTCTTTTGACCGAGATCTAATTGCTTTGATAGTTTTGAGAATTGAACTTTCCTTGCACTTAGAAAGAGACTTCCATGACTAAATTTTTCCAGACTCTTTTCCCTCTTATTGCGATTAGTTTCTTATTCCCTGTCGCGATTCACTCAGAAGTTAAACCTCAACAAGATAAACAATTCGCTTCAGCAACACAGACCCCACATGAGCATCAAGATCATGAACACAAAGCACACGATCACGAAAAGATTGAAATTCGCGATGGACAGCCAGTTCCGCAGGTAGAGCTGATAACTTACCAAGATGCAGTCAAAGGCTGGAACTTAGAGCTAAAGTTAGTTAACTTCGTTTTAACTCCCGAAAATGTCAATCAAACAAACAAGCTAAACGAAGGACATGCTCATTTATTCATTAATGGGCAAAAAATAACTCGCTTGTATAGCAACTGGTACTATCTTCAAAGCTTACCTAAAGGGAAAAACTCAATCAAAATTGTTTTAAACGCCAATAATCATGGTGAATTAAGCTATCAAGGTAAAACAATCGCAGACACTAAAATCATTGAAGTTCAATAAGAAGTTCAATAACAGAAAGCAACTCAATTTAAATTATTTTTCTAATCCTAAAATAGACAAAAGTAAAGTGTTTGTAAAGTTGTACTTTTAATAACTATAAGTAAACTTTTATGTTTATAATTAACCAGTGATCTGGATCATTGCGATCAAATTTTTCCCTTATTTAACTGCTGTTAATTGTGAGCATGGCGAGAATTCTAGTTTATTTGTTAATCCTAATATTTCTTCCGCCTAAAATTGCTCTAGCAGAATTGGGTCCGTCTAATTCAGACAAAGCTTGCGATTATATTGCTTCAGAATCTTCTCAAGAAGTCAGCACCTCAAGTCAAAGCACCCCAGATGATAATAGTCAGCCCGAATTAGAGACGGAAACTGTAAATACGGAAATCAGCGAGATAGAAACTAGTAGTCCAGAAACTGAAAAGGTAAGTGCTTCTAAACAAGAGGCAGAAACACCTGCTCAACCGTCTATCAGTCAAGATAAGCAATCATTTGAATCGAAAGTAGCTTTGGCAGGAATCAGTATTCCTAGTTTGTGGTGGGCAAGAGAACAGTTCGATCCCTTTGGTGGCAAGCTAATTAGTAATTGGTTAACAAATACGAAAGTCAAACAAATAGACCTAGTTGTCAACTGGCAGTTTTGGACTTTACTTGACTATTTAGGTCGTTATCGATTCATTAATCAATTCGGCACAGTAGCCCGTGAGCATGGCTATGATTTAAGAATTTTCAATCAACAACGACAGTGCTTGGCACTTTACGAATACAACCAAGTAACCAATCCTCCTAAATGGGAAATTAAAATAGAAGGGTTTGGACAAGAAAGTTTGCAAGTTTTACCAGACATAAATTAAACCAGCAATTAACTCAATAATAGTTATCAAAAAACTCAGTAAATAAATAAGTTTAAGAACGAAAAATTCATCTCTAACAGATATTTTTTCAGAGTTTAGAGAAGTCAATTCAGTAATTTTGCAGAAGAAGATAAGTATTTTTACCCTAGCTACTTCCAACTAAAAACTATTAGTATGGGTCTTAGATATAAATAATTTTTATTAAACTTAAAACTTTTTTACAAAAAAAGCCATTTTTTTACGATGGAAATAGTAAATCTACTTAATTTATCAATTCACAATATTACTATTGCTGAACTTCTAGAAGATTTAAATCGCAATGGAGGGATGGTTGTAACGCCCAACATTGATCATTTAGTCAAATTACAGCATGATCAAGAGTTATTAAAAGCTTATTATCATTCTAGTTATCGGGTTTGCGATAGCAGGATTCTTCAATATATTTCTAATATTTTAGGTAATCCGATTAAAGAAAAGATTTCAGGTTCTGATCTTTTTCCTGCCTTTTACGAGTACAACAAGAGTAACGAAGATACTAAAATATTTTTGCTTGGGGGCGAACCAGGAGTAGCAGACAAGGCGCAAAAAAATATTAATAGTAAAGTTGATTGTGAGATTGTAGTTGATGCACTTTCTCCCTCCTTTGGCTTTGAAAAAGACGAACTTGAATGCCAAGAAATAGTTGCCAGAATAAATGAATCGGGAGCAACCGTTTTAGCCATTGGCGTTGGTGCACCTAAACAAGAAAAATGGGTTACTAAATATAGAAACCAGTTAACCAATATCAAAATTTATTTGGCAATTGGGGCAACAATCGATTTTGAAGCTGGCTACAAAAGCAGATCTCCCAAATGGATGAGCGAAATGGGATTGGAGTGGTTTTATCGCCTCCAGTCTGAGCCAAAACGTTTATGGAAAAGATACTTGGTAGATAGTATTCCTTTTTTCTGGTTAATTGGACAGCAAAAATTACAAAATTACCAGTTTAATTATTTAGATCAGATTAACTGCTTGCCTTTGGGTGAAATTCTTAACCAAGCAGGAATTTTAACGCCTCAACAAATTAGGGAAGCACTATTGCTTCAGCAAGATAATCAAAGATATCGATTTGGCGAAATTCTCGTTCAGAAAGGCTATACCAATTCCACAACTGTTGACTTTTTTAGCGAGGAAGTACATTCCTTGCTAAAAAATGAGAACTCTAAAGATGAACTACGTTTAGGCGATTATTTCTCAAAAGCAGGCTTGTTAAACAATGAGCAGATTATCCAAATCTTGAGGCAGCAAAATAGCGATCGCCAAAAATTTGGTCAAATAGTAACTAGTAATGGCTGGATTAATCCTCAAACTTTGGACTGGTTTGTTGGGTTACAGCAACAAAAATCTAAAATAAATCGCAGTAATCTGAATTCAGCGAATATCAATAATAACCCTAGTCTTTTAAGATCTGGCAAAATTTAGTTTGTTCGGGGCAGATAGTTCTCCAGCAGAATTGTCTGCCCAAGAGTAAGCTAAAAAAATACCAACAAACAAGTACTTAATCTCATTTAGTGTGCTAGTTCTGGGTATGAAAACACTAGCTTTCACTACCCGGATTTACCAAATGAGTTTATTTAATCAAATTCTTCAAGCCCTTGATAACCCAGAGCAAACAGCTAGCAAAGAGCAGCTTGGTAGCATTCTAGATACAGTCCAACAAATAGGAAAAGACTATCAAGCGCCGACTTCAGATCTAGAGTCTGCCATGTCTATTGTTGGCGAATTTACTCGGTCGGCACTTCAGTCTCAAAGAAGCCAAGGTGGAGATTATCCGGTACAACAATTAATTAATAATTTTGCAGGTAATCAATCTAGTTCGCAAGCGATCGAGTCTTTATTTGGTAATTCAAAACTCCAGGAGATGATCGAGCAAGTTAGTGCCAGAACTGGTCTAAATGCCGGGGTAATTCAGGGAATGTTACCTACTTTAGTTCCCTTAGTTTTGAGTTTATTAAAAACTGGTCAAAACAATCGTAATTTAAAGCAAGGAAACCCTGTTCTGAATAGTTTCCTGGATAGTGATGGAGACGGTGATGTTGATATGGCTGATGCAATGAGAATGGCATCCCAGTATCTTAGTAGATAGTTTTAGCTTATTTCAGCAATATCAATTTTGAAAAGTGATAGCCTTTCTGGTAAAGGCTATGTCTATAAATATTTGGTCTATAAACCTTGACCAAGACTGAAGATTAACAAAATAATGTTCTAATTTTGAGGCAGAAAAGATATTTTTTGTGTTTAATTAGATAGCATTGGCAAACTCAGTTTTTGTTTAAACCCGTTTTTTAACCTCGTTGTTATTTTAAGCTCAAAAGTTCTATGAATAATCCAATTTCTCCAGTCACCACAGAAGAAAGTTTAGCGAATGAAGAATTTGTTGAAGAATATTCTAGTCATCACAATGTTATCGAGACAGTAATTTTCAGTCTAGATCTCGATAAAACAGCCATGGTAAATCATGGAAAGGAAGGAAGTCTTTGGAAATTCAAGTATGGCAGTGTAGAAGTTTTTGTCCAATTGACAGGAGAAACAGACGATGATTTATTAACTGTCTGGGCAACAGTTCTAAAGCTCCCAGCCAAGAACGAATCCGGGCTGATGCGAAGATTACTAGAAATGAATTGGGCAGGAACTTTTGAAACTTGCTTCAGCATTCAAGATAATACGGTGGTTGTTTCCGCGCAAAGAACAATCGCCGATATGTATCCGGGTGAAGTTTCTAGGATTATTACCTTGGTAGCCAATATTGCTGATGACAATGATGAGCTGCTACAGGAAGAATTTTGTTAGTTTGCAAAGTGTTCAGAATTATTACCAATTTTGGGCAAGATCTTTCCTGCTCTGGGAAAAATTAAGATCTATTAGCTTAAAGCATTTTATCTATCAAAATTAGATTCATGATCAACAAGGAATTAAATTCAACCTGGCGTTTGATTCCTTTTTTGGAAGCTCCTGGAGAAGTTCAGATGGCTGTAGATAGATGGCTAATTGATCGACAAGCCAAGGGGGGACAATTTTCCTCTTGTTTACGATTTTATAGTTGGTCTCCTGCCGCTATTTCAATTGGTCACCACCAAAAGGACTATCCTGAATTTTGGCAGCAGTTACCTTTAGAGATTGTCCGTCGTCCAACAGGGGGGAAGGCAGTTTTGCACCAAGGCGATTTGACTTATGCAATAGTCACTTCCTCTATTCCAGGAAAACGGTGGGAATCTTACAAATATATTTGTCAATTCTTGATTAATGGTTGGCGATCGCTCGGAGTTAATCTCGATTATGGCAATGCCACCAAAGAATACGCCAACTATCACAATTGCTTTGCCACCTCAACAGGGGCAGATCTGGTTACCGAAATTGGCACCAAAGCGATCGGCAGTGCCCAGTTAAGGCGTCGTAACTTCATTTTGCAACACGGATCGATGACCTTAGAAGATAATTCAGAGCTATTTATTAAGATATTTAACGAACCAGCCCCTCAAAATTTGCGTACATTCATCCCTTCATCAGACAATAGGAATATCCCTAAGATATTAGAAGCTCTTACCGAAGCTGCTAAAGATTGGTTTAAGATAAATTTAGTCTTGCAACCAATATCCTTAGTGGAATGGCAGGAAATTCTGAATAAACCTGTTTAAGTAAGATACTAAAATTATTCAAGTTAATTAAGTCGATCCCAATCTTATGAGCGTAGTTAGTCAAGTAATCCTAAAAGCAGACGATGAACTTCGCTATCCCAGTAGTGGAGAGCTAGAAGGAATCAATAAATTTTTAAAAACAGGCACCCAGAGAGTTCGTATAGCTGAAACACTAGCCTCTAATGACAAAAAAATTGTCGATAGAGCAAGTAAGGATCTATTTCGCCTCCATCCTGAATACCGCGCCGCCGGTGGTAATGCCAGTGGTCAAAAACAATATAACCAGTGCATTCGTGATTTTGGCTGGTATTTGCGCCTGGTTACCTATGGGGTATTAGCCGGTGACAAAGAACCAATCGAAAAAATTGGTTTGATCGGAGTAAAAGAGATGTATAACTCTCTTGGTGTTCCCGTGCCAGGAATGATCGATTCAATTCGTTGTCTTCGTGATGCATCGGCAGATCTACTCAGTAAAGAAGATGCAGCAGAAACAATCCCCTATTTTGACTACATTATCCAAACTATGTCTTAATTTCTCCTGGTTTAAGAAAGCCCGGTTTGAGATAAGAAAAAGATTAAATAAGGTCTGTTAAAATTCATTTTTATCCAGAGGCGGTAGCTAATTGGCAAAAGGTAAATACTTGGTTGTCAATTAATTATTGCCTCTTGCTTTGTTGATAGACTGGATCTTAGATCTATTTTGGTTGACAAACCACTCTAGCTAAATTATTTTGGGCAGATGGGCTGGCTAAAAAAAATTCCTCGAATCTCCCTTTTATTAATACTATTGACCTATGGAATGTTTGGTTGGTTGTATAGTGAGTGGGCGCTACCTTTGGCCGATAAATTAGACGCCAAATACGAGTTAATTTCACCTTTAATTGCCCAAGCTACTCTTTTTGGCGTAGGCTTGTTGTCGATCTCTTTTGCTGTTAGCTACTTTACTAGCCCCATTAGTCTACTTACGTTAGGGATGAGTAATTGGTTTAGGGCAGATGCCAAGGCTTTGCTGACAATCGCCCTCAGTATCGTTGTTTTTGCAGTCATAATCGAACACCCAGTGATCCTAACTCGATTTTTGATTTTATCTTCTGCTGCAATGCTTTTTCGGCTTGATTTACAAACTTCAGGTTGTCCCCAAAAATCAGCTCAAATAATTATTATCTTGATGAGTGCGATCGCCTTTTCTGCGGGATTATTGTTTTTTTATATTTATTCTCAATAG
>CALKUU010000054.1 GCA_937996665.1 uncultured Xenococcaceae cyanobacterium | reverse complement strand
TCACTTGTCAAATCCAGAATCACTATTCTACGACAGTCTGGAGACACTAATAAGTTGGAGATCTCTCTAACTAGTTAAAGAATACCAACCTCAGTTAATAAGCCAATTGGGCTAATTTCTTTAATTAAATTCAACGCAGCCTGATTTTTGACAAATAAAGAGCCAACAAACCCCAAAGAATTGATGGAAATACCATAAGCAGATTCTTGGGATCGAGGGACTAGCATCATCCACTCCCTAGTTGCCAATAAGTTATAAGCTCCAGGTTGCTTTAGATCATGGGGACTAAAAGTAAATCCTACTTGCGTCAATAACAAGTGATAACAATCAAGCATTACTTGACCTACCACGACAGGATTAGACCAAGCAGAAGGATCTAATTTAGCGATCGCATGTTTAAAGGGAAAACAAGCTAGCCTACCCAGTCCTTGATTAAATTGAACCTGAGCGATCGCTTTGGAAATCGGTAAAAGCGAACCTGACAAAAGCTCCTGATTCGGCAAAAAAGGAAACGGAACTAATTGCAAATGCTTGTGTCGCTGAGAAGCACCAGCCGCAGACCCACCATTAAAGAAAGCCAAGCCATTTACTTCTCTTAGACAAGCTCCAAGAGCTACGAAATCAGCTATGTTTAGCAAATTTTCTTGTTCTTCAAAATCACGAGTTACCAGTAACAAATGATGATCGACAACATTAAATTTGTTGAGCAAGCACAAATGAGTAGGAGAAATATCACCAACAAACAAATCAGCCTCATAGGGCAAAAATGGATCAAAGTATTGACCAGCCTGCTTTGACTTTTTTAATTGCTGACTTTTGGCTTGCTCTTTGCGCAAAATATTAGTCAAACTACGAACGACAAAGGAAATATCCTGCTGTTCGAGAATATGCAGATCAGTCTCAATCGACTTTAACTTTCCCAATTGCCGAGCAGATTTGGTCACAGCGATAGTACGAGACCAAAGCGTATTAGGCACAAGTAACAATTGTCCTGAAGAATCAGTTTGCTCATCAGCCATAATTGCCACAACCCCCTTTGCCACAAACTCTTGATTTGCAAAACAATCTCTAACAAACTATTGCCCACTTTAACGGCAAGAGTTCAAAACCTATTGATAAGACTTGTTCTTAAAGACCTTCAAGCGGAACTTGTAAAAACTTAGCCAATTCTGCACCTTGATTTTCCAAAGTAGATAAAGGAATTGGTTCGCCAGCTCTAGTAAGGGGTATATCTCTGAGTTTTTTCGCTTTCAAGTACAAAACTCGTTTCGGATTCACACCTTCTCGGATTTCCGCCTTCACAGACTGAATATCTTCTAAAGGAATTTCTACTTTTACTAATCTATTTTTGCCAGGAAATCCAGAACGAACGATCACTGCTTGACCAACCTTTTTATCAAATTCGTTGTAGCCACCCCCAACATCCCAAAAGATTACTAACCATAAGTACAAGGCTAAAAGAGAGCCAGCTACACCATAAAAAGTAAGAGCAACTCCCTGAGGAAAAAACTGAATATTGGAAACATCAGAAACAATCAGCAAATTAGTTTTTAGATAACTTGATAAACCCGATAGCAGAAAACCTAAGCCCCCCATACTAACTACCAAAGCCCAAAAATAATTGCTAAATCGACGGGAACCCAAAACATCTTGTCGCAAAATTTTACTCATGTTAGCCATTACAATTCGTTACTTTTCTTAATACTTTTCTTAATAAGTTAATTTTGAACTTACGATATTTTCTCATCCAGAGGAATCTTGTTTGCAAAACTTCTTCTATTTCTAAGATTCACATCTTTTACTACTCCACAAAATTCGACCAATATCCCCCTATTTTTCCAAAAAAAAATGTACTGAAATCGTTTGAGGCAAAAGATTTTTGCCTTGTCAACTACCCCTGAACCTTGAACTCGTGCTATTTTAAACAGTATTAATCAGAGCTTAATCTGAAGTAAAAATCGGTAATGAAAAGTAAAACTCTTTTCGGTTTACCTAGCAATTATCTTTAAAATGGCTAGTTTTCACTTAAGTTTTCTTCAAGATTAGGATTTTCTGCATTGAGATATTCTCACAGAAGTTCTAAAGTCTTCGGCGATCGCTTAAATTGAAAACGAAACCAAAATCTAAGACAATAAATTATGACAACCTTTGGGTGATCATAGTCAAAATAATAGAGACAATTCACAAATATTAGTGATGTCGTTAGGATTGCCAGCGTTAGAAAGTCGGATAACGACCTATATTCGCTGACCGCATTCCGCGGTAAGAATATCAATTTTGAAAAATCTTGCAGTTTGTTTAGTTAAGCAAGAGGTTTAAGAACTTATGACAATAGCAGTAGGACGCGCGCCAGAAAGCCAAGGGTGGTTTGACGCTCTTGATGACTGGTTAAAACGCGACCGCTTCGTATTCGTAGGCTGGTCTGGGATATTACTCTTTCCCTGCGCTTACATGGCTTTAGGCGGCTGGCTTACTGGCACCACCTTCGTCACTTCCTGGTACACTCACGGACTAGCTTCTTCTTATCTTGAAGGTGCTAACTTCCTCACTGTTGCTGTATCTAGCCCCGCTG
>CALKUU010000053.1 GCA_937996665.1 uncultured Xenococcaceae cyanobacterium | reverse complement strand
GAGTATTTATGCTAGGCTAGCTCGATAAAATTAGCCTAAATTAGGAGATCTAAAATTCATGAACGCTGTGGCAATGAAAGTTGTCAGTGCTGAGAAACACCTTAATGCTGATGCTTTGTTTCTATACAAACTGAAATCAGCAGACAAAGAAGTAGAAATTATTGCTAATCTAGATCGGAATTATCAAGTAGGCGATATCGTTGCGATCGCTCTTGTGGGTTCGGTTCTTAAAGCTGCCCTCCAAAGATTACGCCCAATTCTAATGACTACTATTAATACCGTTGTGGGGATGTTTCCTTTAGAACTGGAACTAGGGTAGGGAGGAGAATTTTTGCAACCGTTGGGGATTGTGATTTTTTCAAGGTTAGCCTTAGGGACATTACTGACTTTATTTGTTATTCTCTGTTTTTATTTCCTGCTCCATGATTTTGCTGGTACGTGTAAAGATTCAAAAAGAGCTTTTTGGGATCAACGATATCAAGAATGAAAATTAGTTTATAGACTTAACAGAATTGTATTGTTGTTAAAAACTGTTTATCTAAATTGATAGTGATTTTAAACCCCAGTATTTATAGTTTTTTGAACTTAATAGGATCTCTCTATTCGTTGTAACCCTTCTTCTTAATGTACTTTTTCTAAATTCCTGACCAAGAGTACCGAGCCGCAAAAAGTCGAAACTGCTTAATGAGTTCCGAATTTTGACTCGTTCTCCATTTTAAACCTACAGTTCGAGATAAATTTAGCCCAGCGATCGGAATATAGACAATATTAGATAAACCTTTCCATACTGGCATAATGGTTATTCCTAATCCGAACTGCACCATTGAAATTGCCCATTCTTCTCGATCTGCCAGGTAGATAACTTGTGGATCAATCCCTTCTGCTTTAAAAATTTTGGGAGCTTGCCCCCAAATTTCACATTGGGTTCGCCCAATAAATGGTTGATTTTCCAGTTCAGTTAAGGTGATTTCATCTTTGCTTGTAAACGGATGATTTTTGGGTACAGCTAGTAAAAAGTCTTGTTTAAATAAGATTAGAGAAATGTCTCCATCTTCAAGATTAGCTAATTCGGTGATGATAAGATCTACATAACCTTGTTCTAGCCAATTGTTGATATCTTGAACCGTACCATCTCGGATTTCAATAATAGCCTTTGGGCATTTTTCTCTAAACATTGTGATCATTTTAGCGAGGTCTTCAATTCGTAAGGTACGAAGAACACCCAACCTTAGAACTGGTTTAATACGGAAATCACTAAGATCATTTAACGCATTTTGATAAAGTTTCAGGATCTTTTTGGCAGTTTCTAAAAAATTTTCCCCAGCGGGCGTTAAGAGCGTTCGTCGGCTTCCTCTTTCAAGTAGTGTAACTCCTAGCTCCCGCTCTAGTTTCTTGATGCTGACGGATAAAGATGGTTGGGAAATAAATAAATTGTCAGCAGCTTTTGTAAACCCACCTGTCTCAACAATTGCTAAAAAATATTGAATCTGATTAATATCCATGCAGTTATTTTAGTAATTGAAACTTCTTTGCGATAATGACTTTACTGTTTTTTGCCGATTGTAAGTTACAGAATTAAAGACTTGGTTTAAGAACAAGTAGATATATTCGCCTTTATTAATGGCAAAATCTTTCAAAGTAATTCAAATATCTAAACAAAAAACCCCAAATTTGGCTAAAAGCATTCATTTGGGGGAGTGTCAACTGAAAGTCTGTTAAATACTATCCTGCTGGCTTCAGTTCTTTACTTGGCGTGCTTCTGATGCGAGTCCAATTTTTTTCTGCTTTAGCAATCGTCCCCTTAGGGTCTTGTTGATAAGCATCATAAATTTCTTCATTCAAGAAAACGTAAAGTTTGCCGTCTACAACATCAGAATAGCGGGGATCTCCGTCAAACTTTGCACCTACAGATACTCCATAAGTACAGAATCCACCATTTTGAGGGGTGTATTGTGAAGGGTTTGCTTCAAATGCATTGAGATTTCTTTGTGTCGAAAAATAGTAAGCAACACCATCATGGACAGATGTATATTTAGCAGTTCCTTCAACTCGATTGCCAGACTTAATAAAAGCTACTGGGTCAATACCGTGTAATCCAAGGGGGGCACCCGCAGCGGTAAGTCCTGGTACTGTATTGTATTCGTCCGCAGCAAAGGCTGGGGCAGAAGAAAAAGGAATCGTGGTAGCTAGTGTCGCTACAGTAGCGACAAGAAAAATAGCTTTAAGCATATCGATTTTTCTCTTTGGTAGTAATGTTTTATAACTAAATTAGGATGTAACCCTATGACATTTCTCTTGACGAAACTCTTGACAATTATGTCAATTGCTATCTAGGAAATGAAGTTATTTTGAGATCTAGGTTATCGTTGATTCAATTGTTGGAGCAAGACAGTTTCATTATGAAAGTCATAGTGAATATCAATAGTAAAGTTGCGTATTTTAATAATTTGGTAAGAGCAAATTAGTTGTTTATGCTAGGCTATCTTGATGAAATCAACTGAAATTAGGAGATCTAAAATTCATGAACGCTGTGGCAATGAAAGTTGTCAGTGCTGAGAAACACCCTAATGCTGATGCTTTGTTTCTATACAAACTGAAATCAGCAGACAAAGAAGTAGAAATTATTGCCAATCTGGATCGGAATTATCAAGTAGGCGATATCGTTGCGATCGCTCTTGTGGGTTCGGTTCTTAAAGATGGCACCAAAATTAAACCAACTAAGCTTAGAGGTATGTATTCCTATGGCTTAGCCTTGGGTAAAGTAAACGCAGACATCGGTGCAGACTTATCCGAGATTTACTGTCAACCAGAAGTTGCAACGACAGTGGCTCAGATTCCCTTTGTTAAGTGGACAAGCATCGAGCTATTGCACAATGTCAAGCGTGAGTTGGATACTAGAAATCAGGCATTTCAGCTTACTTATTGTGCCAAAGTAAAACTTCATGGCACTAATGCTGGAGTAAGAATTACCCCCTCTGGCGAAGTTGCTGCCCAAAAGAGAACTCAAATTATTACCCCTGAAGCTGATAATGCTGGATTTGCTGCTTGGGTTGCCGAGAATGCCAGCTACTTTAGTCAACTAAAGGGAGATTCTCACCTTACTATTTTTGGAGAGTGGTGCGGTAGCAATATTCAAAAAGGAGTTGCGATCTCCCAATTGGAGCGTAAAGTTTTTGCTGTCTTTGCGATTCAATATGGTGGGGCGGGTAAAGAGATTGCCAAACTCGAAATCAGGCCTGATGTAATTAGGAAAAAGTTGCCAGAACACGAAGATATCTTTGTTCTGCCCTATTACGGAGAACCAGTAGCTCTTAACTTTGGTGATGGTCAACAACTACAAGCGGCTGCAACTCAGATTAATCAGATGGTGGAAGCTGTCGAAACAGTCGATCCTTGGGCTAAAGCGAACTTTGGAATTGAAGGTATGGGAGAAGGATTGGTTATGTATCCCCAGATTAAAGACCTGGTCGAACGGGATAGATATACCCAATTAATCTTCAAAGCGAAGGGAGAGAAACACCGAGTAGTCAAAGCTAAAAAGGCGGTACAAATTGAACCTGAAGTTGCGCAGGGAATTGCTGAATTTGTTGACTTATTTGTAACTGAAGCCAGACTTCAACAAGCCTTAACCGAAGCTTGTGATAGCGAAATCAATATGAAGCAAATGGGTCAATTTTTGAAGTGGATTTCCCTGGATATTCTCAAAGAAAGTGAGGCTGAATTAGCCGCAGCTGATCTAACTTGGAAACAGGTTAATAAATCAGTCAATAGTGCTGCTAGAAGTTGGTACACCAACAAAGTGACCAATATTTTCTAGAGGTCAATAGAAGGGATAGAAACCATTGTTTATTCTTCCTAGTGAAGATATCGAATGGTTTCTCTTTTTTTAAATTAAACAAGCTTTAAAGTCATGGCGTAACTTTTCAGCATCTAAGTTACGTCCGATAAATACTAGTTCATTTTTCCGAGTCTCCGAACTTTTCCAAGGGCGATCTGGTCTGCCATCAAAAATCATGTGAACTCCCTGAAAGAC
>CALKUU010000052.1 GCA_937996665.1 uncultured Xenococcaceae cyanobacterium | reverse complement strand
TTTCCTTATCTGATGCACTTCCCTGCTGCTTTATTGACTGGCTTAGAAGTTAACTTTGCCCGTGGTCTGGTCATAATGCTGATCTGGATCTTTCTTTTTTATCTTGCCAATCGCTGGTTATGGAAAAAAGGGTTAAAACAGTATTCAGGAATGGGTGCTTAGAAGCTGTTTCAAATTAGTTCGGAGTTCGGAGTTCGGAATTTGGAGTTAGGAGCTATGTTTTTTGTATAGAAATTTTACTTTTGAAATAGAGATTAGAGATGTTAGAAGATGCCTTTAGAAGTCGTAAGAGTGACTTTCAGATTCAAGAGCAAGGAATAGTTACCAAGCTCTTAACTGATGATTTAGAAGGGAGTAGACACCAAAGATTTATTTTGACCTTGGACTCTGGGCAAACGCTTTTAATTGCCCACAATATTGATATTGCTCCCAGGGTTGAGGAATTAGCAGAAGGCGATCGCCTTAGCTTTTATGGTGAGTATGAATGGAATGAACAAGGCGGCATAATTCATTGGACTCACCACGATCCCAACGGCAGGCATATTGATGGCTGGATCGAGCATCAAGGCAAAAAATACGATTAACCTGAATTGTTAACTTGCTTAAGCTGGATAGATTCTTAAGCGTCGATTGGGTTCTTCGCCAAAACTATCGGACTGCAAGCGATAATGCTCGACCAGTTCGTGCTGCATTTTTCTTACTTTGGACGAGCGCGGTAATAACTCCACTGGTTGACCTTGAGGGATAACTATTTGCTCAACAGCCAGTCTTGCTTCCTCTAAAGCTTCAATCTCGTCATCATTGCCTGCTTTCGTGAATAACCTAAGATCGGTCGCTTCAGGAATATTTGGGTCATCTAAGTTGAGTAACTGCCTCAAGATGCGTGTGATTTGAGGGATTGTATTCGACTTGACTGCATAGATAGGGAGATGACGATTTTGGGCGATATTCCGCAAACGAGAATGGTGTTTAATTTGCGATCGCAAAGCAACCACCGCATCAGCATCGTCGAGATCTTTAGTCAGGACAACAGGTAGATCTAATACGCCAATTACCTGCTCTAATTGGGAGCGCCCAATGCCATAGGGATAGATATAAACTGGCCAGTCTTCACCATTGGGACCTGGTGTTCGTACTTTATCAGTATTAGCTTCTTTGGTTTGCCATGAGCTTTCTAACATTTGCTCAAATCGAGCATCCCGTTTGTTTTTGCGTTTGCTGCCCAAATTAGCTACAGGACTCATTTTGCCTGAGGCACGCCAGCCACCAGGACTAAGACTTGGGGGTTGAGTGCGATTATGGGAAATCCTGGGTGTAAGCTGAGCCTCTTCGTTAATGATCGATACTTCTCCCTCGTCATTCACTGTGCGAATTTGGTTGGCAGGCTCAATTCCTCTAAGGAGAGAATCAATCGTTTCGGCTGTATCTTCGTGAACTACCCAGCGTTGTCGCTCTAGCATTTCGACGGCAATCTCAAAAGTTGGCGGTGACTTACGCTCTAAAACTGTTTTTTGAGATCTGCGACGTCTAGCTTCATCATCGCCGAGGGTTACAGCTTGGATTCCCCCGATTAAATCGGACAGGGTTGGGTTTTTGATCAGGTTAGCAATCTGATTTCCGTGGGCAGTTCCCACTAACTGGACACCTCGTTCGGCGATCGTTCTGGCTGCTAAAGCTTCTAGCTCCGTACTAATCTCGTCAATGACAATCACTTCAGGCATATGGTTTTCCACTGCCTCGATCATCACCTGATGTTGTAATTCTGGACGAGCTACCTGCATTCGACGTGCCCGCCCGATCGCTGGATGGGGAATATCGCCATCTCCTGCTATTTCGTTAGAGGTGTCGATAATCACAACTCTCTTATTGAGATCATCAGCCAAAACCCGTGCAATTTCTCGTAAAGCCGTTGTTTTGCCGACTCCAGGACGACCGAGTAATAAAATCGATTTTCCTGTTTCTACCAGATCGCGGATCATCACAATCGTGCCAAATACCGCTCGCCCAATCCGACAGGTCAAACCGATAATATCTCCTGCGCGGTTGCGAATTGCACTAATGCGATGGAGGGTTTTTTCGATGCCAGCCCGATTGTCTGCGCCAAACATACCAATGCGCTCAATACAGTACTGTAAATCCTCTTTGGTGATTGTTTCTTCCCCTAAATAAAGAACCTCCGAGCGAAAACGAGCTTCTGGCAATCGCCCAAAATCCATGACTATTTCGATTAACTTGTCTTTGTCAGGATGATTATTAATATGCTTGAGGATCTTATCTGGAAAAATAGCTAATAACTGTTCTAAGTTATCTGTGATTTGCATACGGTGAGATGCGATGTTCTCTGGTGTCATTCAGTTAAAATTTTTTGTTAAGGACGGAATTGAGATGAGATTTAAATAAAATTATGATCGCTGATCGAAGATACTTCTAGCCATTATTTGGTACTGAACCTAATTTAAATTTAAATGCTTTGTCTTGAATTATTGGTAATTTAATTGAACTCTTAATTTTTACCAGAAGTTGATCTAGATTTAATCTGCTTAATTAAACTACGGGCTTTGCCCACAGATTTTTGGAGTAACTGAGGGTTACTTTCTAGGTTTAGTTCATAGGGAATCGATTGATCATTAGCGAGTTGATTATCAGGATTTGGGGAATTGCTTAATTCAGCAAAAATTGGCATTAGCAAAGAACGGGCATAACTTCCATAAGCTACGCCAGCAACTCTTTTCTGATCGGGCTGATGTTCTTTGATTGGGGAGGTTAGCAACATTTGTTCCGCATCTAGTTTCGTAACAGTGTAGTCATTCGTCCCTCCTGCTAGTTGGATATAACCAGGTAGGTCTGCTGCGATTACTTTTTGGGCAAATTTGACCGTAGCATGGGTTGTTCCTGAGCCAATGTCTCCACTCATTGA
>CALKUU010000051.1 GCA_937996665.1 uncultured Xenococcaceae cyanobacterium | reverse complement strand
CACGATGACATTACCAGCCTCTTTAACCAAATCAGGTTTAATTTGCGGCTTGGTTTTCCAAGGCATTATCGGTTGGCATCAAACTGCTTTACCCGGGTTAGCAGATAAGTTGCTATTTGGAATTAGCGGAGCAGTCGTCGGTATCTGGCTACTAGAAATTATTGGGTTTCTTGGTGCTCTAGCTTTGGGTCAACAAGCAATGGGAGATGGAGATGGCAAACTGATGGCAACTATTGGTGCTTGGCTAGGGTGGAAATATGTTTTACTGGGTACTTTTTTGGCTTGCGGTCTCGGCTCAATTATTGGCATTAGTGCGATCGCTCTAGGTAAACTGGGCAAAAAACAACCAATCCCTTTTGGTCCTTTTCTCGCCTTGGGTAGTGCCTTCGCCCTATTTTTCGGACAGCAAATTATTGGGGCTTATACACAGTTACTGTTTTGAGAAGGAACTGCTTTCAATTTGCGGTCTAACTCAACAAAAAATTATTAAATTGCTTGCAGCAAAATTGTTTGCATTATAATTTTAAGGTGATAATTTAAGGCTTTAACATTTTCGCTGTGGAGTTAGCACAATCTTGATTTTGCATAGTGTGCTTACATCACCGCGTCTAAAAAATGCTTAAATGCAAACTAAAAATTAAAGTTCACTAGATATAAATAGAAAATAAATTTGGAGGAAAGCTGAAAGATGACCTTGGGAACTTCTATTGCCAAGAAAAGCTCAACCGCAACTATCAGCAAACATGCACCACGATACAAGGTGCTTTTGCACAATGACGACTTTAATTCGATGGAATATGTTGTCGATACCCTCATGAAAACAGTTAGCGGTATGACTCAGCCCCAAGCAGTTAATATCATGATGGAAACCCATAGTGGTGGAGTTGGCTTAGTAATTACCTGTGCACTCGAACATGCTGAATTTTATTGTGAAACTCTCTGTAATCATGGTTTAACAAGCACTATCGAAGCTGATGAGTAGTTAATTATCAATCATTACAATCCTCAAACAGAGTTTGTAAAAAGACAGACTGTTAAGCAAATCGGAAATTTATGCGAACCAACAATCGTATATATTTCCGATTTTGACTTAATCAACCTCAAAATAAGCAACAATAATCGGGCAAAATCAAGACGGCAAACTAGACCATGATAGAAAAAGCAACGTTTGGAGCAGGTTGCTTCTGGAAAACGGAAGACCAGTTTTTACAAGTTACAGGTGTAGTCAAAACTTCAGTCGGCTATATGGGCGGACATTTCCCTAATCCTTCCTATCTAGATGTAGTAGCAAGAATTACTGGTCATGCAGAAGTCGCCCAAATTGATTACGATTCGCAACAAATAGCTTATGAGTCTTTACTTGCCAAGTTTTGGAATATGCATGATCCTACTAGCCTTAATAGACAAGGAGCAGATCGAGGAGAACAATATCGCTCGGTGATTTTTTACCATAATCAAGATCAAAGAAAAATCGCCGAGCAATCCAAAGTAAATTTACAAAACTCTGGTATTTATCAGAAAAAAATTGTCACCGAGATCAAACCAAGTCAAGAGTATTATTTAGCCACCGCAGATCACCAGCAATATCTTGCCAAGAAAAGACGTCTTGTGAACAAGTAACAGCAATTACGGACAATGACCTTAATCAATTACAAACTGGCTCAGTCTCTTTCTCTATAATTTACCCTCAACCTCAATTCTCAATTTATGATCGCTCAGATTGAAACGATTGATTTGCTAACCATGGCTTCTGGCGATGTTGTCTCGCTACAGGTTTATAAATTTGTCGGCAAACAGCCAGGGAAAAAAGTTTATATTCAGGCTAATTTACATGGAGCTGAAATCGTCGGCAATGCAGTTATTCACCAGCTCATTGCTGATCTCATCACCTTGGATCAAGAATTTTTACAGGGAGAAATTTGGTTAGTACCAGTTTGTAACCCCTTGGGAACTAATCAACGAGGTCACTTCTTTGCAACCGGGAGATTTAATAATTACGATGGCAAAAACTGGAATCGCATTTTTTGGGATTATGGCAAAGAGAATGATGATTTAGTCGATTTTGCGCGATCGCAGCTAGATCATCCCAGGGAAACAATTCGAACGAATTATTTAGCCAACATCCAGGCAGCCTGGCAACAGCAATTAGAGCGACTCACACAACCGAGAAGTACAACAGTCAGTAATCAATATCGAGCTAAACTCCAATCTTTGTGCTTAGATGCCGATTACGTTATTGATATTCACAGCTCTAGCAATCAAGCTCTCGATTTTTTATTTTGTTTCCAAAGTCGAGAAGCAGCAGCAAGCCATTTTTTGATTGACTACGGTATTCTAATGACGAATTATGATGGCAATGCTTTTGACGAAGCCTTTCTCAAACCTTGGTTAGCCCTAGAAAAGTGTTTGCAGCAATTAGGTCGAAAAATTAATTTTGACTTGGAAGCCTGGACTCTGGAGTTAGGTTCAGGAATGGCAATGAATCCGCAATCAGTAGCAAAGGGAGTCGAGGGAATTAAAAATTATTTACATCACAAACAAGTTTTAAAATTTCCAGTCAAGTTACAAGAACACCCCATTAAGTTTGTCAAAAGGCAAGATGTTCACAGCTATTATGCCCAGACAGGAGGCATGATTCAAAACCGCTTACCCTTAAAAACTCTGGTAAACAAAGGCGATCGCCTTTATCAAATTTTGAGTTTTAATAAACAAGGTCAACTGCCTCAAGTCATTGATGTCTTCTCTGAAACAACAGGAATTATTTTTGATATCGCGACTAACCCATCAGTCAACCAGGGTGAATATGTCTTAGATGTCTTGAGTATCAATTAGTTAAAAGTCATAGATACAAGATAGTTCACAGATTAATTAAATATTTCAGTAGTCTAAAATCCGTTAGAGTTGTTAGTACCAGCGATCTATAAATGCTCTAGACTCCATAGGTTTTTCCATAAGTTCGCCACATTTTCTTTTCTTGCTCTGATGTGAGCAAACAACGTAGATGAATTCTCCCGCAACAAACATAGATATCACCAAGTTATATCCTTTTCAATTAGACGATTTTCAACAACAAGCGATCG
>CALKUU010000050.1 GCA_937996665.1 uncultured Xenococcaceae cyanobacterium | reverse complement strand
AATCACTATCGGCAGAGTCATCAGAGTTAGGAGAGTCAAGTGGTTGAGAAACGACCTCAAATTGGTCATCGGACTGTTCTGAGCAAGGGAAAGTAGCTTCAAACCAGAAAGTAGAACCATCACCTAGTTCACTTTTGACCTGAAGATCGCCTCCCATTTTTTCAACTAACTGCTTAGTGATATTCAAACCTAAGCCAGTACCAGCAGATTGCCTACGTTTGTTGCCGACTTGTTCAAAAGGATTGAAAATTTGGGTAAGCTGCTCGGAACTCATGCCGATTCCTGAATCTTGGACAGCAAAACTGATAGTTGTGTGAGTAGGAGCAGTGGAAGAGCCAGTCAAGGAATTGGATTCAGAGTCAGATAAAGAAGAATCGGGAACTACGGAGACCCGTAAAGTAACCTGACCAGAGTCGGTGAATTTAACAGCATTACTAAGTAAATTAAGCAGAGTTTGGCGGAGTCTTTTTTCATCAGCATAGATACTGAGGGGGAGAGAAGATTTGGCAAGATACTGAAAATTGAGTTTTTTCTCCTTAGCTTGGAAAGTCATCATATCGACTATATCTTGGAGGAAATTGGGGAAATCAAGATTAGAAGGAAGCAGTTCAAGTTTACCCGCCTCGATTTTGGCATGGTCGAGAATATCATTGATTAGGTTGAGGAGGTGGTCTCCACTCTTGTGAATAATGTCTAGACCTTTGCTTTGTTTTGGGGTCAGGGAATTATGGTCTTGACGAAGGATGTGAGCATAGCCAAGAATGCCATTGAGGGGCGTGCGCAACTCGTGACTCATGTTAGCGAGGAAAACGCTTTTGGCTTTGTTGGCAGTATCTGCTTTTTCTTTGGCTATGATCATTTCTCTTAGGAGTTCTGACTGTTTTATGGCAACCCCTAGATGACTGGATAATTGTTCAAATAAGTTGACTTCTCCTGATTTCCACTTTCTCGGTTGAGAATGATTGTAGGCAGCAAGCAAGCCCCACAGGTTTCTGCCAACGAAGATAGGAACAATTAAATAAGCTCTAACTTGAAATTTGTTTAAGATTTCAAGATGACATTTGGAGAGAGAATACTTAGTGACATCATCAACAATCGATATGTCACCGTTTTTATAGTTTCCTCCCTTTTGCTCTTGTAAATAGGTATCTTGCCATTCGATTTGATTATCTAAAGTTGCTAACTTTGGAAGTCCTGATATTTCGGACTCAAAAATAAATTTTCCACTCCAGTCGGGTTCAAACTTATAAACGGTAACTCTTTCGCAATCAAGAATTAACCTTGCTTCTAGCGTGGTTGTTGCAAAGATTTTGTTTAGTTTCAAGCTATTGCGAATATCTTTGATAATTCGATTTAAGGCTTGTTCGTATTTATTAATTCTTTCTGCTTCGGCATTTGCTTGTTGTAGGGCTGCGGTGCGATCGCGAACCCGATCTTCTAGTTCCTCATTGAGTTGCTTAAGTTCTAATTCAGCTTGTTTTTGAAGAGTAATATCTACTGCCATCGAAATAACGACCCGACGACCATCAGGTAAAGTTCCTAAGGGGGCAGAACTGAATTGCCATAAACATTGATTACCGTCTTTCGTCTGAATTTTGAATTCACCTTCTTCCCAGCGAGAGGTCAGCGCATATTTTTTTGCCATTACTTCTTGCAAAACCATGGCTGCGTTTTCCCCATAGGCAAGCTTTGCCCATTCAGTAGTTGTGGGAATCTTCGAGAGGGAATATCCGGTTAGTTCTGTCCAGGTTGAGCTAATTTGCAGGACTTCTCCATCTTCGGCATGGATCATGATGGGGAAAGGTGCATCTTCGATCGCTCGACGAAAACGCTTTTCACTGGCTCGAAGATTATCGTCCGCGACTTTGCGATCGCTAATGTCAATCATGACCCCATCCCAAACTATATCGCCATTTTCTAATAGTTCTGGTTGAGAATTTATTTGCACCCAGCGAAGTCCTTTTTTCGGCAAGATTAGGCAAAATTCACTTTTGAAAGAGGCTAACGTTTCTCTGCTAATATCGATATCGACTTTTAGTCGAGGAATGTCATGTGGATGGACTCTTTGCCAAATAAGCGCTTCGTCACTGAGAACAGCTTCAGGCTCAAGCTCAAAAAATTCTCTCACCTTGCTGCTGACATAGAGAAATTCTTGACTGTTATCAGCATGGATAGCCCAACGATAAATCATTCCTGGGACATTTTCTGTCATCCGACGGAATTGAGCTTGACTTTCTTTGAGGGCTAACTCTGCAATTTTGCGATCGCTAATATCTTGGGCTTGAGCAAAAATAAACCCTTCCCCCTCATATTCTAGATAGGTACTAGTAATATCTACTGGGAAAACTTTTCCATTTTTGTCTCTGTGTTTAGATTCAAATCTTTGGAAATTATTCTCTTGAAGATCTTGCCAAAGGATTTTCCAAGCTTCTTGCGGAAATTCTAGATCGATATCCCAAAGACTAAGTTTTTTGAGTTCGGCAGGAATGTAACCAAGTTTGATGCAAGCTGATTCGTTAAAGTCAATAATGCGCCCATCTTTGTTAATCCAGAAAATCCCTGTTGCTGTGTTGTCAACTGCAAACTTAGTTAGATTCATCGATTTTTGGTTGGCTTTGCGTTCGGTAATGTCTCTGACGATGCCAACTATGTATTCTTCTTGTTCGTATTCAAGAAAACTTGCAGAAACCTCAACTGGGAAAATCTCCCCAGATTGTTTCTGATGGATAGACTCAAAACACATGTTATGGCTTTGTTTGAGCATTTGACTCAAACTGTTCCAACTCCCCTTTGCTTCTGGACAAATATCGTGGAACTTGAGAGAGAAAAGTTGATCACGGGAGTAGCCTATGCTTTCGCAACAGGCTGGATTTGCATCAATAATCTGACCATCCATCTTCATGATTAAAACGTGATCGGCAAAATTATCTAAAGCAAATTGAGTAAACTCAAGTTTTCGTTCTGCTTGTTTGCGATCGCTAATATCTTCAATACTCGACCAGATAAACTGCTCCCCATCCCGCTCGACAAAGACCCCAGAAAGTCTAACGGGAACAATATGCCCATCTTTATGAATATATTCCTTTTCGTAAGGACCATATTTACCAATGCTTTCTAAGCTTTTTAATTGTTTGGCTTCAGCTTCAGAATATTTTTGAGGTGTGATTTCCCAATAGGTTAAACTCTTTAATTCATCAAGATTGCGACCTATAATTTTGGCATAAGCAGAATTTGCATATACTAGTTCTCCTGTTGTTTTGCATAGAAGTAAACCAATCGAAGATTGATCAAATAAATTACGGTGATAGGTTTCACTTTCTAAAAGAGCGGCTTCAGCAGCTTTTTGCTCGCTAATATCTTTAATAATTGCTAGGGAACTTTTGGCTTGTTCTCCAGGGAGATTGATCAAGGAAACTGTTGTAGCTGCCCAAAAAATAGATTTATCTTTACGAACATAACGCTTTTCAAGTGTAAAGCTTTCGACTTCTCCCTTCTGAAGTTTTTGAATATGGGCTTTCGATTCTCCTATGTCTTCAGGGTGAGTTAGGTCTTTAATCGTTAGATTTTGTAATTCGGTCTTACTATAACCAGTCATCTCACAAAAATGATTGTTTATTTCCGTAAGTTGACCTGTTTGAAGATCGGTCTCTGCGATTCCTACAGCGGCTTGTTGAAAAGAAGCTCTGGCTCTGGCTTCGCTTAGTTTAAGCTCTTGTTCAAGCTGTTTGCGATCAGTGATGTCGAGATTCATTCCCACCGAACGGAGAGGTTGTCCTTGCTCATCTCTCTGGATAGAAGCAGCCGCAAATATATGACGAATTTTGCCATCACTCCTTCTGATAACTCTAAACTCTTGGGTATAGTGATCTAAACCACTATTTAAGCTAGCTAAAGGAGTTGCCATTGCTTGCGCAAGATCTTCAGGATGGACGCAATCTTGCCAATCTGCAAATGTTCCCTGAAAATCTTCGAGTTGTTTGCCATAGATAGTAAACATCCGATCATCCCAAGCTAATCGGTCGGTTTGGGCGCTCCATTCCCAGATCCCGATTTGCGCTGAACCTATGGCAATTTCTAGCTTTTCTGAAAGGTGTTGTAATTTTTGTTCTGCTTGTTTGAGATCGCTAATATCTCGCATGATTGTCGAGAATTTTTCGACCTTACCTTCGGGGTTTTTATGAGCAATTATGACCTGAGACATAGGAATTTCTTCCCCTCTGGTATCTATAATTGCCGTCTCTCCCATCCAGGTACCTTCTTGGATCGCGGTGGGAAAAGCTTCATCTCTAAATAATTGGTTGACCCACTCTGGATGAAAAGAGGCGATAGAAACTCTTTGTGATTCCATCTTTTCATCTATCTCAAGTAGCTCTCTCATTCTTTGATTGTTCCAGAGGGTATTGCCTTGAGAATCAGAAATCCCAATATAATCTGAGGTGGCTTCTAGGATGGCGTTAAGCTGCTGTTGCTTTTGTTCAAGCTCTTTGCGATCGCTAATGTCTCTAACTATACAGTGAAGAATATTTTCTTCCCCATCTTCGATAGCCGTGAGCATTACTTCTGCCCAGAATTCTTGACCGTCAGCGCGCAGATGTAACCATTCAAAAGAATGACTTCCTTGCTCGAAAGCAGTTGTGATCATGGCATGAACCTTTTCTGAAGAGAGTTGACCATCTGGCTGAAATTCTGGTGAGATTTGAGAAGGATGAAGACTTAAGATATCCTCTTTGTTCGTATAGCCGAAAAGGTCTAGAGTTGCCTGATTACAAGCAATAATATTTTCTGATTTGAGAACTACAATCGAGTCCGCAGCTTGTTCAAATAAGGTGTTATATCTTTGCTCGGATGCTTGTAATTTTTGTTCTGCCTGTTTGCGATCGCTAATATCAAAGATTACGCCTTCTAGGTGGATTAGTTTTCCTTCAAAATCATAAATACCTTTTCCTCTTTCTAAAACCCAAAGGATATTCTCATTCTTATGGATAATACGATATTCCAAAACAAAAGAAGATTTATTCGTTAAGGCTGTTGATATTTCTTGATCAACATAGTCTGAATCTTCTGGATGAATAATACTGGCATAGGTTCTGAGTCGATTTTGCAGAAATTCTTTAGGCTGATAACCAGATAACTCGAAAATGGCTGGACTAATATAATCCATCGTCCAGTCAGGATCGTTTTGGCAACGATAAACTGCCCCGTGAATATTGGCAACAAGGGTACGGAATTTGTTTTCACTGGTAATTAAAGATTGCTCAGCAGCTTTGCGATCTCTAATATCTTGAACTTGGCAAAACGCAAATCCTTGTCCTTCATGTTCTATATAGTTACTAATAATTTCTACGGGATACGTTTTGCCACTTTTATGCTGATGAGTGGTTTCAAATTTGAGAACAGGATTTTCTTTTAGTTTTTGCCAAGTATCATTCCACTCACTAGCTTTCTGATCTGGATGAATATCCCAAACAGATAGTCCTTTTAATTCATCCTCAGTTAGACCCAAACTAGAACAAGCTGATTCATTGACATCGACAATTGATCCCTCATGATTAATCCAGTAAATGCCTGATGCTGCTTTGTCTACAGCAAATTGAGTCGTTCTCAAGGATTTTTCCGCTTGTTTGCGATCACTAATATCGCGACAAATACAAATCCATTTGCCATCTTCTAACAAAAATAGACTTAATTCTTCAGGGAAGGTACTCCCATCTTTGCGCCGAGCCGTAGCCTCTCCCGACCATTTTCCAGTGTTGACAATTATGGGAAAAACAACTTCTTGAAGACGTTGCAATTCGTCTGGTTCATATAATATTGCCCAAAATTCGTTAATTAATTCTTCTGTTTCGTACCCAAAAAGGGAGACATGACTTTGATTTAAATAGGTAAATTTGCCATCTTCGAGGATTGCCATGCCATCAACAGAAGATTCGATGACCGATGATTTAAGCGAGGCAGATTCAAAAAGTTGGGCATTATGAATTGCGATCGCTGCTTGGGAACAGAGAAACTCGATGACAGCTAGTCTTTCAGGACTGAAAAGATTTCTAACTCGATGGGAATGCAAGTAGAGAACCCCAATTGTCTTTTCTTGATGTTTTAAGGGTAAGGTCAGAAGACTTTGGGGTTTTTGCTCAAGCAGATAATCATCAATAATTGGCAAGTCAGTTTCTAGATTATTGACGAGAACAACTTCTTGGGTGTTTTTGACATAATTGATTAGTCTGATGGGGTTATTGAGTTCAATCCCTGAGGAGCTAGGATGAACTTCCAGATTTTCTGTATCTGTGGCAATCTTAATTTCCCATGCACCAGTGGTATCTACTAAGGCTAAAACTAGGCGATCGCCTCCTGAATTTTGGATAATAATTTCACCTAGTTTGACCAACAATTCATCAAGATCAAGGGTTTTGGTCAGAGCCTGGGCTGCTCGGAGAATATCTGTTAAATCTAAAGTGTCATTGATGGTTAAATTTGTTTGGAGCGAGCTACTAGCGGAGTCATCAACTCTAGAGAGCGAAGATAGGGTTAGTAAAGGATTAAAAGCTTGTTGTTTTTGTTCGAGGATAGGACGCAATAATTGAGGGTAGTCCTGTTTTAACTGGTTTGTTTTTGTTTTTGCTCCCCATTGGGCATAACAGTTATAGGCTTCTTGCAGATAGACTGCTGCAATTTTTTCTTTGCCCCAATCAAGATAAAATTTGGCGGCTAGTTCATTGGCTAGGGCTTCTTCTTGAATATATTCATTTTCTTTCGCTCCTGCGATCGCTTGATCATATAGTTCTAAAGCTTCAACTTTGTTACCTAAAACTCGATTTTTCTCAGCCCCGATTAGGTCTAATTTATGTTGAAAATTCATGGGAGCATAGTTAGAAAATAGTTCTAATTGCTCTAAAGATGAGGTTACTTTGTGGAGTATTTTTGATTTTTCTTGATCAGAGGAGCCATCCCAGACTGCTAAATAGGAAAGAGCTTGATAGTAATATAACAATGAGAGTTGAAATTCTCCTGTTAACCCTGGGACATATTTATTCGCTGTCTCTGCATAACTAATTCCCAAACTAGAATTGTTAAACAAGACACTTAACATCAATTTATTGATGTAGAGCGAACCATTAAAAATCATCAAACCATTGCTTTCCCATTTCTGAATATGTTGGGACTCTTGAAAAACTTTCCCCCTAATTTCCCAGGGAGCATCACTATGATTGAGCAAATTCAAGATAGTTTGCTGGAAAACCTGAACCCCCAACAACATGCCCTCTTGTCTATAAGTTTTTAAGATCTGAGAATAAGATTCAATTTCTTGAGCAGCAGTTTCTAGATCTGACCCAGCAAAAAGGAGGAATTGAGCATGATGATGAATAGCGTAGCCAGTATATTCGATATCTCCAGATTCTATGCCAATGGGAATGCTCTGTTTTAATGGAGCGATCGATTTCTTGAGCAAATTTTTCCAAGGATTGAGGTAAGAATAAATTAGGTTACAAACTCTTACTTCAAACTCTCTAGCTGGAAATGCTTTCCTAATAGCGATCGCGACTTCTCTGGCAAAATTTCCTGATTCAAAATCTTGTGATCCATTAAGAAGCATTCCATAAGTTGCATAAATTGAGGCTGATGCAGGAATATTGCCATAGCGAAGCAATAAAGAAACCTGCTCGCAAATTAATAAAGATAGTAATTCTGGTTTGGCTTTATAGGCACAAGAAATTAGTACCGTAATAAGACTATGAATTCTGAGAATTTTTCTATCTTGAGTTTGAGATAGATTAACGAAGTCATTAATAGTTTTAGCTTGAAATTCAAGTAGAGTTTGCTTGAGGATCTGGTTAGAGTCTCTTTCTAAGAGCTTTATTCCTAGGGAATCTAAGATTTGTATTCCTAACTCTAATCCTGTTAAAACCTTTCCCTCTGCTTGATAACAAGAAATTTGAGCGAGATGAAATGGAATAGTATCTGCAATCTCTGTAATCTTGGCTAAAACCAGTTGGCTAGTTTCATAAACTGCTTCAAACTCACCTTGTAAGTAATTAATATCTACTAATTCTGAATAAAGGTTAAGGCTGAGGTTGTATTGATTGAGCCATCTCTGCTCTGTCAGTAACTTAATTCCTGTTTGCAGATATAAGGCTGCCTCGGCATAGGCGATCGCCTTTTTGGCTTTGGTTCCTGCTTGAAGATTTAATTCGATAAGTTTCTCAGTCTCAGTTCCCTCAGAAATTAAACTACTTCCTAAATTGAGATTATTAACTATATTAAAAAGATCGCTAGTTGACTCTACTGAGGTGTTTGTTTTGAGTAGAAGCTGACCAATTTTCAGATGGATAGCTGCTTTAATCTCCTCAGAAATTAAGGCATAGGCTGCCTGTTGAACCCGATCATGTAAGAAACGATATTCAATAAAATTATCTTCTGAAGTATTTTGAATCTCATCTTCGGCATATAGTCGGTAAATTTGAGTCTCAGGAATAAGCAAACCAGCTTTTAAAGCAGACCACAAGTCATCAGTAACTTCTACCTCGGACTTCTCACAAATAATCGACAAAGTAGCCAAATCAAATCGATTGCCAATACAAGCAGACAATTTCAAGACATTTTGGGTTGCTCCTGATAATTTCTGCAACCGACTAACCATAAACTCCACCACATCATCAGTGAGAGTAAGCTGCTTTAGCTCAGTAAGATCGAATTGCCAACAATTTTCTTCTCTATTGAAATTAAGATATCCATCTTCATATAGCCCTTTAATAAACTGAGTCGTAAAGAAAGGATTACCTTGAGTCTTTTGGTAAATCAACTCTGATAAAGGAGTAGCAAGTACCTGAGAACAAAGCAAAGTCTCTGCAACTAGGTGATTGATATTTGACTTAGCTAGCGGTTCTAAAGTTATTTTCTTAATACGAGCTTTTTCTTGCTCCATTTCTTGCAAACACAAGCTTAATGGATGAGCAGGAGATACTTCATTATCTCGATATGCACCTAATATCAGTAATGAATTAGAGTTTGTTGCCGATTCACTCATCAATAGCTTCAGTAGACTCAAAGATGCAGAATCTGCCCACTGTAAATCGTCCAAGAAAATCACCAAGGGATGTTCTTGTTTGGCAAATACTTGCACAAATTGGCTAAAGACTAAATTAAACCGATTTTGAGCTGCGCTACCTGTTAGCTCAGGGACTTTTGGTTGCTTTCCTAGAATGATTTCTAGACTGGGTATGACCTCAATAATTACTTGAGCATTAGGCAATAACGCGTTCAAGATTTCTTGTTGCCACTGGCTTAATTTCTTGTCTGATTCGGCTAATAAGTTTTGAACTAAACTATTAAATGCTTGGACAAAGGCGCGAAAAGGGATGTTGCGATTAAATTGGTCAAATTTACCCTTGATGAAATAACCTTTTTTTCTGGTTATGGGTTTGTGGACTTCATTGACTACTGCTGTCTTACCAATACCAGAAAATCCTGCCACCAGCATCATTTCTGAATGACCTTGAGCTACTTTCTCAAAGCGATCTAGCAATACTTTTACTTCTGTTTTTCTACCGTAAAGTTGGTCGGGAATGATAAAGCGATCGCTGATATCTTTTTGTCCTAGGCTAAACTGGCTAATTTCTCCGTTGTTAGTTAGCTGAGATAGGCAGGTTTCTAAATCATGTTTGATTCCTGAGGTACTTTGATATCTATCTTCCGCATTTTTGGACATCAACTTCATCACGATATCTGAAACTACTTGAGGAATTTCAGAATTAAGTTGATGGGGAGATCGCGGTATTTTTGCTAAATGAGCATGAATCAACGACCTTGGCTCTTGCACTTCAAATGGTAATTGTTGAGTTAGGAGTTGGTATAGAGTTACTCCCAAGGAATAATAGTCACTACGATAGTCTAAGCTGCGATTCATTCTCCCTGTTTGTTCTGGGGAGATATAAGCCAAGGTTCCTTCTAATGTTTTGTAGTTTTGAATCGATTTTTGTTCTTTGGGCAGTTTAGTAGCGATGCCAAAATCGATGATTTTTAATTCTTCTGTTTCTTGATTAAAGAGAATGTTGCTGGGGTTGATGTCTTTATGAATTACGTTTGCCTGATGAACAATATTAAGGGCATCGACAAGTTGGATCGCTAGCTTAAGGCTTGCGGTCAAGGTGAATTTTTTTTCTTGTAAGCGGTTTTCTAGGGATTTTGTCGAGAAGTGTTCGAGGACTATTCCTAGTTGGCTGTTGTGGCGCAGTAAATCATAGGTCTGGATAATGCCAGGATGTTTTAGGCAATTAAGGATTTCGTATTCTTGGCGATAGCGATGAATAGTTTCGAGGGAGGGATATTCTTGTTTGATTAGCTTGATAATTACGGGGAAGTTGTCTTGTTCTCGAATACTTTCATAAATTAGAGAATTGGCAGTTTCGTAGATTCGCCTGAGATTACAATATCCTACTAACATACTCACTCAAATATCGCTATATCCTAATAGTTCCCATTATTTCAGCGATATTTTCTTCTTAGCTTAAATTGAGAGGTTTTGCCGATTTCTTGTTAAGAAATGGTCTGGAATTCAGGCTTGTTTCTGTGCTAGTCTTTGTAGGATTTTCGTAATATAAATAAGGATTAAAGAATAGTACTTTGAATTTAAGTTTTTAAGCTGGTGGGATCAGGATCACCCTCTAAACCGCTATCATTTTAACGATAAAAATCAATCATATTTCCCATAAGCATTGATTATTTTGATTTTAGAGACAAAGCCATTAAAATCATCATTAATCTACTTCAACATTAAGGAATATTAATGGTAGTTGAAAGCAATTTATCCTTAAATTCTGGTTCGCAACAACAGAGTAAACAAGAAAAGACTAGGCAAGAAAAACTCTCAATGGTTATTGCCGAGCAAATAGCCACCGAATCAACAACCGAACCCACCTGGACTGTTGAAGACAGCAAACGCCTCTACGGCATCGAAAGCTGGGGAGAACCTTACTTTTCGATTAATGAAGCTGGTAACATTACCGTCGATCCTCAAGTTGCCGCCCAAAACATCCCCCTCGACCTATACGAATTAGTGCGATCGCTCAAGCAGCGCAACATTCAACTACCCTTATTGATTCGCTTCTCCGACATCTTGGCTGATCGCCTGGAGCGGTTACATAGCTGCATGAATAGAGCGATCTCTCATTACCAATATCCAGGTAAATATCAAGGCGTTTTCCCGATCAAGTGCAATCAACACCGTCACCTAATCGAAGACTTAGTGAATTGCGGTAAACCTTATAGCTTTGGACTAGAGGCAGGTTCTAAACCAGAATTGATCGTGGCTCTTGCCATGCTCGAAGCCAATCAAAATCAGTCTGAATTGCAACCATTACTGATCTGTAATGGCTTCAAAGATCGCGAATATATCGAAACCGCTCTGCTAGCTAGACGCTTGGGGCAAAAACCAATTATCGTGATCGAGCAACTAGAAGAATTATCTTTAGCCCTAGAAATTAGTCATAAACTAGAAATTAAGCCGATCCTGGGAGTGCGCGCTAAGCTCAACACCCAAGGCACAGGACGCTGGGGAAATTCCACAGGCGATCGCGCCAAGTTTGGTCTTAGCATTCCCCAAATTATCAAGATGGTGCGCCGACTAGAGCGAGAAGAAATGTTAGATTGCTTTGCGCTTTTGCATTTTCATATCGGCTCACAAATTTCGGCGATCTCTTCGGTTAAAAATGCCATTCGAGAAGCCAGTCAAATTTATGTGCAACTGGCAAACATGGGCGCGAATATGCAATACCTGGATGTTGGTGGTGGTCTAGCGATCGATTACAGTGGCTCGAAAACCGATGTCCCTGCTTCGAAGAATTACAACATGCAAAACTACGCCAATGATATTGTGGCGCAGGTTAAAGATGCTTGCGCTCAGGGCAAGGTTCAAGCTCCGACCTTAGTTAGTGAAAGTGGTCGGGCGATCGCTTCTCATCAGTCAGTGCTAATTTTTGATGTCCTAGCCAGCAGCAATAATGACTGCGCCCTGCCCTTATTTAAAACAGAAGAGGAACATTTAGTTCTTCATAATTTCTGGGAAACCTATAACTCAATCGATGGGCAGAACTATCAGGAAACCTACCATGATGCAATTCAGCTTAAGGAAGAAGCCCTGAGTTTGTTTAATTTGGGCTATTTGAACTTAGAAGAACGAGCTTGCGCCGAGCAACTCTACTGGGCTTGTTGCCAAAAAATTACCAAGCTTATTCAAGACCAAGATGATGTCCCCGAAGATATGACCGATTTGGTGAGTAAATTAGCCTCGACTTATCACGTCAATCTCTCGATTTTTAAATCTGCTCCCGATACTTGGGCGATCGATCAGCTATTTCCTGTGATGCCGATTCACCGCCTCGATCAAGAACCCACCGTTAGAGGAACTCTAGCCGATCTCACCTGTGATAGTGATGGCAAAATCGATCGCTTCATTGACCGTAAAGAGGTAAAAGAGTTGTTAGAGCTACACCCTCTCCAAGATGGCAAGCCCTATTACTTAGGCATGTTTTTGGTGGGGGCATACCAAGAAATTATGGGTAACTTACACAATCTTTTTGGCAGTACAAATGTTACCCAAATCCAAATAACTCCCCAGGGCTATAAGATTGAACAGCTTGTCAAAGGCGATGCGATCAAAGAGGTTCTTAATTATGTAGATTACGATGGGCAAGATTTAGTCGAAATTATGCGTCGTCGCACCGAAACTGCGCTGCGAGAGAATTTGATTACTATCGACGAAGCCCAAAAACTATTAAGTAACTACGAACGTGGATTAAGCAATTATACTTATTTAGTAAAGAAATGATGAGCGTTGTTGATTTGATATCTGAACTGCATAATTTGACTATTCGCTGTTGATGGTTAATCGTTCATGGCTAATTGAAAATTACTTTTGATAAGTTTCTCTTAAAGTAGAAAGTCTAAAAAATTTTGCTTTAGGTCTATTACCGTTAAATAATTTGTCCTCTATTACAAACTTCTAAATCTTAATAACTGTGGCTAAAGTTTTGATTATTGGCGCGGGCGGCGTGGGTAATGTTGTTACTCAAAAATGCGCCCAATTGCCAGATGTGTTCTCGGAAATCCTGCTCGCAAGTCGGACTAAAGAAAAGTGCGATCGCATTGCTGCGGCTACTCCTCACCCAGCAATCACAACGGCTCAAGTTGATGCAGATCAAGTACCTGAGCTAGTGGCACTAATTAATGATTTCCAGCCCGAACTAGTGATTAATGTGGCGCTTCCCTATCAAGATCTGCCGATTATGGATGCTTGTTTAGCTACAGGGGTAAATTACCTCGATACGGCTAACTACGAACCACCTGACGAGGCCAAATTTGAGTACAAATGGCAGTGGAACTATCACGAAAGATTCAAACAAGCTGGGATTATGGCGGTTTTGGGTTGTGGCTTCGATCCTGGAGTTACGGGGGTATTTGCAGCCCATGCCCTCAAACATCACTTTGATGAGATTCACTATCTAGATATTGTTGACTGCAACGCTGGGGATCATGGACATCCTTTTGCAACCAACTTTAACCCCGAGATCAATATTAGAGAGATTACCCAGCCAGGAAAATACTACGAAAATTCTACTTGGCTAGAAGTTGAACCATTTTCGGTGCATCGCCCTATTGACTATCCAGCGATCGGCAAAAAAGAGTCCTATCTCTTGTACCACGAGGAACTTGAATCACTAGTTAAGCATATCCCCACCATTAAGAGGGCACGCTTTTGGATGACTTTCTCCGAAAGCTATCTTACCCATCTGCGAGTTCTCGAAAATGTTGGTTTAACTAGTATCGAACCAATTGAATACGAAGGGCAGCAGATTGTGCCCTTGCAATTTCTCAAAGCAGTCTTACCCACACCCTCCTCTCTCGGAGAAAACTATGAGGGTCAAACCTCGATTGGTTGCCACATTCGGGGACTTAAAAACGGCAAGCCCCAAAGCTATTACATCTACAATAACTGCGACCATGCAGCAGCTTATCAAGAACTAGGGGCGCAGGCTGTTGCTTACACGACAGGTGTTCCCGCTATGCTGGGGGCAATGTTGATGCTGACTGGTAAATGGCAAGGTGAGGGCGTTTTCAATGTGGAACAACTCGACCCCGATCCTTTTCTGGAAAAGTTAGGAACCTATGGTTTGGAATGGCACGAATCTGTTAATGACTCTAATGAGTTCACCGATTAGAGGTTAGTCAACAAATATGCCAGATTATTCGCACCTACCTTCCCCTTGCTATGTTCTAGAGGAAGCCAAACTAATTCGTAATCTGGAGTTAATCGACTCAGTGCAACAGAGAGCAGGAATTACGATTTTGCTGGCACTCAAAGGGTTTGCGATGTTTAGTGCTTTTCCCACGGTTAATAAATATCTCAAGGGAATTGCTGCTAGTTCTTTGTTTGAAGCCAAGCTAGGTAGAGAAGAATTTGGGGGTGAACTTCATCTTTATGCTCCTGTTTACCGATCGCCAGATTTCTCGGCAATGCTGATCGGAGCGACCCATGTCTCTTTTAACTCACTCAGTCAATGGGCGCAATTTAAAGAACAAACCCTCAAGGCTGGAGTATCCCCAGGTCTAAGGATTAATCCCGAATATTCTCCTGTCGCAACTGATATTTATAATCCTGCTTCGCCCCTGTCTCGGTTGGGAATTAGGGCAGAGTTGCTAGGGGATAGACTACCAGAAGGAATCGAGGGCTTGCACTGTCATAACCTCTGTGAAAGTAACTCTCAGGCTTTGGAGCTAACTTTAGCCCAAATCGAAAAACTGTTTGGTCATCATCTACCTAGACTTAAGTGGTTGAATTTGGGGGGTGGTCATTTAATGACGGCTAGTGATTATGATTGCGAGCATTTAATTAGGGTGTTAACTGATTTTAAAGCTCGTTATCCTAACTTAGATATTTATCTGGAACCTAGCTCGGCGATCGCCTGGCAGACTGGATTTCTGCTGGCTACTGTTCTCGATCTCATTCCAACTCCAGATTCAACTATTGCCATGCTCGATATTTCGTTTACGGCTCATCTACCCGACTGTTTAGAAATGCCTTATAAACCCAAAGTTAGAGGTGCTAGAGATCCCAAAAAGGGCGAAGCTAAATATCGCATGGGGGGTACAACTTGCCTGGCAGGTGACTTTATGGGGATGGGTGATTATTATTTTGCTGAGCCTTTGCAGATTGGGGATGCGATTTTATTTGAGGATATGATCCACTATACGATGGTTAAAACTTCGATGTTTAATGGTGTTAATCATCCAGCGATCGGCATTATTCATAGTGATGGTAGTTTTGAGTTAGTTAGAGAGTTTGGTTATGAGGATTTTAAAAATCGTTTGTCTTGAGTTAATTGTTAATTGTTAATTGTTAATTGTTAATTGTTGATTGTACATAGCTACATAAGTTGGATAAGAAATGAATCCAGGCAATTTTGACCCCAATGGGATTACCGTTCCTAACGGCTCTTTCTTTGGTTTTCCTTATTCCGTTGCCGAGGCAAATATTGTTTTACTTCCTGTTCCTTGGGATGTGACTACCTCTTATCGTCCAGGAGCAGCTCAGGGTTCTCAAGCAATCTTAGATGCTTCTGTTCAGCTAGATTGGTATGACTGCGATCTGCCTCAAGCTTGGCAAATCAAATGTGCAACTATCCCGATTGACTTTGATATCCACCAGCAAAATCGAGAAGCTAGAGCGATCGCCGAAGAAGTAATTGACTACCTAGAATCTGGGGGCAAAGTCGAGGATAGGGCGATCTCTCAGCAATTAGGAGCAGTTAATCAAGCCTCAATTGATCTTAATAGTTGGGTTTATGACCAGGCTTCAAAACTTCTTTCCCAGGAAAAATTAGTTGGGGTTGTCGGTGGCGATCATAGCGTTCCCTTGGGTTTAATGACAGCTCTGGCAGAAAAACATTCAGAATATGGCATTCTGCAAATTGATGCCCATGCCGATTTGCGCCAAGCTTACGAAGGTTTTAGCCATTCCCACGCTTCGATTATGGATAATGCGCTCAAAATCCCCCAGATTAATCGTCTGGTTCAAGTTGGGGTGCGCGATGTCTGCGAAGCAGAAATGACCAGAGTAAAAAGTGATCCGCAAATTGTTATGTTTGCAGACTGGCAACTTAAAGCTAATAGTTATGAGGGAATTACCTGGGCTGCTCAGTGCCAAAAAATTATTGCCCATTTACCAGACAAGGTTTATATCAGTTTTGATATTGATGGTTTAAATCCTGCTTATTGCCCGAATACAGGGACTCCTGTGCCAGGGGGTTTGGATTTTGATCAAGCGATTTATTTAATGCGATCGCTAGTTAAAGCCAAGAAAACTATTATTGGTTTCGATCTGTGCGAAGTCGCTCCAGGGAAAAATGGAGACGAATGGGATGGCAACGTTGGCGCGAGAATTCTCTATAAGTTGGTTTGTCTATCTCAGATTTAAGAATTTTAATTTGATCCAACTTGGATAAAACTAAGCAGAGAAATTAACTTCTATTGAGATCGTCAAGATTTAGCCTAAATAATTAATTTTCCTCATAAAAGCGAACGAATTCTAAGATCCGCTTAGCGTTGTTTAGTTTTCTTCGATACAATTCACTTTTACCCAAAATTCCTCAACTTTCCTTAAAACATGATTCACAGCCATTTTCAACGAAAGCAATTATTCTGAGAAATTTATTACTCAACGTTACAATTTAGATAATCTGTTAATAAATATTGAAATATATTGACAACGTTGTTACTGTGTGGGTGTAACTCAAATTCAGCTTTTTGCTGAGGAGAAACATCATGATAATCGCCCTAATTTGCGTTTTATTTTTAGGTTGGGCTTTAGCTTCCACAATCGGAACTTTCGCTTATTTTGCCAACGATACGGATTCCCAATAAGTTGTTCTCAAGTTTAAAATTTCCTCAACTATTTTTAAGTGGGATGGGAACAATGAGTGCTTTTCGCAAAAGCAAAGATCAACTAGTTCGAATTCAATTCCTAATGAAAAATCAACAACAGCATCCCAGTATGTTTCAGGTACAAGTCCTGAAATCGAAGCTAAAAGAAGAAAAAAGAAAAGATCGGATTGTTTATCAATCCCTAAAAAACAAATCGTCAGCTAACTAAAAAAATTAGTTGCTGTTAGCTATCGCTAGAACTAGCTGAAGTTTTTAACTGATCATGCTAGTTCTAGCTTTCTGCTATCTATGGCTAGCTAAAGTTGAGGCAGTATCCGTATTTTAGAACTCGATGATTTTGCTTTACTGTTTATTTCGCGGCACCAGTATTCGGACTTAACCTTGATTAGAATTGTGTTCGCTAAAATTAATAAATTGTACTTTTGGTTCAGATAGTTGTTGATATTCTAATGCTTTAGATTCGATTTGCTTTATTTGTCCTAAGGCTTGACTACAAGAAAAACCATATGCTTTTTTAACGCGATCGCTAGCAATATTCAAAGCTGTACGGGATTTTTGAACAAATTCAGCTAGTTCGTAACTTTCCCCTGGAGTAAAGTATTCTTTGACGACTAGAGAAGGAGAATAACAATTTTGTTCTGTACCGTCGGGCCACTGAATTTGAAAGTTGATTTCAGGCATAATTTTTTAATG
>CALKUU010000049.1 GCA_937996665.1 uncultured Xenococcaceae cyanobacterium | reverse complement strand
GCAGAAAATTTCCTAAGAACCGCAGTTTTGGTAGCAGTAGCTGACGGAGTTTATTCTACGTCTGAGTATGATCTTTTGCACAAATTTAGTGAGGCTATGAACGTTGAAGTTAGTGCCTTACAGCAATTAGAGAATACTCTTTATAAACCAGAAAAGATCGAGTCAGAAAAAGATAACACGGTTTTTGCTAAATCCAATGCTGATATACTCCACCCCGTCAAAGATTGGCTAGATGAGCTAGATATCAAAGACCCACGATTAGCTAATTTTGTTTGTAAGGTGATCCCTTCTCAATGTCCTTTCGAGCGCGACATTAACTTATTTGGCAGAACTATCGCTCATATTCCACCCCTTTGCAAACTAAACCCTCTTTACGAGCAATTTGTTGGTTTACGGTTTCGCTCGCTTTCCTATTTAGCTGATGATTGCGGACAAGATATTTCTGAATATATTTAGTTTCTTGGCGATGACAAATATTTCGGTGAATTTTGACCTGCGTTTGCAAGTAATTTTGGAAGAACAGATAACACCGAAATTTACGTCGTCAAGATTTTTTCCTTAACAAAGTTAGAAAGCTTAATAATCGAAAATACCAAACTTGTTCCGAACCGATCTAGCGGAATTGTTTCTTCATTATTTACTTTAGATTAAGTTTTCAGACTAGCTCTGATTTGTCTATCAAGATAAGCCACTTGAAAACCACGACAGCAATTCGCTATAACTATCGAACTAGCGCAACTATCTGGTCGATAAACTGTTGGTGGTCAACGACTGGTTTGGAAATATATCCATCAGCACCACTTTGCTTAAGAAAGTTTTCGCGATCGCCTTGCATTGCATGAGCCGTAACCAGAATAATCGGTAGTTCTGCTGTGTTGGGGTCAGACTTGAGCATTTGGGTAATTTTGATCCCATCTACTGGTTGTCCTTCATAGGCACTGTTGGCGAGGGAAACGTCCATTAAAATCACATCAACTTCCCCTGAATTAGCAATCTGGAGAACTTCTTCTACATCTTCGGTTCCTCTAACATCTAAACCACCCCTTTTAGTGAGGATTTTGGAAAAAACCCTATAGTTAATAGGATCGTCTTCTACAATCAAAACTGTTGTCATTTGCTCTTAGCTAAAAAAAGATCGTGTTCGTACTAATAAAAAATTAATGTTACAAATTTGTTTAAGAAACTCGTTTAAGGAAGATACTTCAACATTGTCGTTCAAGTTTAATTGTGACGTAAAAAAGTCAGATGAGGCATTTTCTTACTTTTTATATTATTATTTCGCTGAAGCAGTAAAAGTATTTTATTCGATGCTTAATCAAAATCGCGGTCTGTTAACAACTTGCGGAGAATTTTATTCAATATGACGGAACAGCTTAATTTGTTAGGGACTGGTCAAATTATTCCTACTGCTTTGCATACGGAAATGGAGCGGTCCTATCTCGAATACGCCATGAGCGTCATTATTGGAAGAGCTCTACCCGATGCTAGGGATGGATTAAAACCAGTACACAGACGCATTTTGTATGCAATGTACGAATTAGGCTTAACTCCTGACCGACCTTATCGTAAATGTGCGAGGGTTGTTGGGGATGTTTTGGGTAAATATCATCCTCATGGAGATCAATCTGTTTATGATGCTTTGGTGCGCTTAGTCCAAAGCTTTTCTTCTCGCTATCCTCTCTTGGATGGGCATGGTAACTTTGGCTCTGTAGATAACGATCCGCCTGCGGCGATGCGTTATACCGAAACAAGGCTCTCTCCGATCGCCCATCAGGCAATGCTTGATGCAATTGGGGATGAGATTGTTGGTTTTGTTGACAATTTTGATAGCTCGCAGCAAGAGCCAGTGGTGCTTCCAGCTCAACTGCCGATTTTGTTGTTAAATGGTTGCTCTGGAATTGCGGTGGGAATGGCAACGAATGTTCCCCCTCATAATCTAGGGGAAATTGTTGATGGTTTGATTGCGCTGATCGATAACCCCAATCTAGCCGATGAAAAATTGTGGGATTTGATTCCTGGCCCTGATTTCCCAACAGGGGGAGAAATCGTTGAAACCAAAGGAATTAGAGAAGCCTATAGCACTGGGCGAGGAATTATTAAAGTTTGCGGAATTGCCAAGGTAGAAACTATTCATCTACGCAATAAGAAAAGAAGAAAAGAACGGACTGCAATAATAGTTAATGAGCTGCCTTATCAGGTAAACAAAGCAGCTTGGATTGAAAAGGTTGCGGATCTAGTTAATCAAAGCAAGCTTTTAGGTATTGCGGATATTCGAGATGAGAGCGATCGCACAGGGATGCGAGTCGTGATGGAACTGAAAAAAGATGCTTCTGCTCCAGAAGTACTAAGGAAATTAGCCAAGCAAACTGCTTTTCAAAGTAATTTTGGCGCGATTATGCTGGCGTTGGTTAACAATAAACCAGTGCAGCTTTCTCTCCGACAGTTGTTAGAAGAATTTCTGGTTTTCAGAGAAGAAACCCTCAGAAAACAACATGGTAACGAGCTTGAAAAAGCGCAAGATCGACTGCATATAGTCTCAGGATTGCTAATCGCTTTAGAAAATATCGATGCTATTGTCGATATTCTGCGTAACTCAGCCGATGGAACAACTGCCAAGGTTCGCTTAGTTGAGGAACTATCAATTAGTGAATTTCAAGCCGATTCTATTCTGGGGATGCCCATGCGTCGCATAACTGGTTTAGAAAAGCAAAAACTAGAGACCGAGCAAGCAGAATTAAACCAAAAAATTACGCGGCTAGAGACGTTATTAGGCGATCGCCACGAGTTAATGAAATCGCTGAAAAAAGAATTCCGTTCCCTCAAGCGTAATTACAGTGACGAAAGACGTACCAAAATCTGTCAAACTTTTGAATCTCCCCATTCCTCGACTTCAAAAAGGTCTAGAGGAACGAAAGGGCAATTAGCTAAATCTCAAAAAAATACAGATTCTGGCTCTTTATTTAAACCAGAGCAATCTGCACAAGCTGAGCTAATCATTACGAATCAGAACCACATTTACTGGCAAAATCCCGACCAAGTCGATCAAATTAGTTCTACTAACTTGAAAGCAGGAGAAGAATTTATTGCCCACAAGCAGCTTCTAGGAACTGATAACAAAATGGTTTTTGCTGCCGATAGTGGCAGAATTTATCCAGTTGAGCTAAAAGAAATTCCCAATAACTTGGAAGGTCAGAATGCAAGCACTCTCAGCTTTCTTTCCTCTGCTGCGCAAAGAGAAGCTTCCCAAACTATTGCTCATTTCTTAATTCCTTCCTCACCGGCTCCAGAAAAATCAGCCCCAGACCAAGCAGAGATCTCTACTGAATCGCAACCAGAAGTATCGAATCAAGAATCATCTAGTCAAGAGTCTGCAACCACTTCAGATTCAACCCAAGCAGAGTCAACCCAATCAACAGAAACCAATCAAGCTCAAACCCACAACTACGATCTGGTTTTATTGAGTGAACAAGGAATGTTAAAAAGGCTTAAAGGTTCTGAACTAGATGGCTTGGGAAATCGTGGTTTAGTCTTAATGAAGCTCAAAGATAAAGATCGTCTTCGAGATCTAAAACTTGTCCAAGCAGATCAAGAATTGATCATTGCCACCAACGGCGGCAGAATGCTTCGTTTCCCCATTAACGATCAACAGATTCCGATCATGGGCAGAAATGCCAAAGGAAATCAGGCTTTGCGGTTAAGATTTGGTGAAAAAATTATTGGTTGTGTAACTTTAACTGATCAAAGTAACCTTTTACTGGTTACCGAGCTTGGTTATGGCAAACAGTTAGAGATTGGCAATATCCGCTTATCGAAAAGGGGAGATATTGGCACTCAGGCAATTAACTTTAATAACAAGCAAGATCGTTTGGCGGCTATTATGTTGTCGGACTCTGCGCCAGAAGCGATCGCCACCACCACCAATGATAGAAGAATTCCCATTGTCGTCAGCAGTGTGGGGATTATGCCTCGCGATAGCAAAGGCTCAAAAGTAGCCAAGCTAGATTCAGGCGAGATAATCTCAGCTATCTATCCTCAGTAAGTTTCAAGAGAATAAGTACCCAAAATTGTGTTTGATTTCGATGCTATTTGGAGTCAAACCTAATTGAAAGATAGGAAATAGGCTTGCTATGATAACTCGGAACGTTAATCATATCTATCTCCTGGTTTATTATGCTGAGACAACTATTTTCTGGCTTAAAATTATCTGGCTTAAAAAAAGCAACAGTCTTGTTGGCAGCGATCGCCACTCTCCTAACTGTTGGTACTAGTCCCGCCTGGGCAAATCTTTTGGGAACAAACCCCCTAGAAATCAACTCAGCGCAAACCATAATTGCCTTACCAATTGTCAAAAATATTTTTGCAGGGGATGTACCTCAAAATTTAGGAGTTAAAGACGGCTTACTATCTCCTTGTCCAGAAAGTCCTAACTGTGTCGTCTCCCAAAAAGCAGATGAAGAACATCTAATTGCACCCCTTACTTACCAAGGAGAAAGAGAACAGGTGAAAAAAACTCTGTTGCAAGTTTTAACTGTTGTTCCTGGTACAGAAGTAATCGAACATAACGAAAATTATATTCTTGCCCAGTCAACTAGCCGTTTAATGGGCTTTATCGATGATGTGGAATTCTATTTCCCAACAGACAAAAAAGCTATTGAAATGCGTTCGGCTTCGCGCTTAGGAGAATCAGACTTGGGAGTAAATCGTCGTCGTTTAGAGCAGATTCGTTTTGCTATGGCAGATTTAGAAGTCTAGGTAGTAGAGCTATCAGTTTTTGGATGAACATTTGGAATTCGGAGTTCGGAATTATTTTGACCTGATTATCCCCATTCGAGGACATAGTCCTGCTCTGATGAGGTGAATGAAGGAAGAGTTAGACAATTTACCCCTCCGTTCAAACCTGCTAGAAAGCTAGATAGTAAATTAGGTTCAAATACTAGATTTCAGGAAATTATTTGCGTTTCTTTACGCAAGTTAGTCAAGTAAGAAATATTTATAAATTTTTTTTGCTGCTATTTATTTATTTTTAAATTTGCTCTAGCATTTAGGCGCGGATTGTTGTCTCTACAATCGCTGATAGTGCTAGAATCTACGACGATAGCTAGGGGTGCCTGAGCAAAGATACATAGGCTGAGATATACCCTTAGAACCTGAGACTGGTTAGCACCAGCGGAGGGAAGCTGTAAATTGAGGATAATTATTAATGAGAACTGAATGGGTTGCTAAGCGGAAAGGACAAGGTAATGTTTCTCAAATGCATTATGCACGTAAAGGCATTATTACTGAAGAAATGAAGTATGTAGCCAAGCGAGAGAACCTACCTGAACAAGTAATCCTTGACGAAGTAGCTAGAGGCAGGATGATTATTCCTGCCAATATTAATCACGTTAATTTGGAACCAATGTGTATTGGGATTGCCTCTTCTTGTAAGGTAAATGCCAATATTGGTGCTTCTCCTAATTCTTCGGACATTACGGAAGAAGTTGCCAAGCTAGATTTAGCGGTTAAATATGGTGCGGATACCCTCATGGACTTGTCCACTGGTGGGGGCAATTTAGATGAAATTCGCACCGCAATTATTAACGCATCTCCTATTCCCATTGGCACAGTGCCAATCTATCAGGCTTTAGAGAGTGTTCATGGCGATATGGACAAGCTTTGTGCTGACGATTTTCTGCACATCATTGAAAAGCATGCCCAGCAAGGCGTGGACTACATGACCATCCATGCTGGAATTCTGATTGAGCATTTACCTTTGGTGAAAAACCGAATTACGGGAATTGTTTCTCGTGGTGGCGGGATTATTGCTCGTTGGATGCTGCACCATCATAAGCAAAATCCTCTCTATACTCATTTTGATGACATCATTGAAATCTTTAAAAGATATGATGTGTCTTTTAGTTTGGGAGATTCGTTACGTCCTGGTTGTACCCATGATGCTAGTGATGAAGCTCAACTAGCTGAGCTAAAAACTCTTGGTCAGTTGACTCGTCGTGCTTGGGAACATGATGTTCAGGTAATGGTAGAAGGCCCTGGTCATGTACCAATGGATCAGATTGAATTTAACGTCAAAAAACAAATGGAAGAGTGTAGCGAAGCACCTTTCTATGTTTTAGGTCCTCTAGTTACCGATATTGCTCCTGGTTACGACCATATAACTTCGGCGATTGGTGCTGCTATGGCTGGCTGGTATGGTACGGCAATGCTTTGCTATGTAACGCCTAAAGAGCATTTAGGCTTGCCTAATGCTGAGGATGTGCGTAATGGCTTAATTGCTTACAAAATTGCGGCTCATGCCGCGGATATTGCTCGTCATCGTCCTGGGGCGCGCGATCGCGATGATCAACTTTCTCATGCTCGTTATAATTTCGATTGGGAAAAACAATTTGAATTGTCTCTCGATCCTGAAAGAGCTAAAGAGTATCACGATGAAACTCTACCAGCAGATATTTATAAAACTGCTGAATTCTGTTCGATGTGTGGACCTAAGTTCTGCCCGATGCAGACTAAGGTTGATGCCGATGCTTTGACAGAGTTAGAGAAGTTTTTGGCAAAAGAAGCAAACGAAAAAGAGGGTGTCCTCACTTAAAAAGGTTTATCTTTTGAAGAACTAAATATTTGATTGAGGTTGTGATTAAATTATTCACAACCTTTTTTATTAAATAATTTGCTTCAAACCTATTAATCTAGGGAGTCTGGACTGATGGTCAAATTCTCTAATTCCTAATTTTAAACTCCGAACTTTCCCCGCACTCATCAGTACAAAATTAGACAAATCCCATTATGATTCTTGAAGTTGCAGTACTTGATATTAAGCCAGGTATGAGCAGAGAGTTTGAGAGCGTGTTCCAAGAAGCAGCCAAAATAATTGCTACGATTCCTGGCTACATAAATCACGATTTACAAAAATGTCTAGAAAAAAGCGATCGCTATTTACTACTTGTCTCTTGGCAAAAACTAGAAGATCACACCATCGGGTTTCGCAAATCTCCACAGTACCAAACTTGGAAAAGCCTATTACACCATTTTTACGAACCATTTCCTGAGGTAGAGCATTATTCTTCTGCGCTTAAACCTAACTAATCTGAACTTTGATAACAATAAAAAAAGACACAAAAAAACGCCCCCCTAATTAAAGGAGAGCGTTTTTTAAAATCTAACTTAACCGAGAAACTCGGTAGAGGTAAACTTCACAACTTAACCGTTGATAGCAGGAGCAGTAAGAGCTACAGGAGCTTGCTCACCAGCAGCCAAATCTAGAGGGAAGTTATGTGCATTTCTTTCATGCATTACTTCGAAACCTAGGTTAGCGCGGTT
>CALKUU010000048.1 GCA_937996665.1 uncultured Xenococcaceae cyanobacterium | reverse complement strand
AATAGGATTTAACTACTAAAATATTTCCTCTAATGTTGTGAGAAGACGACTATTATTAATGTTGAATCTAATTCAGAGATAATGCTGATTTTGGTCGTCAAAATTTTGAAGTCTGTAGAGATTTTAGAGTGGAACTTTCATTGTTTGTTTTCTGTCTTCATTTACTAGACTAATTGTTATTTTCCTGAAACCAGTTAATGGGCTGTTAACTTTTTCTAGGCGCTCTGTTTCTACATAAGTTATTCTTTACTGGTTATAAGTCTGTAGACCAGCAGATCGACTAAAGTTAGATTCACAAAGTTTTTTTCTCGTTGTTGTTCGGTTGTAAATCATATTGTTCTTACAAAGTTAAATTAGTAAATTTGAAAAGTTTATGTTAAAACGTCTTTTTTCTTGGAAAAATTTATTGGCTTCCCTAGGTGTTACTGGGTTGTTAATCACTGGGTCTCCTTTACTCTCTTTCGCCCAGAGTGGTTCAGGCTTGACTATTTTTAGTGGTGTGAGTCGAGATAATCTACTCGACCATTTTCTTGATTTTAGTGGGCAAAAAAATAATCGCGATCGCTATCGACTAAGAATACCTGGCAAAAAACTAACTCAAGGAGCCTCAAAGTTTTACATCTTTTACCCAGATTATTTTGATGGCAAATTTAACGTCGATCTGAATCCTGACAAAAAACCCAAGAAAAATCCTGTTCGAGTCTCAATTGGAGAAGGAAAGAAAAAAAGATATTTACCGATTAGAGAAGTTATTTGGGATAAAGAAAATTATTTGCTTGAGATAGAACTAGATGAGCCGCTTCAAGAAAGTAGAAAGGTTGAACTAGTTTTTTCTGGGGTCAAAAATCCTGATGTTGGTACTTACTATTTCCGCTGTGAAGTATTGCCGGCGGCAGATTTACCTATTCGTCAATACATTGGCACTTGGATAATTGGAATCAATCCATAGAAAGTATAGTACACTTATAGATTGTGACTTTTTAAAAATTATCTGTAAATTTTGAGGAGGATAAATAAAGGATGACTAAACGTACTTTGGGCGGCAGTAATCGCAAACAAAAAAGAACTTCTGGCTTTCGGGCGAGAATGAGAAGTCATACAGGGAGAAGAGTAATTCGCTCTCGTCGCAAAAAAGGTCGTCGGCGCTTGGCAGTATAGTTTTTCGAACTGCTTTTTTAAGTTAATTTAAGCTAGATTTGCAGTGAGTTTACCTAGACTACATCGTCTTAAGCATTGGCAAGACTTTCGGTATGTGTATCAAAAAGGAATACGAAAGCACAGTTCTCATTTGGTTTTGAGAGCGGTTTTCGTTTATCCACATAAATTATCTGATTCTGACGATCCAGCTTTATTTGGAATCTCTATCAGCACTAAGGTCAGCAAAAAAGCTGTGCAACGGAACTTGATTAAAAGAAGGATCAAGTCTGCTTTATCTGAGCTGTTACCAAGGGTGAAAAATAACTGGAAAGTCGTTATTGTGGTTAAGTCTCAGGCAGTTGAATGCAAATATGTTGATTTTTTGCGAGAATTAGAACAGCTTTTAGTAAAATCAAAAATAATTAATGGGTATTAAAGAAGATGTCTATTTTGAAGGTGGCCCTCACGTAGGTGACCTAATCCTTAACGTGTTGTTAGGGTTTTTTGTAATTACAATTCCTTTGACCGTCGGTGCGATCGTCAGAGCATTATGGTTACGATACCGAATAACTGACCGTCGAATTTCGATTACAGGGGGTTGGATGGGAAGAGAAAGAACAGATATCATTTATAACGAAATTGTTAATGTTGTTAATGTTCCCAGAGGAATAGGCTTGTGGGGAGATTTAGTAGTAACTCTAAAAGATAAAAGTAGGTTAGAGCTGAGAGCTGTTCCCCGTTTTCGAGAGATTGCTAACTATATTGCTGAGAAATCAGCAGCTAAGACAGGCAAAACTAAAGAAATGATTGCTCAATAGCTTGTTTTTATTGCTTTACAATTAGGTTTTTGGTTAGCCCCAAAAACTTACTTGACAACAACAGCTATCGGCTAAACTGAATTGAGAAAATTTACCGCGCAAAGGCTGGACGGATTGAAGAATGGATTTTGGAATTGGCTTTATTTCTAACAACATCATGTTGCCAATCCTGGACTTTTTTTACGGGATTGTACCAAGTTACGGATTAGCAATTATTGCCTTGACATTGGTAATTCGCTTTGCTGTCTTTCCTCTTAGTGCCGGACAAATTCGCAACATGCGTAAGATGCGAATTGTTCAGCCTTTGATGAAAGAAAAACAGGAAGCGATCAAGCAACGGTATCAAAATGATCCGAAGCGTCAACAAGAAGAAATGGCTAAACTAATGCAAGAGTTTGGCAATCCCTTGGCAGGTTGTTTACCTTTACTATTGCAAATGCCTATTCTGTTTGCTTTGTTTGCTACTTTGCGTGGTTCGCCTTTCACTGATACAAGTTATGCAGTCGATTTGCAAATTCTGCCAAAAGAGCAAATTGAGCGCGTTCAGCCTCAGCCTTTTGTAACTAAAGCTCAGAATATCTATATCGATGATGGTTTTCATGACAAATTAGAAGTCATTCTTCCTGCTGGGAACAAGATCGGGGTAGGCGAGACAACGAATGTTGAGATCCAAACCCCAGAAGGGAAAACCTTAAATAGTTTGTTAGCTGAATATTCAGAACAAAAGATAACTCCAACTTGGGAAGTCACCAAGGGAGCAGAACGTCTTACTGTCAATGCTGACGGAACTATTAAGGCTATAGAGCCTGGAGACGCTTCTGTACAGGTTACTATCCCCGGAATTGCTGCGAATAAGGGATTCTTATTTATTAAGGCATTAGGTCAGGTTGGCGTAACTGATGAATCAGGAAACATCAATTTTGACATTCTATTTATGGTCTTATTCTTCGGAATAAGCATTTACATTAACCAGCAGATGACCACTGGCAGCAATAATTCAAAAAGTGATGATCCTGCTGCACAACAACAACAAGCGATTGGTAAAATAACTCCTTTACTTTTTAGTGGGATGTTTCTATTTTTCCCTCTTCCTGCCGGTGTTTTAATGTACATTGTGGTCGCCAATTTATTTCAGATGGGTCAGACCTGGTTCTTAATGAAGGAAGATTTACCAGAGAATATCCAAAAAATTGTTGCTGAGCAGGAAAAAGCAGATAAAAACAAGGATCGACAATCTTTACCTTTTGAAAGAAAAGGTTCCAAAAAGAAAGAAAAAACTTCTGGTTAAGACCATTTCTAGGTAAGGACATTTCTAAATTATGGAAAATCAGTTAACTCGGGGCAAAGATTGGTTAGAATCTCTTTTGTCTTTAATGGGGACTCCCTTAACAGTTGATATTGATGGGTTTGAAACTGTCTCGGATGATTCCGACTCTTGTTGGTTAAATATCGATACTAGTGGTTTATCTCAAGAACAAATAGAAGCTTTAATTGGGGAGAAGGGCAAGAATATTGATGCTGTTCAGTATCTTGCCAACACTATTTTGAATCTTTTTCAAGAAGATAGTGTTCAAAGTTCTTATACCATTGAAGTGAATGGGTATCGGGTTTCTCGCTATCAGGAATTACGAGAAATTTTTGATACTGCTGCTGACAGGGTTAAAGAAACAGGAGAAGAAGTTGAGTTAAATGGCTTGTCTTCAGCGGAAAGGAAACAAGTGCATGCTTTTTTCCAAAACTCTACTGATCTAGTGACCGAGAGTCAGGGTCAAGAACCTAATCGCAAGTTAATAGTCAAACTTCGCTAACTTCATAATCTATTTAGGGTGGCTACTCAGCCACCCAGCTTTTTTTATTAGTATTCAGGCAGGTTATCAATCGATGGAAGTAATTGATATTCCACAACTCTTAAAAGCTCCAGAGCGAAAAAGAGAAATTGCTTTGGACGGACTAATTCCTGGTCTAGAAACACTAACTCCCATTCGAGGAACTTTGGTTGTCCGTCATGGGGGTAATTTTCTTGAAGTTTTGGTTGAAGCAGAAACGATAGTTACTCTTAGTTGCGATCGCTGTTTACAAAATTATAATCATCGTTTAGCAATCAAGAACTCAGAATTAATTTGGCTAGAGGCGATCAATCCTGATTTGCAAAGTCTTCCGCAAGAGAGAGAAGTTGCGCTCGAAGAATTATCAGAGGCTTTACCTCCTGATGGTCAATTTGCATCAGAACAGTGGCTATACGAACAATTTTCTTTGGCTTTTCCCTTTCGTCGTTTATGTGGTGATGATTGTGGCGGTGCTGCTAAAACTTTTTCTGGAGATGAAAATCAAATCGATAGTCGTTGGAACTCCTTAGCTTCTTTGAAGTCAAAGCTAGCAGAAAATCAAGAGTAATAATTGATTTGCTTGATAATGTTACCTAATTAGAAATACAGGGCTGTTTTCTCCTTAATTATTGTATTTGCTGGTTGTCACTATACAAGCAAATTATTGACCAGCAATAGCTTACAACTATTTTTCCTAACAATGGGGCTGATAGTTTTAACAATTTCCTCTGTTTATTGCTCTACAGTTAACATTCCCTCCAATGCTTTTTTCCCTTCAATTAAAAGCATATCCTAACTGCTGTGACTGAGTTTTATCACTACCAATTAGAATAGAAAATTAAAACTCTTAATATACTGTGACCTGTGGGCAGAAGTAAATCTTAAGAGAATCGAATCGATCTTATTTATCACAATAGAATATCTTCAAGGTAATTCTCTAGTAATCGCATTTGCTACTGACATTATCTTGCGTCTATAGAATCGTTCCCTGAGAAAATTTCTTCTTGCTTTTTTGGTAAAGAATTCTGCGTTACCTTTATCCTTCAAGGCTTAGAAGAAATTCTAAGTAATGTTACTGATTGACGAAAATCACCTCCTGGAGGGGTTTTTATCACATTCTCAAGGTGTTTTTATAGTTATAAGGGAATTATAAAGTTAGTTGAGTAGCCCTTAATTATGGATTGTCTAAATCAATTAATCGTTACTGGGATTTTTACGAGTTGTCTAGGACTTGCTTCATCTAGTGCCCTAGCTCAAGTTTCGGTTGCAACAACACAAAACTTGGACGATCTCAGTTATCACAATTGGTTAGCTTATAACCATGGAAGTGAAGCTACTGATATTATCAATAGATATGAGCAAAACCTTGATTGCCAAGCGCCTAAGTTGGGTTTTTCTCCTATTAGCGATCGCTATCAAATACTAGTTCACAAAGGAATTGCTCTTCAGAAACTAAAAAAATATCAGGAATCAGTACATTGTTTGGATCAAGCTTTATCATTACAACCAACATCTAATCAAGCTTGGTATCGCCGAGGTATTGCCCTTAGTTATCTACAGAAGTACGATCAAGCCTTTGTTGCTTATTATCAGGCATTAAAATCTAATCCTAGTGACTACACTGTTTGGTACAACCAAGCGATTACCCTAGAGAAATTAGGCAATTACAGCGAGGCAGAATCTGCTTACGAACAGGCAATTAATTTAAATCCAGAACTTTACCTAGCTTGGTATAACCGAGGTAGAATTCTAACTCGCTTAGGTCGATACGACAAAGCTGCCACGGCTTATGAGAAAGCAATTGAAATTAAACCGGACTATGATTTAGCTTGGTATAGTAAGGCTAAATTGTTAGAAAAACAGCAATTGAAAGAAGAAGCTTTAAGTGTTTATCAGCAGTTATTGCGAATTGATAGGAAGCAACATCGGGCTTGGTATAGCCAGGGCAATATTTATTTTAAGCAAAAACAGTATCATCAGGCTTTGGCAGCATATCAGAAGGCGATTTCATTGCAACCAGAATATTATCAAGCTTGGAATAACCAAGGGGCTGCTTTAGAAGCATTATCTAACCCCAAGGAAGCACTTAAATCATATGGAGAATCTTTGAAAATTAATCCTCGTTATCAAAAAGCCTTAGAGAATCGTCGTCGGGTTTTGCAAGATTTACATCCCTAACTAAAAGGATAAATTATAAAATAAGTTTAGTGTTGATATAGTTTTGCAACCTTGAGCATGTTGATGAAAAATTTCAAACAGCGATTATTTCTGTCAGATTCAGCCATAGCTGCATCAAAATAGCTATATCAAAGGTATTTTTAATTTACGCACAGCGTAGAATACTAGTCTACATGGTTAAACTTATTGAAGATTTTCTGAGCTGGAGAAAAATGAATGGCAACTATTCGGTTAATGCACGCTAAACTTCATCGTGTTACTGTGACAGAAGCCAATGTAAATTATGTTGGTAGTATTACTATTGATAGCGATTTAATGACTAAAGTCGGTCTATTACCATTGGAAGAAGTTGACGTGATTAACCTCCAAAATGGAAAGCGCTGGTCTACTTATGCTATTCCAGGTGAAGCTCGTAGTGGCAGCATTTGTCCTAATGGTGGTGCCGCTCTGCTTTGTAAGCCAGGGGATTTGTTGATTATTATTGCCTATCAGTCCTGCGATCGCTCTACAATTGTTCAGCAAGGTCATCAGGCAAAAGTTTTAGTCGCAGATGAGCATAACCGTTGTAAAGAGTTTATGCATCAGGATTTAACTCCTACCAAAAGCGGTTTTGATTTTACTTTTTCTGCCTCAAAATCTTGAGATTATAACTTCACTAATCTAGCGATCGCTTAGTTGTTGAACTACCGTTAATTATCAGAAGTTATTTCCCTGCTATTTAGGAGAATAAAAGAGTTTAGGGCAATCATCTTTTCTTGACCTTATTCTTGCGCCAACAAAATTTGCTGAAATTGACGAATTTTGGTTGTAGCTGCTTGAAATTCTGACTCGGTTACTGATAAAACAAAACGGCAATAATCTGGAAGCCCAGTCCAGGTTGCACTATTAATCGTTAAGCCAACTGTGGCAAACAAAGCTTGCGTAATAGAATCACCATCAATCACAATTTGTTTTTCGATGCCTGCTAACTCATAACTAAGAGTTTTTCCTAAAAAGGCAACAGGCTTCGCAACTAAAAATAATCCTCCTTGAGGCACAATTACCTGCCAACCAGATTCTTCTAGAACTAGAGTTAGTTGCTCTGCCCTTTGTTGCAATATCTGACGTTGAGATCGCAGTTCTTGCCACACAGGATTTACTTGAGCTTGATTCTCGTAATCAGTGACACTGTGGAATAGGCGAGTCATCGCATAACTAGTAGTTTGCGGTAAAGAGCAAGACATAAACTCGTTTAATTGTTTAATTAGTTTGGCTTGAGGTGCATAGGCATAGCCAAATCGAATCCCAGCAGCCGCAAATTCCTTAGAAATTCCCCCTACTAAAATTATCTTGCCCGCAGATTTTTGACGACGGTCTTGTAACCAAGATAAGTCAAATTTTGTTGGTTCTGAATTGAATTCTAAGCCTGAAAATATTGTATCTAGAATGACTGTGGTGTCATATTGCCAAGCAAGTTTAATTAATTCTGACAATTCTGCTGCGGAATATAAGGCTCCAGTCGGATTGGCAATTGGAGCATTGAGATAGAGCCAAGGATTTTTGGTCTGATTTAAAACTTGTTCTAGGGCAGTTAGACTCAATTTAAAGTCTTTGCTAGGCTCCCCCGCAATAATTTTGACTGGCACGTTATGAAAATCAAAAGTTGCTCGAAAATAGCCATAAGCACCTTGTGGAAATAGAAAAGTGCCTTCCTGCTCGCTGCACTGCTGAACTAGAGAGCTAAAGATAGCGGAAACGCCTGACCCAAAAGAAAAATTTGCTTGATCGCTAAATTCAATTCCATATCGCTGCTGGATTAGTTTGGCTAAGGGTAAGTGTAATTGGGTTTCGTCTGGAGTTATTTCTTGACGAGCAAAAGCTTCGGCGATCGCTTTTTTTAAAGCATTAGGAGCAGGCAGACAGTTCTCCCCATAATCAAGTCGAACCGTAACTGGTGTAAAGGGTAAACTATTTTCGAGAATAGCAGGATGAGTAAAGGCTTCTGCGACAGAACTTGTCGGTTTTAATTTTAAAGTGACATTTTCGGTTACTGAATCACAAGCTGATGTTCTATTAGCTTGAAATCTGGTTGTTTGGAAATGCAAAAGTTGCTCAAATAGTTGTTGATAGAAAAATTGCGTGATTAGGGAAACTCGACTGTAGGTAAGCTCTGCGGCATTTACCAAATTAGTTCTCAACTCAGCGTTGGTCAAAACACTAATACAAAGAGATAAATCAGGATAAAGCCTATTTTTAATTAAATCTGCCAAGAGAATGACATTCGGAGGTAGTCCCTTACGGGTTAAAGATTCTAATAACCCGTTCGTTTTCGGATTACTAGAAAGATTTAAATTAGGTGAGATATCAATTACGAGTAGCGCTCCTACTTTTTGTGCCTTACTTACTAAGAGTTCGAAAGGTTCTGCCGCATTAATTTCAAAATCTTGAAGTCCTGTAATAATTATTTCAGGACGCAACTTGGTCATTAGTTCGCAAACTAGAGGCGTACGGGCTGGCGACTCAATAATTCTTGGTTGTTTTAGTTGCTTTGGCGATCGCCAACTCTTTGGTAATAACTGTCGAAGTTGTTTATCTACCATTACCAAATCAGGGTTGTAAATGGCTAATAAATTAGCAATTATTTCTGTTCGAGAGGGAGTAATTAATAACTGATTGGTTTGCCAATTAATCCCATGATAATTACGAAAATAACTGACAATATGTTCTCGTAACCCAATCTCTCCCGCTGTTGCTCCATAAGGAAAGTGAACAGAATTTTCCAAATAACGAAATAGGGAGGCTAGCCAATAAAATCTTTCCTCCGCAACGTCAGCATCATTTTCGGTTAAATCTAAGGCATTTTTGACAACTTGTAACTCAGGATTTTTGAGCACCTTAAATATTTGTTTTAACCAGCTTGGGTGATCTAAAACTCCCTCATAAACAGAAACAGAATGATAGATCCGACCACCTTTCTGACTGTAAATTTGGGCTGTAGTTGCGCAGATAGGTGCATCACCACGAGGTGTCATAAAAAACTCAAACCGATGACCTGTCGCCGCTTCTATTTCCACCAAGCTCGCAATATCAGTATCAGGATCTTGTTCGACTCTGGTTTGCCACAGACGGCGAATCTTGAGACCTCGTCTAGTCATTAGCCTTTCTAAAACAGAGCCTCCAGGACGTCCCCCAAAATTGAAAATTACTTTACCTGTTGGTCGCAACAGTGCGATTGACTGTTCGATCGCTTTAGCCAATAAACCTAACCCAAACTGGTCTTCAACGTAGCCTTGCTTTTCACAGTAATTACTCAAAGAGTGCAAAAACTCATCATTAGTTGCCTGATCAACTAAATCTTGCATTATTGCCAATTCAGGATTCAGAACTTGCGGAATGCAACCCACGATTCGATCAAGAGGTTTAGAATAGTTTGCAAAATGCTCTAGTAAGTTAGACTCGGCGAATTGAACACGGTCTAAAAGAGTCTTCTGCTCACTGTCATAAATGGGGTTGCCTTCATCATCAAAAGCATTGAGATAAAGATTTAGCTCAGAACAGACCACCGATCTGGGGTTAATATCTACCCCGTAAATAACTTTGGGCAAAGAGTTCAAGGCGATCGCTAAGGTAATCCAGCCACTCCCACAACCTAGCTCAACAACTCGACGGTCATAAAACTCTTCCGCAGGATAGCGTAGCAAACCTTCATAGAAAGTGAATGACCACTCTTCAGGAGAAAAAACGCTAGGAAATAGTAATAATTTAAGATTTCTGCGCCCGCCATTGTAGTTTTTGACGGTCTGATTAACAAAAGAAAAAGGATATTGTTTTTGAGCAGATTTAATTTGCCACTCTTGAGTAATTAAGCCCAAAAATTGCCTAGTTTGAGTTCTTGTTTCTGGGGCTTTTAATTGAATGAGGAGTTGGCTAAAAGCTTGAAATGTATTACTACTAGACTTACGACAATAGGACAAGAATTCGGAAACGCGCGTGAAAATAGAAGGGGCGAGAATCATAACTATCAAGTTAGTTATCTATACAGGTTTTAATAAAAGAGATTAATTTTAGTCACCCCGATCTTAAGTCTTACCTTAATGATTGTCAGTTAGTATATTTCGGGATAAAGGCAATCATGAAATAAGATCTGAACTAATTATTTGCTGGCGAGAAAGCTGGCGCAGCAACTTTTGGAATCGCAAGACGAATAGAATTGCAGCTGTGGCTAAACCTAGAGATTGACCAATCCAAAGCCCCGTACCACCCCAACCAAGGGGGAAAGCTAACAGATAGCCAGTGGGTAAGCCGATCAACCAAAAAGCAGGAAGACTCAAATACATCGCCACATTAGTATCCTGTAAACCTTGAAGTACACCATGGGAAATTTTTTGGATCCCATCTACAGCTTGAGCCAAGGTTCCCACCATCAACATTGGTAATGCTAAAGCAACAATATGGGAATTGTTAGGATCATGAATGTCTATATAGAGACCAATAATTAATCTGGGAAAAATTAGCATCACAATCGTGTTTATCAGCGCAAAGAGTAAACCGATTAATAAAGATGCATAGCCGGAGAGTCTAATTCCTTCAAGATTGTTCCGACCTACCCATTGACCTACTCGAACCGTAGTCGCATAAGAAATTCCCAAAGGAACCATAAAAATAATATAGATGGTTTGCAAGACAATTTGATGAGCGGCAAGAACCTCTGTCCCCAAAGCACCCATTAAGTAGGTAACACAAACAAAGAGACCAACTTCTAGCGCCAAAAAAATCAAGATTGGCATACCGAGTTTGCTTAACTTCGTAATAGTTTGCCAATGTAGGGAGGGCAAACTTGATAACAGACGGTATTTCTTGATCTGAGGCCGCATTCTCAAATAAGCTAGCAACGCAAAAAACATGCCCCAATGAGAAAGAGTACTCGCCCAAGCTAAACCAGCTAACCCTAGTTTGGGCAGACCAAAGTTACCAAATCCTAGAGCATAGTTCCCAATGATGTTCACTAAGGTGCCAGCCACGACGATCGCCATAATTGGTTTAGTCTGAGATAGAGAAGAAATAACAGAGCGCATCATGGCAAAACCCAAGACAGGGAAACAACTCCACACAATAATGTCTAGATAAATGTTGGCAATTTTAATTGTGGTGGTTGACTGACCCAAATATCCCATCACCATATCTAGCTTGGCGATCGCAATCATGCTCGGAATTGCTAACCAGATCACTAACCAAAATCCCTGATCTGTTAATTGCCTAATTCTTTTGTTGTTGCCTGCTCCAAATGCTTCAGAGACCAAAGGACTTAAGCCCATTATCATTCCCATCAGAGTAACGAGAAGACTATTAAAAGTCAGCGATGCCAAACCGCCAGCCGCCAAAACTTCTGCACCTAAACGTCCCATCATAATAGTGTCAATAAAGCCTGTAAGCGACTGGGCTAGCTGTGCACCGACTAAGGGAATTGCTAAGCGCAATAGTTGTTGCGATTCATTTTTGAGGGATGGCTTAAGAAGAGAAGAGGTCATGCACAAGGTAGAAATTGCCCCTATTATCCTAACTGTCTCGGGCTAATTGATGCTGATTTTTAACTTCAGAAAAACAAGTTGAGGTTTGATTCGTTATCAATATATAAATATGCCAAGATGGGAACATCTTCGGCTTGAAACAGTAAGGCGATCGCTCTGAATTTTCTGTTGCCAATGATCAGATAGTGAACTACTTGAGACTAGATAATCTCAAAACTGACATGAAGCGAAACCTTATTTTGGTAGGTATTAGTGCGATCTCAGGTCTACTTACTCTTGGTTGTCTTGAGTCTGAGCTAAATTGTGCTGATTTAATTAAAGAATTTAGCGATCTCCCCCAAGAACTGAAATTTCAAGGCTGTAAACCTGGTAACTACCATCAAATAAGGGCTTTAAGAGCTAAATACCAAGTGAGTGGCAAAGACTCGCTGGCGATCGAAAATTTTTTGATCACTAATTATGGAATGAGTCCTTTAAAGTTTGTTTGCTGTGGTTGGGAATCAGTTTCTAATTCTCAAGGCAGGAGACATGGGACTTATACAGATCATCGAGGTTACTACTATGAGCTGCAAATGTACTCTGGGGAAGTGTTAATTCCCGAGCAGCTACGGCGGAAAGATGTGCCTTATTTTTATGTAGAGATCATTGCCTCTTTAGAAAATCCTTAGAGCTGTTTAACTACTCGTTACCCCATTAGCCGAATTAGATGCATTGAATGATTGCTGTGATTACTTCTTAGATGTTGTGGACTCATCTTCTGTATTTTGTGGTTCTTTTGTTTCTTCGGACTCTTTTTTGACTTCTGATAACGAACAACGATTCAAAGACGTTTTAATTATTTTTTGCTGTTCATCAGAAGTTGCAAACCACCAAGGGAGATGACCTTGGGGAGCTTTTTGCGGATCAAAACTCAGTTGTTCGTAAAGGAGATAACCACTACCCTGATTCACATCACCTGTTTTCCAACCAATTTTAGTGGCAAAACTACGCCAAGTAGTAGCCGAAAAACCGTTATCTTGTTGACTACTAATCCAAGCTTGTTGTTGAGGGGTAAAGCCAAACTTATTATTACTATACTTGCGCCACAATAAGTCAATAGTACTTAAGTCTGAACAAGCATAATCGGCAATCATATTGACCGTAATAAATGAGTTATCTTTTTGTTGTTTGGCAGTATTAATAATCCTGGCAATTAGCTGATTCGTCGCTCGATCTGCTGACTCCCATTTCTTTTTTTTGAGAAGCTTTTGAAGAGGCAGATAATCGATGTTGGTAACACTAGAGACAAGGGGATTTTGTTTTGGTTGTGATTCCTCTCGGTCTTTTTTTGGCTGCTCTTGAGGTGTTTCTGGTTTATTTTGCTCTGGCTTTTCTTGCGCTGTTAAGGTCGGTACAGATGTAGGTGCTGATTCTATTGCTTGATCTTGAGATTCTGGGGGAGATTTTTGCGAGGGTTGTTGTTGATTTTCTGCTTGCTTGGTTGTTTCGGTAGTTGCCACAGCTTGTGGATTTGATGCATTTTTTCCGTTCTCAGATTCGGAATTACCTGTTTGGTTGCTTGCTGTTTGATTATTGTTCTCGTTAGCTGGAGTTGGTTGTGCCGCAGAGTCTACCGTTTCTACTGTTACAGAGGGTTCTTCAGAATTGGCAGGATCTGGAGTAGAAGTTTCTGCTGGCGGTGTAGTTGGGACAGGTGGTTGCGAATTTTTTGTTGCCGCCGCTATTTGTCGAACTGCCTGTGAGTAAAGGTTGATTGGGATTGCATAGTTCGAGGTTCCACCCGTAACCGCATTTACATGAGTTTCTCCATGAATACCCACTAGTAAACCTTGACTATTAAGTACTGGACCTCCGCTCATACCGGGGAAAGGTTCACCACTATAGATTAGAGAATAGCCATTGGGGTTGCTTTCGGGGAGAATGCCCACAACATTAGCGGAAAAGAAGCGATAGTAGCGATTGTCTTCTCTGCGTAATTCGCCTGGATAGCCAGCAAAATAAATATTTTGTCCCTCAACTAAGCCACGAGAGTTGCCAAGTTCCGCAATTTGATAATTTTGTTTGCGGTCAAATTCTAGTAAAGCTAAATCTAGGTTTGGCAATTGTTGGATAGAATCATAGGCGATCGCATGTTTTCTGCCGTCAATAGTTTGTAGTGAATAATCACCAGCTTGTTTAACTACATGCCAATTAGTTAAAACTTTATATTTTTCAGGCGATTGATCAATGATAATTCCTGTCCCAATCTCTGTCCCGTCGATACGCACCGTAAACTGTTTGGCACGAAGATTAATTTCTTGGGGAGAAAGACGTTGGGCTAATTTAAATTCAACAGGTTGAACTTGAGCCTTACTCAATAAAGGAGTCAAAATATTAAAATTTAAACCAAGTAGAGATATGGCTAAAGTAGTAATAATTTTCAAAACATTCACCCCCCAAAATAAACTAACGAAAATTAGATGATCACCAGCATTGATTATACGAAGATATTACTCTCCTGTTTTACCTCGACGGTAATCACAAAGTATTGTGCCTAGATTAAACAACTTTGACCTACGGTAATCATCAAGACTCACGGTAACATTTAGTCAGTTGGGGTCGCAAAATTTAGAGCCTTGGTAATCGGAATTGCCAAACTGGAGCGATTGATGAGGTCTTGTAATGACCTATCGACGGGAGACTTGTCTTGATATAGATCGGGAATGTCCCATAGGGGATATGCCTGCTTGCCATTGACCCCGATCACTTTACCTGAACCATTAAGCAAAGGACCGCCACTCATACCTTTATGGACATCATTAGAATAGACAATTTGGTAACCTTCGAGAAGGGGCTTGTCTAAAATAGTAGTAACTTGACCTTGCGTGATTGTAAGTTTCGGTGAACTAGGCTGATTGATTTCACTTTTGATGGGTTCAAGCGGAAAGCCAACTGCAAACACGGCTTCGCTAGTCCGAAGTTGGGAATAATCTTCAAAGTCAGGTGTTTGATACTCAGAGCGATCGCTTTGAAAGGATAGCAAAATGAGATCATCTTGGGGAAAAGTATTGGCATCAAGAGCCAACACTTCATAAAATTTACCGTCAGGAGCTTTAACCTGATAAGGCGCTGTCCCCGATCTTAATACATGCTTATTCGTCAAAATAAAATAACGATTGTCTTGACGATACATTAAAGTTCCAGAACCCAAAAACTCGTCATCGTAAACCTTAAACGTGATGTTTTTAGCGAAATTACTAACCCTTAAAGATATCAACCAAGAAGGTAGCGATTTAAGCAGTTTGTCATCCCAATTAGTTAATTCCCCAGATAGAAGGAAAAAACCAGAGAAAAAACAAATAAGTAGTGTCGGAAATTTTTGATTGAACAAACTAGGTAGATTGCTGTTGAGAAACTTACTTTTGATTCAATTTGAAGAAAATCACTCGCTTCAAATCAAAAAAAACAGTCCACATATTATTAAACAGTAGACTGATACACGAAGACTGAAATTTGTACGTGACAATAACAAATTAAATGGCAACTAACTTAATTGCTGATCATGTCAAAAAGTTGACCACAATCTTTCAAGCAAAATCTAATCAATCACATCTTGCTATCCAAAAACTTCTAAAAGTAGCGAGGTAAGAGAACAGATAACCCTCTTGATCCTCGCTATCTTTTGTAGTAATTAAGGGAGTATCCAAACTTAAAAAACGGCAGAGTTAAAGAGTGAAAACTCTTGTCCACTCTTAAAAATTTAAAAATTTGCTCAAGACTACTTATCTACGTCAACTTTTGACAAAAACTTACTCATATCAACATAGAATTCTTGGTCTGCATAAAACCCAGCATCGTTTTCGCTCAACACAATAGTTTGTCCACTGACACTACGACGAAAATCAAGTAACCGCAGAAGAACTCCTTCTGGATCTGTGTCAGATTTAAGCGTAATTAAAACATTCTGATTAGGACAATCTCCACCCTTAATTTGGGCAACACACAGTACAGGAAGATTATTAACTTTACCTGTACGAATATATCTGAGGCTACCGTCATCCAAAAATCCCTGAAATCTTTTGGAAATCTCGATACAACGATTTCTTGGTGTCCAATTATCTGAAAAACTCTCTTCCCAGCTAACTAGCTTTACTCTTCCTCTAGGTGTATTTACAAAGGTATTCCAATTTCCATTTAGTTGAGCACAATAGTATGTATTGTCAACGCTAGCTTCCCCAGGTGTATTAAATGATAAAACCCCTGCTACTGCTAAGCCTAGACTGGCAACTATTCCTTTTATTAACTTCGTTCTCATCTCAAGCCTCACTCCAATTCGTAGTTGATAAATTTAATTCTCTTAAATTCTCGAAATCTAATTCTATCCAAAATGTTAACGGATTTAATCGGGTTAATAAAGATTTTACTAAGATAATTTACGGAAAAATCAATTTTTATCTTTATATCATAAGTATTTTTTACAAGATATCTTGTCAATCACTTGCTAGTTGAGGTTATTGAAAATCTACGGAGTAAGTATTTTTTCGTGAAGGGTTGTTAGATCTGTAGTCTTCTGCTGATTTGGTTTAAGCGATCGCAAAAATGAGAATTGATGTTGGCGATCGCCTTACAAATTGTTGACGATGACTAAACTAAAATGTTTGGAATTTAGGACAAAACCATTTATAAAATTAATTATTGGTTTTGCTGCACTGTTCTATAAATTAATGAGATCAAGGATTGAGAATGAATTGTAAAATTCTTAAAAAATCTCGTAATCATCAAAAGTAACAATTGACGAATCTAGCTTGATGATTTCCTTCTCTTCGGTGTAGAAAAATTCGATGATAGACT
>CALKUU010000047.1 GCA_937996665.1 uncultured Xenococcaceae cyanobacterium | reverse complement strand
GCATAGTGATGACAGTCGCAGCTTTGGCTTAATCGAAAGAAAGCAAATCCTTGGTAAGTTGACAACTCGCACTAATTTTTTAAACGAATGATGTTGGCAATGGCAAAAGTTGAAATCACCTGTATGATCTAGGCACAAGTATGATTTGGACACAAGGCAGAAACTAGCAAAATGAAAGCATTATTATGTGGCTACTATGGACAAGGCAATGCTGGTGATGAAGCTTTACTCGTGTCTCTCCTGCAAATGCTGCCTCCAGAAGTTAAGCCGATTGTGCTATCTGCTAATCCAGCCGAAACTCGCAAACTCTATGATGTGGCTAGTTGTCCGCGCAAATCTAGCTTTGCTGTGTGGAAAGCACTCAAACAATCAGATTGCTTTATTTGGGGAGGCGGTAGTTTGATGCAAGATGCGACTAGCTTTGCTAGTCCGATTTACTACGGTGGTTTGATGGCTTTAGCTCAACAACAGGGTCTGAAGACGATCGCTTGGGCGCAGGGAATTGGTCCTTTAAATCGTAGTTTTACTAAGTGGCTAACTAGTAATGTTTTGCTTGGTTGTGATGCTGTTAGTGTCAGAGATGAGGCTTCAGCTAAGTTAGTCAGAGATTGGCAGATGGAGCCTCTGGTTGCTCCCGATCCTGTGTGGGCATTAACCAGTAAATCTATTCCTAGTGACGTAATTAAATCAGATGCACCTAAAGTTGCTGTGAATTTGCGATCGCATCCTGAACTTACTCCCCAACGTCTAGAACTTCTCAGTAAAGCTCTGCAATCTTTTCAAGAACAAACTAATACTTTTATCTTGCTCGTTCCTTTCCAAGCAGCCAAAGATTTAGCGATCGCCAAGAAGCTCCATCAAGATCTTCCTGAAACTAGTCAAATTATTTCTTTGCAAGATCCCAGAGAACTAAAAGGTTTATTCCAGCATGTATCCATGACAATCGGGATGCGGTTACATAGTTTGATTATGGCTGCTGCTGAACAATCTGCTTGTTTTGCCCTGAGTTACGATCCTAAGGTTAGCCAGTTAATGATGGAATACGAGTTTCCTGGTTGGGAGATGGCAGAAATCCCTAATAGTGTAGAAATAATTACAAATGTTTGGATTGAGCATTTTAATAAGGCTAATTTTTTAAAAATTGATAGTATTAAAACAATTAAGAGTCAAGCTTTAACTCATCAAAAGTTACTATCTGAATTTTTGTGAGAGGGCTTATATTTACTAGCAAAATAATTACCTTAATTTCAAGAGTAAATAATTGACTTGGCAATTTGAAAGTGAGGGTATAAGCTGTATTTGACCAAAGCTTAATCTGAAATAAAGACCTGAGACTAGTAATTTATTCCTATTGATTAAGGTAAAAAATATAGTCCTGTAGAAATATTAAGTTACTGTAACTAGGCTTGAGAAATATTACATTTATTTAACCAACCATGAGTGAATTTGATAATAAGTTGTCCGCGGAGAATTTAATTGCTCATTTTGCTCCCGACGAAGAAGATTCTTCTATTCAAGAAGAATCTAATCCAGAGTCAAAATCGGCAAATCCTGAAATTCAAGATCATGAGAAGAATATTAATTGGCATAAACTAGCTCATAAATTAAGAGAACATAACCGCAAATTGTTGAAAAAAGTTTTTCAATTGGAACAAGAAGTTATCGAAACTAATCAGTCTTTAGCAGAGCAGGAAAAAAGTTTGCAGAGCAATAATGTCTATTCGGCTAAGCAAGCTGAAAAAATTAATCGCTATGAAGAGGAAATAGCCGAATTTTCTCAGAAACTGATTGGCTACGAACGAGAAATACATAACCAGAAAGCGACAATTGAGAATCTGACTTTACAACTGGAAACTTCTCAACAGAAAACTAGCCAACTAGATCAAGAATTTGTGCAGTTGCGGAATGCTATTGTCGAGAAAGATCTTGATTTAAGTGACAAAACCCAAACAATTAAAGAGTTAACCACTCGTTTAGAGCGTCAAAAATATCAATTTGCTCAAGCTCAAGTTGATCCTGCTCCCGAAAGAGCGTTTACTAATGTGCGAAATGAGCCGATTCAGGCTTGGTCTGCTAGTTATGGAGAAGTTAACGTCGCCAAACATCAAGTAGACGAAGTTAATCTATCTAGAGAAGAAAAAGAAAGAGTAACTCCTGCGATCGCTAAAAGTAAGCAGCCGATTAGTTCTATTGCTGCGGTCAAGTTACCTCAGTTCTATCGCCAGGCAGAATAATCAAGTGCAGCGGGAGAATTTTCTTGGTTGCGAGATTTTGATTAGCTCTGGCTAGGAATTTTTTTCCCACACTGAAATATTGACTCGGTTTTTATAATCTCGATAAATGCTGCCTTGGAGTCGATTAATGCTGAAAGACTGGCGACTGGTTTTGCGATCATAAACAGCACGAAGTTTGTTTTTAGCATCGACAGAAGGAGTTCCTCCCAATAATTTAGCCATACTATCTTGCATGATGCCTAAGCTCAAATCTGAAGAGAGAGCTATATTTGCTTGTCGGATTTTGCCTTTGCTATTGGCATGGTAAGCAAAATTGGTATTGCTGCTATTTTTGTCTTGGTAAATTAGGATCTTGCCATTGTTTTTGGGGTCATTTCTAGAGGTAGAAGGTTGACCTAAGATATTCAGTAATTCTGCTTCGGTTATGCCGGTCGATAAGATTTGCAGACTGACTTTGGGTTGATCGAGAGTTTTGGTTTGGACAAAGACATCTGGTCTTTTTTCGGGGGCAACTACTGGTTCAGGTTGTTGAGTCTCAGGTTCTGAGGTTGAAGTTTGCTCAGTTTTTGCTTCTTTTTCTAAATTAGGTTCTTGATCTGTTTTGAAGAGGTCGCTGATTCGAATGGTGTTTTCTTCTTTAGTCGGCGAAGTCGATTGCTTATCAGGTTTAGACAGAACGACCTTTGGTTGATCTTTTGGCTCCACTTGAGTTTTGGAAATTGCCTCTTGGCGACCTTGCCACCAATTATTAAGGGCATAAAGACCAGTAGCAAAAGTTCCTACTGTGATTCCGCCTGCAATTAAGAAAAACCAGAAAACTTTAGTTAACAATCCTGGTTTTTGTTTGTTTTCTGGGCGAGGAATATTACGCGCTTGATTGTAAGCTACTGTGCCCATAAAGCTTTTGCCATCGTCTTTGAGAGCAGGTGCAACCTTTACTGTTGCTTTGGTTGGGACTTTAGGGTGATTATTCTTTTCGTGATGATTTGGCTCGTATGCATGTTGCAATGCTGCTAACATGTCTCTTGCCTGGGAGAAGCGATCGCGAGGGTGAAAACGAATCGCTTGGCTTAAAATGTCCCTGAGTTGAGGACTAATATCTAAATTTGGATCTTGCCAAATAAATTCTCCTGAGCTGGGATCAATCTCTAAATCTTGAGGGGATTTACCCGTGAGCAGAAAAATTGCAGTTAGACCTAAGCTGTAGAGATCGCTCGAATAGACTGGACGTCCTGCTGCTTGCTCCGAGGGCATATAACCAGGGGTGCCAATTACTGCCGACATTTTACTAACACTTTGCGGTTCAGCCATGATCGTACTCATGGTTTCTTTGACTGCACCGAAATCAATTAAGACCGGGAGATTATCTTGAGTGCGAATAATTAAATTATCAGGTTTGAGATCGCGGTGAATTATTTTGCGGCTATGAATGAAGTCGAGAATTGGCAAGGTTTTAGCCAAAACATTAACTACCTCTTGCTCGGAAAAATTTCCTGTTCTCTGCCATTGCTGCGCGAGGGTTTCCCCTTGTACCCATTCTTGAACTAGATAGAATTGTTCTTCTTCAGAAAAGTAAGCATAAAGTTCAGGAATTTGTTGATTAGCAGAACCTAATTCTTCTAAGGTTGCAGCTTCAATTTGAAATCTTTCTTTAATCCAGCCAGAAATTTGAGCTTTCTCAACAACAGGCTTTAATTTCTTTAAAACGCATTTTCTGCCTGATGGTAGGTGTAAATCTTCCACCAAATAAGTTTCACCGAAACCTCCCCTAGCAATAGTTTCAAGAATTCGATAACGGTTACTAATTAGAGAAGTGCTACTCATTTTGGTTGTTACTCTCCGTGGTTTTTGACTGGTTTTTTAAATTGAGTTATAAAAAAATTGATTTATAAAATTGGCTTCAATGCAAACTGTTGCAATGCTAGTTAGTTAGTAAGACTGTCGTGGTTGGACACTTCTTTTCTCAGCATTTATTACTTTAAGTCTAATAAACCTTGCTCTTTCAGTTTAGGGTTAAAACGAATTTCGACATTCACTTGGCGATCGCTTAACTGTTGTTCTATGTCTTTTTGTACTCTTCTAGCTACGTTTTTAAGTATTTTAATTTGCTGGACTTCATCGCTTAGTTGATACTGTGCCTTTTCTTCTTCTGTCATAGCAAACTTAGTATCAATTGCTTGAATCCAAGATTTTTCATTCGCTTCATTTCCGAAGGGAACTTTGCCATTCTCGCTAATCCAAGCTTGACGAGTTCCTTCTAGCCAAGTGCGGTTGGGTTTTTCAATGATTTGAAATTTGAGCCAATAGCAATTTTGCGGTTGACGGATTAGATGTTGCTTGAGACTGGTGTGAATATCCCGCGAGTAACCAACAAATTGAAGAACTTTGGTCTGATCAAAAATAGCATAAACGCCAATTTTTTTTTGTAGCTCATCATTAAGAGCCCCATTGTCATCTAGATAAGGAAGCAGCGGCAAGGTTTCGAGCGCAGAGATTTCAGCTTGAGCAGTCATACTAGTTTGGTACAGTAATTAGATGATTTCTTTGATAACGATGCTATCAAGTATTTAGTTCTTAGCTATTGTTTATAAGCTTAGATTTCCTTAAATTTTAACTATCTTGATAGCAAAAATTAATTTTCCGCGTTTATCCTTAATTATTGTTTAGTGACTAGATTTTGTTGAGATATCTCTACGGATCGCAGCCATAAGCCTCCTGTCGTTGAGAGCAGAAGAGCCAGACTAGGCGCAATGATAGGAATCCAATAACTGTAAAAGATCAGTAGTCCTATAAATATTGAATAAAGAATGAATAGGGCGATCGCAGTAGTTAAGCTAGCTACTATAACTAAACGATATTTCTGCAAAGATTTGAGATATGTTAACCCTGTGATACTTAACCCGATTACGCTCCAGAACGAAATCCACAAAAATTCGGTTCTATTCGAAGACCAACGAATCAGTTTTCTTTGATCGAGAACAGCGCTAATAATTTGACTAGCTGCTTGGGCATGAATGACAACACCTTGGACTTTTTCGTTGGCAATTTTTTTACTACCAGAAATATGATAGCGATCGCTATTAATGCTATCAACGCCAATAAAAATTATTTTTCCTGAAATTAGAGATTTTAATTGTTGAGAAGAGTTTTCTTGAAGTAACTTGCGCAGAGAAATTGTCGTAAAGGGTGTATTGCGAGCATTGAGTAGAATTTTATAACCAAGATTTTCTTGTTTATCTAGTTGATAAGCACCACTGTTGGCACTGAGTTGAGGAAAAACAACTTCGCCAATTTTGATTTGCTTATTCTTAGCTTGGCTACGAGGATACCTTTGTTGTTGATTGTTGGTGAGAGCCAGATAATCTAGATATCTGATTGCCATTGTTAAGCCCAAAGAAACTTGGCTTTGACAGTTCTTGTTATCTGAGAAAGGTGCCATCCCCAAGATATGTCTTCGAATCACCCCATCTTGGTCAAGAGCGATATTACTAAATCCTATTTGTTCAGGATTGATTTGAGGTGGGGGGCTTAAGGTGTCACGTTTTTCGTCAATTCTAATGCGACAAATAGTGATGAAGTTGTCGTGACCTAAAATGTTAGAGCGAAATTCTGGTTGATAGGGAAAATCATGGACTATATCTGAGGCGATCGCGATCGGTTGATAGGGTTTTACTTTAGTTAAGAGTTCGGCTAAGGCTTGATCTGCTAAAGAGCCTTTACGAATCATTTTTTGCTGATCTTGATAATTGATATCTTGATCATCAATAGTTACGATCAAAACTCTTTGATCTTTTGGTTCTATGGGCTTTAAGCTCAAAGCGTGATCGTAACTATTCAACTCTTGATTTTGGAGTAAACCACTCACCGAGAATAGCCAAGACAAACCAATTGCTAAGATTCCCACCATGCTATAAGCAAGATAGTTGATCGGTGTTAATTTCGGTACATTCTCTTCTGGACTTGAGATTAACTCAGACCAGGAAAGGGCTGGAGTAGCCTGATTTTGATAGAGAACTGGCAACCAACTGCTATAAGGATATTCACTTTCTAGAGCTTGTAATCTTTCTCGCGCTTTTCGAGTTGCGATGTGAAGAGGTTCACCATTACTGTATTCACTAATAAAAAAATCTAAAAATTTGTGAGCAACACGATCAATAATTGGTTCACGCATTACAATCAGTTGGGGAATAGATAATTCACCCAAGGCATAGGCAAGACCCAAGCCATCGCAAGAATTAAAAATAGCAAGTTTGAGACCGTTGTCAATTGCTTTTTTAAACGCATACTTTAGATCCTTGATACTCAGGACTTCGCGGCGATTGAGATGAATAATCCCTTGTCCATTAATCGTTTCACTATGACCAGCAAAAAAAACAATATCCCAACTCTCAGACCATAGATACTTAAAGAGTTCTTCTCGACTAGGTTCAAATAAAGGTTTGAGATGGGTATTATCTAAAGTTTTTAGGGTCTTGAGATCGTGCTTGACATCGATATTTTGACTGTTCCCAAAAATAGCCAGAATTCTAACCTGAGATTTGGCAATAGATATGTTTTTTGGTTGTTGTGATATTCCCTTAAAATCTAATTTGCTAACTGCAATTGCAATATTAGGTCGATCTTGAATTACTTCCCACTGATGCCAAGGTAGTTGATGTAGCTTTTGGTTATCAGCAGAAATCAAAATTCGTGCCGATTCTTGATGATTAAGTCTGGCATATACCCAAGAATTAAGTTCCTGAAATCGAGGGGAGCTTAGCCAAAACTGAAATTGATCAACGAGTTGTTGACCATAAAAACTTAAGTTTTTCCCTGTACTCTTACTTCGAATTACTTTTTTAACCTTGATGCGTTTGTTAGCGCCCCATTTTCGATATTCTTGTTGCCAAGATGTTAGGGTTTGTAGTAGTTGAGGCTCAGGTGGCAGTTGAATACGTTTTCGACCATCAAAACTATTGTTCTTAAGAAATGCTTCGAGGGTAACTTGAAAGCCGCTGGTAAAATCACCAGTTAACTGGAAAACTATGAGATTTGCCATTACTGAAAGAAAAGATCGGAGACTTTTTTACCATAGCTTGCTTTGAGATCATAAGATCCGGATCAGAAGCGTTACTTAAATGATCAATGTTTCTGTTTTTACCTGATGATCGCATACTCCTTGAATGGTGAATGTTTCTTGCGGTTGTCCGCTTAAACAAAACTCGATTTTATCGTTGTTAACGGTTGTTTGGATTTGCAGAATAGTTTCTTGTTGATCATTAAGAATTTTAATAATGATTCCTTCTGGTAGATGCGTATGATTTCCCGTTGGGAGAAACTGGATAGAAATGTCTACCTCTTCTTTTGAAATTGGCAAGATATTAACGATGATTGCAATTGTATAATCTTGACCTTGTTGGTTTAATTTCCATACTTTTATCTTACTAGCTCCCTCAAATAAATCATTTCTGTTCATTACTTCGGCAGTGTTTATCGACTCCACTATCGAACCACGAAAAGCTAGCGATCGCTCTGAATGATCTAACAGATTGAGGTTTAATTTTTGAATAACTAGTTCAGTTAACTTCGACCATTTTTCTTGGTTATTGCCTGATAGCCAACCATTCAATTTTGACTTTTCTTCCTGCTGATTATAGGAAGCTATCTCAGGTTGAGTATAAGAAACTGCTGCCCTAGATCGATAATCTTCTAAGAAATTAGGCAATTGAACGATAGATGTTAATTCCTCTAAGGGAATTCTGTCTCTCTCGGTTTGGGGTATAAAACCCACAAGTTTTGCAGAACAAAAATCTGAACTAATGATTACTGCAAGCTGCATGATCGCAGTTGTTTTAGTCTCTTCTGGAATGATTAAAAAATTGTCAGATAATACTGTTGGGCGACAGCTAATTACTCCGTATTCAGGAAGATATAGTTCCGCATTATCAAGCATTGTCTGCATGGCTAAATTATAACCATTACTATTCTTTAAATCTGTTTGGATTCCTGATCTTTGTAAGTATTGATTGACAGATAATACTGCCAAAGTATTTAAATAAACTTGTTGTGCTTTTTGGTAATTTGCTTGTCTATCTGCAAAGTCTTTAGCCTTTTTCCACATTGATAGTGTCAAAGATATTTTGGGTAAATTCTGAGAATAAATATTGGATAAAGGCATGTTGATGAAATTGTAGTGTGTTTGTTTCGGTAGACTATTGCTTGAATTAAAGTTATATTTCCTTGTCTAATAGTTGCTTAAATTTATGACAACTTCTTTGATAAAAAGCACTTAAAACGGAGGGATTACTATCTAGATTTTGAGCAATTTCTTTCCAGGTATATCCAGATAATCTTTGAATAGCTACATCCTGAAAAGTAATCTGACGATTACTAGGTAGGTAAGTTTTTTTAAATTTTTGATCTGGATCTTGTTGAATAAAATTATATAGTTTTTCTCCTGAACTAATTGGCTTAGGTTGATAGGGAATCATATCAAAATCAGACAATGGCAAAAAATCGAATGAAGAAGAAAGATCGAATTTTCGACGACAATCTAAAACGAACTTATTTAATTTAAAATTAACCCAGCTCATAAATTTGCCCTGACTTCTAGAAGGGTCATATTTGTCTATGTTTATACAGATATAAGTCATGGTTGCTCCCATAGCTTCTTCATAAATAAGAGGATAAAACTGGCTATTAAAAAGTTCTCGATGAGGTTTGCAGAGTTTTTTTGATATTTGAATTGCTTTAACTAATTCATTTAGGCAGTGATTTCTCAAGGAACTTTTGGGCGGCTGCTTTTGGGCATATAAAGCAAGTTGCTTTAAGGAATAATCATTTAAACTATCTTGAAAACATTTCAACTGAAGCTGATTGACGGTTTCAAATGTAAGAACGTTGATTGATTTTTCTTTGTCAACAATATTCCTAATTTCTTCTTGTACAAGATTATGTACTTCTGTATATATTTTTTTGTGAATACCATCTAAAATTTGTCCTTGATAGAGACGACATAAGGGTCGCGATTTCAAAGTCAAATCTACAATTTGATTAATAATTAAGTCTTGTTTTCTTTTTGGCTGATTACTCTTAAGCTTTAGTTTTAGCTTTTGAAATAATTGCGGTTGCTTTTGATAGTCCTTGGTGTCAAAAACTTTGACAAAGCTCATATGCTATGACCCTAAAAATGCGTATGACCCTAAAAAAACTTCTCGAATTTTCAAGTTGATTGACTTCTCTTATAAAGTACTCCGTAAGAAAATCCTTTTTTTATATTATTTGCAATAAAACTTAATCTAGTACAAAAAAAATAAATTTTTTCTTATGGATAATATACAGAAATATTTGTTACCAGCAATTCAAGATCAAAGCTTATTACAGCAGGCTCTCACCCATCGCTCTTATGTGAATGAGAATCAAAAATGTAAACAGCATAATGAAAGACTAGAGTTTTTAGGGGACGCTGTTTTAGGTTTTTTGGTGGGTGATCTTCTTTATCGTCTTTATCCAAATTTAAGTGAAGCAGAATTAACTCGTTTGCGATCGCGTCTAGTAGATGAGCAGCAATTTAGTAAGATTGCTGCTGATATGAATCTTGGTGAAATTCTTCGTTTGGGTCAAGGGGTAATTAAAAACGATGGCAGAAGTAATCCTTCTTTATTAAGTGATACTTTTGAGGCAATTATTGGAGCCTACTTTTTAGATTCAGGAATAATTGCGGTTGCTGAATTTGTTAATCCAATTTTTACACTGTTAGCCGAAGAATTAACAGTTGAGCTGGCAAAGTCGAAACTAACTAGTTTTATCGATCTTAAAAATCGTTTACAGCAATGGTCTTTAGCTAAATACCACATAGTTCCTCAATATCAGATAATTACCGAATCAGGACTAGATCACGATAAAAGATTTACTGTTCAAGTCTTAATCAATAGTGAGGTTTATGGCTGTGGTGAAGGGCGTCGTAAAAAAGATGCAGAAAAAAATGCAGCTCAGGCAGCTTTAGAATTTATCAAGCTTAATTTTGACTCTTCTCAGGAGTAACTTATTTTAATTCAAGTGCACTAAAGATAAATACTCATAATTGCTCTAATCAGTTTATTCTGCGATTTAACTATATTCAAAAGGCAAAATAAAAGTTAAAATTAGAATTCGTAAACTGTAATTTTGTTAAACATTATTATAGATATTATTTTTCAATTCAGGTAAAGGAGCTATTCTATGCCAGCGCAATCTGCAGTTGGATCTATTGAAACAAAGGGTTTTCCAGGTATATTAGCCGCAGCAGATGCAATGGTTAAAGCTGGTAGAGTCACCTTGGTTGGCTATATTCGGGTTGGTAGTGCTCGTTTTAATGTCAACATCCGTGGTGATGTTTCTGAGGTTAAAGCTGCTATGGATGCAGGTATTGAGGCTGTGAAAAAAGCAGAAGGTGCAACTCTAGAATCTTGGGTTATTATTCCTCGACCTCACGAAAATGTTTGTGCAGTTTTACCAATTGACTACAGTGAAGAAGTTCAACCTTACCGCGATCGCGTTGAAGGGAGAATGTTACCAATTGGTAATTCTAACTAATTATCTTTAAGTTTAGATATCTCAAAATAAACTTTGATAATCATTAAAGTGCGAGTAGAAAGTCCTGTTCTGCTCGCACTTTTGTATGGATGTAATCGATTATTTTGTCTGTGACGAGGGCGAATCTTGTTCGCTAACTTAATTTATTTAGGTTGATATGACCTTGCGCTTAAGTGCATTCAAATAAATTCCCAGAGGCCATTGATAGTATTCAATAACTACAAACAGGAAACAAAACAAGTGAGCTATAAATGTGCAAATTATCCAGAAGGGCGTAAACCAGGCAAAAGGACTTTCTGGAAGGGGAGGGAAAATGAAAGTACCTAGGGCGATTATGCCAGTTGGTAAGCCGATAAAGAGCAGCCCAAATAAGATATAAGCCAGTCCTAAATTATTTTGTGTCTGATGATCGCTTTGCCACCGTCTACCATTCCAAAGCCAAGACAATGGTATTTGGGAATCAATCATTTTTAGCAGCTTTCTCTCGAAGTTAATCGTGAAAATATGCTGACAAAAACTACAAGAGAATGTTTCCATCATTGTCATGTTAGTAATCTTGCCATAGTGACAGACTGGACAAGGATATTCCTCTTGTTCATGCAAAGAGGGACTGGAATGATTGTGAGCCATTGTGATGATGATCTGCATCTGAGAATATCGATTTATTTTCCACGAAAAAAGTTTTTTTGTCTTTCTTTTTCAACAGGCTAGAGATAAATATTTATGATCTTAGTAAGATTTATTATTATTCGTTTACTAATCTCGAATAACCATTGCTTTTATCGTATTAGTAAAATTTAGGCGATATCTGGGGGGAGAGAATTGAGTTGTAAAATTCTGGTCTGAATTTGAGTTCGCAGATCGGCTTGATCAACTTCTAGACCTTGTTTAAGATTTCTCTGCTGATCGAAGAAAATAAGACTGTCTAGTTGCTGAATAATAAAAAATTGGAATAAAATTTCAATAATTGGTAGTTTTACTGCAACTAGATTTTGAGCTTTACTAGCTGGAAAGTTTTGGGCATCTTCTAAGGAACTAAAAGCATAAATAACTTTTTTAGCTGATGTATCTTGTAGGCGATCGCTTGCAAGCTCTCCACTACCAGCATTTTTGCTAATGACTGAAATTATCCAATCCTCTTGATTGTTTTGTAGTAGGTAAAAATGTAAATGCTGTAGTTGTTTGGCGATTGGCTCAAAAACAGGGACTATAGCTTGTTGAATTACAAGTGGTGCAACTTGATGATTAGCTGCTTCTGTAACTAAGTTTTTGAGTTGAAGGTCTAATGTCATTTTCTAGGGAAGTGATTATCTAAAACTGGTGTTATAAAGGTGACAATTAGGGAAATTGATTCCTAACTTTATCTAGAAATCAACAATTTAGACAACTAAGATTTTTTATATTATGTCAACTATTGAAAGTTTAAAACCGGCTGGTAGAGCAGACGTAGTTATTTATATGCCCTATTACGCAAAAAATAAACATAATTGGTTGCCTTATGCTATTTCCTTATACCGTAAAGGTTCTTTAGAAGGGACACGTAAGATTCAAGGCGGAGAGCCTATTCCTTTTGCAGCTAGTTGGTATGTTTCTAAACTACCTTCTGAATTAACTCGTTGTCGCCTGCAATTTGATGGTCAGGCAGAGCTGAGTTATGAAACTACTTTGTCTAACTCCGAATTTATTGACTACCTGATTGGAGTGATTATTGACTTTAAAAGTACTCACTTGACAGATTTTCCTCGGGAATTTTACAAAAAGTTGCTACGCTTTGATTAGTAGTTATCAAAAATATCATCGCAATCAAAGGGAGTGGGGAAGTGGCAAAACCTGCCAAATGTTTATTAATAGGTTCAACTGAAGCTCATGGCGGTAAGTCTACAACGACTTTGGGCATTATGTATCAACTGTTGCACAAGGGCATTTTAGCCTCGTACTGTAAACCTCTGGGCAGTTGTGGTGACGATAGCTTGATTAATGCTAATCCGCAAAATATAAACTTTTTGGCAAATAATCTTGGGCTAACTCCCGAAAGATGGCAATCTCAGAAGTCGACTCCTTTTATGCATTTAGATGCTCAGGTTTTAAAAACTCGGCTTATTGGTGAAGATGTCCAAGATTATAGTCAGCAGCTTCGTAATTACATTGGTGCGATTGAGAGTCCTTTTATTTTAGTAGAAGGTCCTAATAATCTTTCGGCGGGTAACGTTTTTAGTTTGTCTGCGGATGAAATTGCTGCAACCATTGATGCCTCAATTTTACTAGTGACTCGTTACAATGAGCTGTCTACTGTTGCTAATCTCCTGGCAGCTAAAAAACTCTTAGGTGACCGTTTGCTCGGAGTAGTGATTAATGACATTGCTGAGTCCGAGATGTCTTCTGTGGAGCAAGCGGTCAAGCCATATTTAGAAAATAGACATATTCCTGTGTTGGGTGCTATTCCCCGAGATCGTTTACTTAACAGTGTGAGTGTGCGGGAATTCTCTCAGCGTTTAAAAGCGCAAGTATTATGCTGTTCTAATCGCTTAGACTTGATGGTTGAGAGTTTAACTATCGGTGCGATGAATGTGAACTCTGCGCTGGAATATTTTAGGCAGAGAACGAATATGGTTGTGGTTACAGGTAGCGATCGCACTGATTTACAGATGGCTGCCCTCGAAACAGCAACTAATTGTTTAATTTTGACTGGTCATGTTGCACCCAAGTCTTTTATCTTAGAGCGAGCAGAAGATTTGGAGATTCCGATTTTGGCTGTAGATTCTGATACTTTGACAACAGTAGAAGTTGTTGATGCTGCATTTGGTCGCGTGCCTATTCGAGAAGCAGTTAAGGTGAAAAGAGTAATTCAGCTTATGGAACAACATTTTGATTGCGATCGCCTAATTGATAAATTGGCTTTAGAGAGCCTAGTTACTATTTAATTAAGTTTGCTAAGCGGTTATTGCTAACTCTTGTGGTGATTGGTCAATATGAATCACTATCATCACACTTAAGCTATCAAAATTAGACTGTTTTTAGGGAGAGAAATAAATTTGCAACTACAAATAAACATTCCTAGTTTGATGTGTGAGGGCTGTGTCGACACAGTACGAGAGGCGATCTTGAAAAAAGATGACAATGCGGCTATTGATGTTGATTTAGTGAGCAAGACATTGTTAATTACCAGCCATCTCACTGAAGATCTGATTAAATCAGCAATTATCGAAGTTGGTCATACTCCGCTTGTTTGAGCTGTTAATACGATGATTGAGCTGCAATGACTTGATTTATTTTGAATACTTGACGAATGCACCCAATTATCTGTTAATATGAAGTTCGCTGATTAAGGCTAGCGATTGCGGATGTCGTATAGTGGTAATACCTTAGCCTTCCAAGCTAAAGCTAGGGGTTCGATTCCCCTCATCCGCTTAATTTTTATTATTTTCAATGCAGTTGTGTTTTTTTAGTGATGACTGTTTTATCTAATTGGATTAATCATTTCTCATTAGTGATTAGATGGATATTTGTATCTGAATATGATTATCCTTATTTGTGCTATCTAAAGCTTTGATTATAATTAGTTTCTCAATTGGTTCGAGTGTTATTGTGATGGTAAATTACTCTGAGGTCAGAGTGGAGTAAACTTCAATCTTGCACAATTAGTGTTTTCCAGAAAACTATTAATAGCTCGCATTATCGGCAAATACAGCATTACTATAAATTTTCTTTAACTTCTAAAGCTAGTTAAATTTGGTCAATAGTAATTGACGCTCTAATTTAAGATTGTAGTTGGTGCCTAAATTCTATTGTGTAGATTGTATGCACCCTACAAAATAAAGTTGGAGATTCACAAGGTAATCACTGTTTCTTTAATCTTTTTTGCCAAACCTGCGAATAGAGTTGGTTAGATACTTGAGATTTGTAAAATTCTAGGATTCTGAGAAGAAATCAACCTAACTCGTTGTTTAAATACTGCAGTAAACAGAGAGAAAGATAGAGATTTGTAATTTTTGAAAAAACTTTTATAACAAAAATGATGAGACTATACTATTTTATCTAGGCAGTTGCCCATTAAGAAGTACACAAACATCATCGCCGCAGCAGAGGTCGCCACTAAGGTTCCAGCAAGCATAAGTGAGAATTCTTGCAAATCAAAGGCTTCCTGCATAAGATGCAAAGCCCAAGCTACTAGCGCAACGTCGATTATGAGAATTGGAATCAGCATTCTTACGAAATGTAAAATCTTCTATATTCTAGTACATATTTTTGCTGTTAATTAGCAAAAATATACAATTTAAGATTTACTATAGAATTGCTGTTCACTAGGAACGAACTGGAATTTGTTTTTGCTGTAGGAATTGTTTGATTTCTTGAACGCTCAATTGACCGTAGTGAAGTAGTGAGGCTAATAGAGCTGCCTCAGCTCTTCCTTCGCTTAGCGCATCGTATATGTGGTCGCAATTACCTGCCCCTCCTGATGCAATCACGGGTATTTCGACTTGTTTAGCGATCGCCCTAGTTAAATCTAAGTCATAGCCAGCTTGGGTTCCATCTGCATCCATACTGGTAATTAAAAGTTCTCCAGCACCTCTGGTAGCTACTTCTTTTGCCCAAGCTACTGCATCTTTCCCAGTATTTTCGCGACCGCCACGAACAAAAACATCCCACCCAGGATTGTTTGGATCATTGCGTTTACGAGCGTCGATCGCAACGACAATACACTGACAACCAAAGCGATCGCTAGTTCGGTTAATTAAATCTGGATCCCTCACTGCCGCAGAATTGATACTAACTTTGTCCGCTCCTGCTCTCAATAACTTTTTGACATCATCGACAGCTTGAATACCACCACCCACAGTGAGTGGAATAAATACTTGTTCAGCAGTGCGATAAACTACATCTAGGATAATATCTCGGTCTTCGTGAGTTGCCGTGATATCTAAGAAAACCAACTCGTCTGCTCCTGCATCATTGTAAACTTTTGCTAGTTCGACAGGATCTCCAGCATCTTTCAAGTCAACGAAATTAATTCCTTTTACTACTCTTCCAGCTTTTACATCAAGACAAGGCAGAATTCTTTTTGCCAGCATTGTATTGTCAAAAAATAATAACTTTTTTAGCTAGTTAGCTACTAGTACAATGTTAATTATCCTTGTTTAGGTAGCTGTTTCCAAATTAACTTGCTGATTTTTATTTTTTTTCGAGAAACTGTTTGTTCTCAAGAGAAAAATGGGCATCTCATCACGATAATTGTTAAAAGTCCCTAAACTAGAATCTTTGTAATGAGTGTTTATTTAGTGGATCACTTTTCGGTCAATAGAGTCAGGATTAATGAGTGATTTTGGGGACTAGATTAGTTGGCTATTTTTGGATAGCCAAAAAAGTTCACAAGAATAGATCAAATGACACGAGTAAGAATAATTTTGGCAACTCCATAATTAAGCGTTTTGATCTTTCAGCGATTTCAAGATTCATTTTTATGAAAAGGTAATTTTTGCCTAAAAAAATTAATACTATTTTGGGTTGTGGGTAAAATCTTGCATTTTATCTTGGCACTATTTTTTAATTAATTATCTTGATGACTTACTAAAACAAGTATTTTTACTTATAAAATATGTAAGTTTATTTCGAAAATATTTTTAATTTAGTGTGAATACATACATAAATATGTATTTATGATTTTATTGAATAATCCTCGTATTAGCTTTAAGAAGTAAGCCCAATATATATGCTTTTGTCACAAAAACTATAGTGTTTCTCTCGTTTACATTCAATAGTTGTCAAGGTTATATTAGCTATTGTTATCGTTATTTTAATCAATAATAAATTTCTTACGAGAAAATTAATCAAGATTAAAAACTATTTAACGAATAATAGCTCTCTACACATAATTTAGAATAATTAACTTAGAATGTCTAAAAATCTTAGTATTAAAAAACTTAGTAGCGTTAGTATTTTAGGAGCCATAATCGCGGGCGGATTAGCAATTGAAAGCAATGCGGCACCAGTAATTGAAGCTCCTTCTGTTCCTGTGCCTACTAGAGCTTTGGTTAATCCTGGCTTTACCCTTCCAGGTGATAATCCTCAACTTACTTGGTATAGTCTAGATGGCTATATTCCTGGTGATGAAAGCACTTTAGAAGGTTGGTTTTCAACTCATCCGACTACTGGATATAGAGGTTTTGGGAATGGCAGATTTAGAAATGCTGATGGTAATCCATTTAATCGTCTAGTTGAGATATGGGGTGGTGGTTTTCTGGGAGTTCAAGCTGCTGAAGGAAACAGCTTTGCTGAGTTAAATGCTCAGGCTGATTCGGCACTTTATCAAGATATTTTAGTTTTTTCTAATGAAAGTATTCCTTGGTCTGCTTCTCATCGTGGTCGTTCCAGAGCTGACATCAGCGATATAGCTGAGGTATTTATTTCTGACCCAGCAGATTGGACAGGACCCACTTTTGCTGGTGACAAACTTTATTCTGCAACGATCTCAACTTCTAATAACGGCAGTATTACAGGAATAACACCCGTTACTGGGAGTATAAGTGATACCAGTGCTTCTACAACCTCTTTAGCTAATGGTTGGGCAAAATATTCTGATACCTGGACAGGTCCAGCATTTTCCAAAAAGTATCGATTTGCTTTCCAGGCTGTTAGTACGGGTGGCGGCGATAATACGGTCGGTAACTTCTTAGATAATATTCAGATCAAACTTTCACCTGTAGTAGATTTGGTAGATCCCCAGATTGAAGAGATTAATCCTTTAACAGATAGTATTTACTACCTTCCCGTTCGCGTTAATGGTAAGTCGGAATCTGAAGCGACTATTGAAATTGATATCTCCTTAGAGGGCAATGATTTCACTAATTATTTTCTTGGAGAAGACTTATTTTCTGGCTCGGATACTGAGGTACTCAATGGGGTTACTGCTACTAAATTAGAGAATGGCAACATTCAGGTAACTATCCCTGCAAATTTGTATGATCCCAACAATCCAAATGACTACATCCTTGTTCCTATCGATTTTGCGGATTCAGCTTTAGTTAGGGATCAAACGGCAACTTTTGAAGTTGTTAATGTCGATGGTGGTGGCGGAGATGGAGTACAAGATCTTCTTATTCCACCTAGTGATACAGAGTTTGCAATTCAATTGGAAACAGAAATTAAAGCTTCACGTTTTCCAGACTAGAAATATCTAATCTCACTTAGATATTTTTAAATAAAAAACAGCCTTAAGTTTATAAAGGATAGCAGTTTTACTTTGATTTAGTGATTTTCTTATTGAGATGAAAATCTCTGCTTGCCAATATTTTTAGGGCTGTTTTTCTGTTGGGTCACTTTCTATCAAAACTTGTGCGGTAGCTAGAGAAATTGCTATGGCTTAAGTTGTCGAGATCCTAATTTTTTCAGTTTTTATCTTCTGTTATTCGGTGTCACTTTAGGAGTCAATTTTTAAAACTGCCATGAAAGCTTCTTGAGGAACGTCAACAGTCCCAATTGCTTTCATCCGTTTTTTACCTTTAGCTTGCTTTTGTAGTAATTTTTTCTTACGGGAAATGTCTCCGCCGTAACATTTGGCAAGGACATCTTTACGTAATGCAGGTATGTGTTCACTGGCAATAACTTTTGAGCCAATTGAAGCTTGGATAGGCACTTTAAATTGATGGCGAGGAATTAACTCTTTGAGTTTTTCGGCTAATGCACGACCGACGTAATAGGCTTTATCTCGGTGGACAATCGTTGAGAGAGCATCGACTTTATCTTTATTAACGAGAATATCCAATTTAACCAAGTGGTTTTCTCGGTAACCAATCAGGTTATATTCCATACTGGCATAGCCACGCGATCGCGATTTCATCCGATCAAAGAAATCGGTGACAACCTCAGCAAGAGGCAGTTCATAAATTAGACAAGTTCGATTGAGAGTAAAGTACTTCATATCTTTAAACTCACCGCGACAAGTTTGGCATAACTCCATCAAAGTACCAACAAAAGATTCAGGAGTAATGATTTCGACCTTAATATAAGGTTCTTCAATCTTTGTTCTTTTTTGAGGATCGGGCAGCAATGAGGGATTATCAATTGATAATATTTCATCATCAACAGTAGTTACTCGATAAATTACTGAAGGTGCAGTGGTAATCAGCTCTAAATTGTATTCTCTTTCTAATCTTTCTTGGACAATTTCCATATGCAATAAACCCAAGAAACCACAACGGAAACCAAAACCCATCGCGCTGGATGTTTCTGGTTCATATGATAAAGCTGCATCGTTTAGCTTGAGCTTCTCCAGGGCATCTTTGAGATCAGGGTACTGATCCGAATCAGTGGGAAACAAACCACAGAAAACCATTGGCTTTGCTTCGGTATAGCCAGGCAAAGGTTCATCTGCCTGAGCATTAGCCATCGTGATTGTATCGCCGACCCTCGCATCTTCAACAGTTTTGATCGCAGCTGCGAAATAACCTACCTCGCCAGCATGAAGCTCATCTACTCTAATTTGAGTAGGAGAAAGAACCCCTAGCTCATCAATTTCATACTCCTTGCCCGATGCCATCAACTTGACTTTATCGCCTGTTTTAACCCTGCCATCCATGACACGAAAATAAACAATAACTCCACGATAAGCATCATAGTAACTATCAAAAATTAAAGCTCTTAGAGGTTGATCTACTGTATCTGCTGGTGGTGGAACTTTTTGAACGATAGATTCGAGAATATCTGTTACGCCAATACCTGCTTTTGCCGAAGCATGAATAATATCAGAGCAGTCTAGACCAACTACTTCTTCGATTTCGTTAGCTACCCTTTCTGGTTCAGAACCTGGTAAGTCAATTTTGTTGAGAATGGGGATAACTTCTAGCTCGTTTTCAATCGCTAAATAGACATTAGCTAGGGTTTGAGCTTCTACTCCTTGAGAAGAATCAACAACAAGAAGTGCACCTTCACAAGCAGCTAGCGATCGCGATACTTCATAAGAAAAATCGACATGCCCTGGAGTATCAATCAGATTTAGGATGTAATCCTGACCATCTTTGGCAGTATAGTTCATTCGAGCTGCCTGAAGTTTGATGGTGATTCCTCGTTCTCTTTCCAGATCCATACTATCGAGAAATTGCTCTTTCATTTCTCTTTGGGCAACAGTCCCAGTGTCTTGCAACATTCTGTCTGCCAAGGTTGATTTACCATGGTCGATGTGCGCGATGATAGAAAAGTTACGGATACGAGAGACGGGAACGTCGGTCATGTAATTATTCTGAATAAATTAATTAAAAGTGTTGGCAACTCTTGATTTATTGTAAGGTTGTTTCTCAAGTTTTTTCTATATGTCAGCCAAAATTGATAGATTTCGAGTTTGTTACCAACTTGATTGCAACTACATACCGTTGAAGTTCAAGAGTTCGAACCCAAAATTTAGAAGAACGCCAATCTTCTGAACTCTTAACTTTTATAAACAAGCTAAATCTTAAATAAATGTAACAGAAAATATTGTCAAAGTTACGACATAATTAGTTTTTATTTCTTGTAGGAGTTAAGTTGACCAAAATAAAAAATATTTCTCCAAAAACAAAACCTTCTCAAAGAGAAGGTTCATAATATATCGGAGCGGCGGGATTTGAACCCACGACCCCCACTACCCCAAAGTGGTACGCTACCAAGCTGCGCTACGCCCCGTTTTGTTCATCTTTATTTAAAGATCAAGCAAAGACGATAATAACATGTTGTTTCACTCTTAGGAAACAAAATTTATGTTCGTGCCGACAGATAATTGAGTACTGTTCATGAATTCCTAAGTTTATCTTGCACAACACTATTTGTGGATTAATCCCCTTAAAATAGATCTAGCCAAAAATAATCTTCAAACAACTTTCTTAATAGTCAGTTTCCAAGAGTTCTATATAAACCGACCGATACTCAGATAGTTATGAAAAAAATTCTCATCGTAGACGACGACAGAAATTTAAGAGCTGTTTTATTAACTGCTCTTGAAAAAAAAGGTTATCAAGTCTCCGAGGCATCTTCTGGTAATGCAGCTATACAATCTTTTACCGAAAATGCTCCTGATTTGGTTATTTCCGATGTCTCTATGCCAGAAATGGATGGATTTGAATTTTGTCGTCGATTAAGAGCTGAGCCTTCTGGTCAATTGATACCGTTTATTTTTTTGTCGGCTAGGGATGATATTGAAGATCGTGTACAAGGTCACTCCATTGGTGCCGATGATTATTTGACTAAGCCTTTTGAAATTAAGGAATTACTGGCAAAAATTGAAGGTTTAATTGAAAAATCTCGTCGTATTAATTCAGAAATTATCCATCTTCTAGAATCAATGTCTAGGGAAAAATTACAAGCAGAGCCAAAAAATAATATTGATAATGGTCTTGATCGGCGCCCAGATCCTTTACCGCTAACCCCTGCTGAAGCAAGAGTTTTTTGGGAAGTTATTCAAGGATTTACTAATAAGCATATTAGTGAGCGTCTGTTTATTAGTCCGAGAACGGTACAAACCCATTTGAGCAATATTATGAATAAACTGAATTTAGAAAATAGAACTCAGCTAGTTCGTTTTGCTTTTGAAAAAGGTTATGAAAAGGTTGAGTTTTAGCAAATAATTCGAATTTGAGAAGATAATTCTAAAGATTTCCCCTAAAGACTTATTGTTGTATTCCGCTAAGATTATTTTGATGATAAGTTTATGGTTATGGTTTTTCGTATAACTAATTACTGATTACAATCGTGGGTTATTTACCAAAGATTCTTTTTAATAAGCGAAGTGTTTTGCTCAGTTGCTTGTTTGGCATTATGGCTGCTGGATTTTTACAGCAACCTTCTCAGGCTCAGACTGTTGTCGAGGTTGAAAAGAAAGTTGTTAGTGATTCTAAGATAAATTTAACGTCAGAAACCTCTAATCAAGAGGATAATGACCAAAACACAGCAGGGAAAAAACAGCCAAGTCTTGTTCAATCAGAAGAAACGGAGGAGCCGCTAGATTTTACTTCTCTGGGTCGTTCTGGTCAGCAAACTGCTGGAGAAAGTCGAGGTTCTTGTCCCTATGTTAGGACTCCTTTAACTGCGATCGCTCCGAAATCTAATCTGAGCCTAACAACCAAATCTCATCCCCGATTTTGGTTTTATATACCCTACAGCCAATCAAAAATTAGTAAACTAGAATTCTCGATAGTTGATCAATCGGGTGAAGATATAACTCGCTACAACTTATCTGTTCCTCAAGGAAATTCATATGTTTCTGCTGTTTTGCCCAAAACTAAGCCAGATTTAGCAATTAATAGCCCTTACAAGTGGCATCTTAAAGTTTATTGCGATAATGGTAAGAAAATAGCATCACCTACCTTTGTTTCTGGTGTACTAGTCAGGGTGAAGGAGAATTCTAATGATTCTAAAAGTTTAAAGTTTTCTACCTACAATGTTCAAAAATTAATAGATCATGATTTGTGGATAGATGCCGTGAATGTTGTCCTTGAGAAGGATTTTCGCGAAGACAATGATAACAAGCAAATGGTCTGGCAAGATTTATTAGGCTCTAGCACAATTAACTTAAAGCTTCCTGAACCTCAAGGCATTGGTTTATAGTTTGTAATTTGTTTGCTTACTTGAACTAATTATCTTAGTTTGGTGGAGTCTTATTAGTCAGCAAAACTCAGCTGACTAATTTGTCTATTCGTTAAGATATCTAGTTTTTAGTTTTCTGATTCTTGAAAACGTTCTTGAGCAAAGCCTATTAGCTGATCAACTAGTTCGGGGAATTTTATCCCTGATGCTGCCCACAATTGTGGGTACATACTCAAGGCAGTGAAGCCAGGAAGCGTGTTGATTTCATTGAGAAAAATTTCTCCAGTTGCCTCTACATAGAAAAAGTCGACCCGAGATAAACCAGAAGCATCAACAGCTTGAAAAGCCTCAATTGCCATGGTTTGGATTTGCTCTACGATTTCTTGAGGTAATTGGGCGGGGATATGTAATTGAGAACGACCTTCCGTATATTTGGTTTCATAATCATAGAAGTCGCTGGTAAAGCTGATCTCGCCAACTACAGAGACTTGAGGATTCTCGTTTCCTAAAACAGCACATTCAACTTCGCGAGCGACTACTCCGGCTTCGACGACAATGCGACGATCATAGCCGGCTGCATTATCTAAGGCAGCTTCTAGCTCTTGACGACTGCGAACCTTGGCAATGCCGACAGATGAACCTAAATTAGCGGGCTTAACAAAGCAAGGATAGTCGATCGCGGCTTCAAGATCGTCGCAAAGTTTGGGAAAAAGATGGGAACCCGCGTCGCCGCCAGGCGCAAGGGAATGCCCATCGGAACAAGGACTAGACCAGACTTGGGAGCGAGAAACTGCTACATAATCTACTTGGGGAAGTCCAGCATCTTTAAATGCTGCTTTCATCGCAATTTTATCCATTCCCACACAAGAACCAAGGACGCTACTACCAACGTGAGGAACTTGCATGAGTTTAAATAGACCTTGAATAGTGCCATCTTCTCCATTAGGACCATGCAAAATGGGAAAGAAAACATCGATGTCGGCTAATTGAGAGGGAAAATTCCAGCGCTGAGTATGGTCAGGGTCGATTGATTGACCTGAGTTAAGTACTTGTTGAGCGATTTTACTATCGTGCCAATTACCTTTTTTATCGATGTAAAAGGGTATGATCTGATATTTTTGCGGATTTTCTTCTTCAGTAAAAGCTGAGGCGATCGCTTGTGCTGAGATAATCGAGACTTCATGTTCTCCTGAATAACCACCGAATAATAACCCGACTTTAATCTGTCCCATTCCCAAATTATTGTTTTGCTTGTGTTTTGCTGTGGATATTTTGTTCCTGGGGCTATCTTGAATTTATAGCCTTGAACTTGAATTTATAGCTTTGAATCTACCATGAAGAGATAAATACCTAATAATTCAACTTAATATAGTTCATATTTAAGTAAGGTACAGGGCAAAGAACCATTAAAGATAGGAATTCTTTGGGATGTCCTTAAGCCTACTTTTTTGCTGAGATGTTTACTTCCTGTAAGTATATAAGCCGTCCAGCCAGTGAAACGCTGTTTAAAAATATCTCCTAATAACTTGTAAAGTGACTCTAGTTCTTCGGTATTGCCTAGACGCTCACCATAAGGAGGGTTACAGATAATAACTCCATGCTTAGCTGGTGGTTCTGCTTGATCTAAATTTTGATGTAAGAATTGAATGTAATCATGAAGTTGACAATTTTCAGCATTTTCTTGAGCTTGTTGTAGTACTTCTGGATCTCTATCACTGCCTAAAATGGGAACTTCCAGATGGTTTTTTTGCTGGTCTTGGGCTTCGGTAAGCAGTTGCTCCCACAGATCACGGTCATAGTCCAGCCAATTTTGAAAACCAAAGCCATCTCGATTTAGCCCTGGCGCAATATTGAGCGCTTTCATCGTTGCTTCGATTGGTAAAGTACCTGAACCGCAGAGAGGATCGTAAAATGCTAATTCTGGTGTCCAATTAGAAAGGTCAATTAGAGCAGCCGCCAAAGTTTCTTTTAAAGGGGCAAGACCAACAGCAGGTCGATAACCTCGACGATGGAGACTGCCTCCTGAACTGTCTAAACTGAGGACACAGCGATTATTATCGATATGAGCATTAACTAGTAAATCTGGTTCTTCTGTATCGACATCAGAACGCTGTCCAAAAGCTTGTTGTTGTTGATCGACGATCGCTTTTTTAACTTGCAATGCTGTGAAGTGACTGTGATTTAGTTGCTTGTTTTTGCCACTACAGGTTACGGCTAGGGTCATATCTGGGTCTAAATATTCTGCCCAATCGATTTGCTGAACACTTCGATATAGCTGCTGAGAGTTAAAACTTTTGACTTTAGCGATCGGTACTAAAACGCGAAAAATAATTCTGCTCCATAAATTGACGCGATAGAGCAGTTCGCGATCGCCTTGAAAATATACGCCAGTAAATGAAACCTTTACTGATTGGGCGCCCAAATTCTGAAGCTCTTGAGCGGCTATCTCTTCTAGTCCACGAGCGACAGTCGCAAAATACTGGGTATTCATTGATGTTTGCTTGATAATAGTTTTTGTCCTACTTACTGAAAATAATTAATTTTGGCTATTGTTGTGATTGATACTCGATTGCTTCGTGTTTTAATTTAGGAACAGTTAATCTTTAAATCGGTAAATTGCAATAATCACCATGATTGATCGCGAACAAGTTAATAAAGTTGCTCACCTTGCTAGATTAGATATTACCTCAGATGAAGCCCAACAGTTTACAACGCAACTAAATAGTATTTTGGACTATTTTGAGCAACTGCAAGAGTTAGACACCAATGATGTTGAACCGACCACAAGAGCGATTGAAACTAGCAACATTACTCGTGCCGATAAATTGGAACCATTTCCGAATAAGCCAGATTTGTTAAAATCTGCACCAGAACAAGATGGGGATTATTTTCGAGTACCCAAAATTATGTCATCAGATGAGAGTTAATTCTTGGTATTGTTCCAATCTGATTGAAGTTGCCAAATATTGGCAAAATATCAAGGTAAGTTAGTTGAATTTTCCGATGTCAAATTAATGTAGACAGCCTTACGATGAGGTTAAATCAATGACGATATCTTGTATGTGTAACTACTGGATATTTATTTTTCAGAATATTACCTAATTAGTTCTTCGAAAGTATTTAATTTGAGTAATTATTGAAATTTATTTTATTCAGGGTTACTCTTTTTTTGTCCTTGATTTGCTGACAAATAGTGTTATTTGAATTTTTTCTTATTAGGTTTAGATAATCTTCGAACTATTATTTTTCTTTAAAATTAGCTATGTTAGTAAATATTTGTACTCAGTTTATTGGCTATAGTTGTGACTGATTAGTCTGATTATATTTAAACTTATGGCTAATGTTTTTATTAAGCGCTTAATTAAGTTGATTTTAGTAATTTGCTAAATCTTTTTTCCTGATTTCGTGAATGACAATTAAGATACATGCAATTGCTAAAGGTAAGAGGTAATAAATTGTCCGAAAAGCAATTAGGGAGCCGAGAACCTCAGTAGTATTGATAGTTTGGGGTAATAAATAAATAATTACAGCTTCAAAAATACCTATTCCCCCAGGAATATGGCTCATGATGCCAGCATGAACTGCTAAAAAGTAAATGCTAAAGAAGTCTCCATAGCTAATATTGTTCTGGGCTGGCAATAAGGTAAATAGGACTAATGCAGCGATCGCCCGATCCAAAAATGCAATGACAATTAAATTGCTCGATATTCGCCAAGAAGGAATAATTAATTTTTTTCCTTTAATCTCTAAATTTTTTTGTTTACAAGATGCATAAATATAAAGAAAAAAGCATAGGAGTAAAATAATCCCAATCGGTCGCACTGTAATTAATGAGGTCTGTAAAATTGTAGGAATTACAATTGGCTTGATAGTAAAAGTAATTCCTCCTAAAGTCACAAATCCTAACCAGAAATTAAAATTACTCATCAGAATTATTTGAGCAATAATTTGATTAGGTACTCCATAATAGCTATAAAAATAATAACGAATCCCTCCTCCAATAAGTAAAGCAAAACCCGTATTGTTACTAATCGAATAGCTACTAAAAGCGGTAGTGATACTTTTGAAATTGTCTAGTTTATAATTCAAGTGTCGAAAAGCAATTAAATCGTAATTAGCCATTATTGAATAGCAAGCTAATGTATAAATAATTGCCCAAAAAATATTTTGTTGTTTAATTGTTGACAAACTAAGTACAACTTCTTGATAATTTAGATCGGAAATTTGTTCCTTAATTATCAAGCAGAAAAAACCAAAAATTAGCAAGCTCAATAAGGGTTTGTATCTCTTGAAAATGGCTATTGATTTCATAAAGATTGGGAAACAGTTGATCTGAAGAGTAGCAAAATTTTCTCTCAAAATGATGAGAATAAACTAAAAAAGAGTATTCCTTTCTGACTTTGTTTCGGTGGGGAATTCTTGAGATACGTCTAGTGGTTTGATTTTTGGGATAATTATGGGAATTTAAACCTAAAATTTATGCCAAAAGTAATTTTTCAAGGACAAACACTTAACTGTGAATATGGTGCTAATCTACGTCAAGTTTTGTTGAAACGAAAATTAGACTTGCATAATGGCAACTCTAAATATATTAACTGTCGTGGATTAGGAAGTTGTGGTACCTGCGCGGTCGAAATTATCGGTGAGGTTTCTGAAGCGAATTGGCGCGATCGCACTAGAAGATCTCTTCCTCCTCATAATCTTGCCCAAAACCGTCGCTTAGCTTGTCAAACTAAGGTGTTGGGGGATATTGAAGTTATTAAGTATGCTGGTTTTTGGGGACATAAATCTTCGACTGTTGAGAACGAGAAAAATTAAGAAGATGATATCTAGTTTGATCTTTGAGAGGAGAGTCTTGGTGTAACAGCAAATAAGTTGCATTAACTTTGTTTACTGGTATAACAAAGCTATTAGCTTTTTTAGCTGAAATCTTTTGTAGCCAAGACTATTGCCAGTTCAAACAATGAGACTTTTTTCAAACAAGTTAATTAAAGCGATCGCCATAATTATAGTTTTGGGACTAGTCTTGGAGTTCATATCTCGGACAGTTGTCGACTGGCTATGGTTTCAAGAAGTTGGTTATCTCTCAGTTTGGCTTAAACAAAGACAAACGCAAATTATTCTTAGCTTGATTGTTTTTATTCCCTCTGCTCTATTTTTCTGGGGTAATTTATCTTTAGCCGAGAAGCAGGGCTGGCAATGGATTTATCGATCAGGATGGGTAAAAAATACTGTGCCTTATCTAAGTGGTACTCAGCGAAAGTTGCCCAAATTTGCAAACTCGGCAACTGTTCAAAAAAATATTGGTAATCGTCAAAAATATTTTGCAATTCGTCAGCCAATTATTCGGCTTCCGCTTTTATTTCTGTTAATTGTTTTTGCTACAAGTAGTCTTTCGCTATTGCTGGGTTGTTATGGCAAATTAATTTTTCAGCTCTGGAACCGCCAAGCAGGATTAAACATTACTCTAGTCGATTTTATTCAAGTTATTAGTCCGAATAATGCTGATCTTGTCAATCATCTCGGCTTGATTTTTTGTTTAGTCTTAGGGATCTCGATCTGGATCTTGACCAACACTAAATTTGCGCTTAGGGCGATCGCTGTGCTCTTCACAATTCTGTTGAGTGCCTTGGTTGCTAGCAATTGGATTCAAGTATTAGCCTATTTACAACCAACTAGTTTTGATTACTCAGATCCGCAATTCGGTCGAGATATTAGTTTTTATATTTTTGACTTACCTGTTTTAAACCTAATTTCTCTATGGTTACTCGGTTTGATGGCAACTAGTTTAATTATTGTTTTTTTATATTATTTATTATCAGGTAATAGTTTTTCAGAGGGTAAGTTTCCTGGTTTTTCTAGTTGGCAACTCCGTCATTTATTGTTTTTAAGTGGTCTAGCTCTGATAGCTATGGCTATGCACCATTGGCTAAATCGCTATCAACTTTTATATTCTCAGCAAGGAGTGAGCTATGGCGGAGGATTTAAAGAAGTTAATCTTCAATTACCTGTAGAAACTGGTTTGAGTATCGTTGCTGTGGTGATCGCAATTTGGTTTGTTTGGCAGAGTATTAGCTCTAATTTTCGAGTTGATCACAACTCAGTTCTGCCCAGTAAAGGTAAGACCAATTTTATTGAACATCATGCTCTTTTATTTCCTGAGTTCAATCTCAAGGTCTTATTCCCTCTCAGTATCTATGTTGTGTTGCTCTTATCAGGACAACTAGCTAGTAACCTGGTTCAAAGATTTCGAGTTCAACCTAATGAATTAGCTTTAGAAAAGCCCTATTTAACCAGAAGCATTAACCTAACTCGCAAGGCTTTTAATTTAGATGCAATTGAAGCTCAAACTTTTAATCCTCAAGGGCAATTGACTGCTAGTGACTTAGCGCAAAACGATCTGACTCTCGACAATGTGAGAATTTGGGATACTCGCCCGATTCTGAAAACCAATCGGCAATTACAGCAAATTCGTCTTTACTATGAATTTTTGGATGCTGATATAGATCGCTATATTTTCAATTCTGATCAAGGCAAGAATAAACAACAAGTAATCATTACTGCTCGTGAACTAGATTATGAATCGGTTCCTGATAGGGCTAAAACTTGGGTTAATAAACATCTAATTTATACCCATGGCTATGGTTTTACCCTCTCACCAGTTAATCGTACTGATGCGGGTGGTTTGCCCTTCTATTATGTAAAAGATATTGGGGCTACGACCTCAGATACTGGTGGACTGACGGTTTCTGACCAGACTATTCGCGACAGTCTGCCGTTAGAAAATCCTCGTATTTACTATGGGGAGATGACCAACAATTACATTATGACCAAGACGAAGGTTCAAGAACTTGACTTTCCGAGTGGTGAAGAGAATGTCTATAACATCTATGACGGCAAAGGTGGCATTCAAATCAAAAATTATGGTCTGCGCTTACTTTTTGCTGAATATCTTAAAGATTGGCAGATGCTATTCACCAATAATTTTAAGACTGATACCAAGCTACTTTTACGACGCAATATCAGTAGCCGTGTCGCTAAAATTGCTCCTTGGCTGCGCTACGATAGCGACCCCTATTTAGTTACCGCAGATACCTCGACAAGTGACAGGCAAAAAGATCATCATCTTTACTGGATTATTGATGCTTATACCATTAGCGATCGCTATCCCTATTCAGATCCTGGTAGCAATGAGTTCAACTATATCCGCAACTCAGTTAAAGTTGTTGTCGATGCCTATAATGGCGATGTTAGTTTCTATGTTGCTGATTCTCAAGATCCGATTATTCATACCTGGAGAAAAGTATTTCCCAATCTGTTCAAGTCTTTAGAAGCGATGCCCCCTAGTTTGCGATCGCATATTCGCTATCCCGAAGATTTATTTAGTATTCAATCAGAGAGCTTGCTTACCTATCACATGACGGATGCCCAGGTTTTTTATAATCGAGAAGACCAATGGCAAATCCCCAAAGAGATTTACGCTTCAGAATCTCAACCTGTTAAGCCTTATTATCTGATTATGAAGTTGCCCACTGCAAAAGAAGAAGAGTTTATCTTATTGCACCCTTATACTCCCACTAGTCGCCCTAACCTAATTGCTTGGCTGGCTGCTCGCTCTGATGGTGAGAATTACGGCAAATTATTGTTATATAAGTTCCCTAAACAAAAACTAGTTTACGGCCCTAACCAAATTGAGGCGCTGATCAATCAAGATCCGATTATTTCGCAGCAAATCTCGCTCTGGAATCGCGAAGGATCAAGAGCGACCCAGGGTAATTTGTTAATTATTCCGATTGAGCAGTCTTTGCTATATGTTGAACCTCTCTATATTGAAGCCGAAGAAAATAGTTTACCGACTTTAGCTAGAGTAATTGTGGTTTACGAAAATCAAATTGTGATGGCAGAAAACTTAGATAAGGCGATCGCTGCAATTTTTAAACCAACTCAAAAAGATGAAGACACAATTGTTAGACCAGTAGAAAGTTCTTCTGTAGAAAGCATTAACTAATCTTGGTGTCAAAATAATCACCACTCAATTAATCTGAGGATGTAATATGGTTACTAGTTTTGGGAAAATACAACCTTAAAACGCAATAATTAGCTTATTTTAATTTGTTCAGCGATGACGAACGATCAACAAGACCAAGCTTCTAAAAGCAACCAGGGAAGAATGCTTCTCTCCCATAATTTCAATTTAACTAACAACGAATTACCTGCCTTAAGTCGAGCAGAATTTGCTCAAATTTTCATTGACGGTTTAACCGAACATGCCAACATCAGCGCCAAATTAATTGATAATCCTCACTGGACAGTTGAAATCATCTTTGCAAATGCTGAGTTTACTGCCGCAGACGTTGGTCAAATTTGTAGTCAAGTTTTGTCCACTAAGCGACAGACGGAATCACAAACAGTGACGGATACTTTATTCTTGGGGGGCAAAAAAACTACTCCTACGATATCTAATTCGCCTACTTCTTTGCAAACAGGAGAGTGGGGAGTTGATGTAGTTGAAACTCTTTCTGCTCAAAGCTTCTTAGCTGGTTTGCAATGGGATGTCGTCACAGCATCTAAGCCTTCAGACGGCATTTTTAAAATCGAAGTTTTAGGAACATAGTCAACATCTAAAAATACAAACATATTAGATAGATAGAAGTAGTGGCCAAGTCAGTTAAGCAAAAAAATAAACAGACCTACGAAACTTCTCGAATTGTTGATTACTACTCTCAACTTAATCAACTCCAACCTGCTGAAGCTGCTATTCTCAAACTATTCGCTTCAGATTGGCACAAAATGAAAATGCTAGATCTTGGGGTTGGAGGTGGAAGAACTACTTCGCATTTTGCTCCTCTAGTTCAGGAATATATTGGTGTTGACTACTCATTGCCAATGATCAAAGCTTGTCACAAGAAGTTTAAAGTTGATTTTCCGAATGTATTCTTCCAAGTCGCTGATGCCCGTAAACTAGTGCAGTTTGCAGATAATACCTTCGACTTTATTTTATTTAGCTTTAACGGTCTTGATTATGTTGATCATAGTGATCGCCTTAAAATTCTCTACGAAATCAATCGAGTAGCAAAAACTGGTAGTTTCTTTTTTTTCTCTAGTCATAACCTAACAGCAATCACTCAAGCGTTTACATCAAAAAAACAGCTCAACCTTAATCCACTCAAAACCTATACCAACTTATTTATGCTTGGTTTGCTCAAGATCTTTAATCGTCAAGTTAATCTTGAGCTATTGGAGAATTCTCAACACTTAATGATTCGCGATGAATCGCATAATTTTAAATTAAACACTTACTACGTAAAAGCTCAAGAACAATTACAACAGTTAAGCTTTGGGTTTGAAAATATTGAGATTTATTCTTGGCAAGGAAATGAACCGATTAAAGATAGTCAAGATCTAGCTTGGCAAAACGATATGTGGTTATATTATCTTTGCCGCACCAAAAAATAGATTTAACCCCTCAAATCTTGAGTAATCAAGTTTTTAAGTGTTACATCGGATTTTGCTCGTGTATTGATTGAGCCATAATGGATTTGCTTAATCCAAATAAGATCCTCATGACTTTAGAAGCGTTATTTAGCAATATTGCGGTCTATCACATTCCTCTGATCTTAATTTTGCTAGCAAGTCCTTGGATGACTTATCTAGCTTGTTATCTCATCCCAGGTAAAAAGGAAGAACCCTATTTACTGAGTATAAATTTGGGAATATCCATGGTAAGTATGCTTTTGCTATCTGGTTATTTAGCCTATGTTACTAATACTGATGGTTGGCAAAAGATAGTTAAACAGGCGAATCTCTTTTTGCTGTTCTTGCCAATTTATCATTTGATGGTGTCGTTGTGGCTTTCTTCTTTGCGTATACCTCTCCAATTAATTCCTGCTTTTCGCACACTTCAAGGTTTAACTATGTTGGGAGGTATGTTTATGGTTTTATCTTGGCTAGCCTCTAAAATTCATATTGTGTTATTTTCCTACATACCCTTTGGAACTTTTTTAGTAATTTTGGCAGTTTTGTTAGGTTTAGGATATGCAGGATATCGCAAGGTCTTTGGCTGAAAAGTTTTTATTTTTGCCAAGCAATAAGCTTATTAATTTTGTCGAAGTTACTATCTGTTTTTCCCTATTCTGTTGACCATTTCAAACCATCTGGTAATGTAGCCGAAGAATACTCGATGTGTAAAACTCTGCGATTATCAGGAACTAATGCTTTACCAGATGCATGAACTAGCAAGGGTTTCATTACCATTGCCGAACCTTTAGAAGCTAAGCAATGAGTAATTGATGATTTTGAAACTAGTTCAGAAATTTCATTTTGCTGCAAAATGCCATGCTGATGACTACCAGCTATTACTTGCAGACAACCATTATTTTGAGTAACATCATCAAGATTAATCCTGAAGGTGACCATCTCATTCAATATCGACGATGGTGGCTGAACATGAATTTGATCATTTTTGATACTCCAAGCTGTCCATTCTTTTAAATCTAACTTTTTAGAAACAGCTATAGTTTTATCTTGATGCCAGGGGACTAACCAATTATTGTTTGCTGTTTTATTAAAGTAAATAGCTCGAATAAAACTGGGGTTTTTCGGCAAATAAGCGGCTGCTTGATTTCTTAAATAATCAGACTTTACTAAGTCTTGGATAGAATCAACCTTAGCTTCAATATTTCGTACTCCACCTTGAGAAGATTTCAGTTGAACAGATTTTAAGTCACCCAATATTTTGGCGACAACATCATGAGGTAAGAACTCACTAACAATTTTAAAACCTTTCTCTTCAAAGTCTTGCATACCATCGATTAGGTCAAAATATTTTTAACTAGGCTTCGTTTTTTCTCGTTGATTAGTGCCAAAGTCTAGTTTTTCTCGCATATTGATTAAATAAATACTAATTAAGGTAAGACCGACTCCTGCCATTTGCAGTGAGCTAAGCACTTCAGCCAAAATCAAATGACCAAACAACAAGGCAAAAACTGGAGTGAGAAATGTTAAAGCACTTAAACTAGTTAAATTATTTTTGGAAGCAAGATAAAAGAAAATACCATAGGCGATCGCACTACCTAAAATTGTTGCATAGCCAATAGCTAACCAATCAGGCACAGCCAAATTTACCCACTGATCAGATTCTTGCCAAGCAGAAATTATTAACAAAGGAATGCCACCTAAAATCATATGCCAACCAGTAGCGACAATCGGGTCGCAGTGCTTGCAGACATAACGAATCAGGATTGTCCCAAACGCCATACTTAAGGCGGCTAGCAACATTAACCACTCACCATTATCAAGCAAACCCCATAAATCAAACTGAACTACACTAAAATCTCCTTGAAAAATGCCGTAAATCCAATCATCGGGAAAACCGATCAGAGTAATTCCAAAAATCCCAATTGCCAAGCCAAGAAAGCCGAAAAGACCGATGATTTCGCCGAACAACCAACTAGAAAGAAGAGCTACGACCAAAGGTTGAGAATCGATAATCACTGAACCTAAGCCAGCATTTGTTCTAACTAAGCCTGTTGCCAAAAATCCTTGAAATAAGGCAGCATCGACGATCGCAAAAATAACAATCCAAAACCAAGCTTTGAAAGTTTTAGGCTGTGGTCGATTAAAAATGATGGCAAATCCCAAAACTAAGATACCCGCAGGGACAAGACGCAAACCAGCTAGGAAAAAAGGGGTAGTGTGTTCGATAACACTTTTCATTGCTACCATTGCTGTTCCCCATAAAAAGAAAGGGGCAATGAAGATTAAGGGATTATCAGCAACATTAGAATTTTTAACGGTGGAGTCCATAGACTTATTAGCTACTTAACTTAATTAATATTCAAATTAAGTAAATTTAAATTGTATTTTTATTAACCTGATATTTCTGTTATCTTAGTACCCTTTTGTATAAGTTTGGGTATCCCTAAGAACCTTGATCCCATAAAATTGCAATAGCAACCACCAATAAGTATGTGCGATCGCACAAATTTAATTAATGATCTGGCCTTTCAACAAAAAAACCAAAAAACAAGTAGCACGTATCGAAATCACAGGAGCGATCGCAGGAGAGACCCGTAAGCAAGTTCTGAAAGCCTTTAAAGTTGTTGAAGAGAAAAAATTTCCAGCTTTACTACTGCGGATTGATTCTCCTGGTGGGACAGTCGGTGATTCTCAAGAGATTTATGCTGCTCTCAAACGATTGCAAGAAGAAAAAGATGTCAAGGTAGTAGCTAGCTTTGGCAACATTTCCGCTTCTGGAGGAGTTTATATCGGTGTGGGTGCTAAGCAAATTGTCTCCAATCCAGGAACAATTACTGGCAGTATTGGGGTTATTCTGCGAGGTAATAATTTAGAGAAATTACTCGATAAAATTGGGGTTTCTTTTCAAACAATTAAATCTGGTCCTTACAAAGATATTTTGTCTTTCGACCGTCAATTAACCCCAGCAGAATCGGCAATTCTTCAATCACTAATCGATAATAGTTATGAGCAGTTTGTCAGAACAGTTGCCGAAGGTCGTAACCTTGAGGTTGAAGTAGTGAAAACCTTTGCAGATGGTCGAATCTTTACAGGAGAACAAGCCTTAGAACTAGGTGTCGTAGATCGCCTCGGAACAGAAGAAGATGCCAGAAGATGGGCAGCAGAACTAGCAGGATTAGATCCTGAAAAAGCAGAATGTTTTGATATTGAAGAACCCAAACCCTTCATCAATCGCTTTATTCCTGGTAGAAGTCAAACTAAATCTCGAATTGGTGCAACTATTAATTGGTTAGATTTTGAATTGACTACTAGTGGTCAACCCCTGTGGTTATATAAACCATAGATATAGGTATCATATAAAACCCTCAAAATTAGTAAACGCTAATTCTTTGTAATACTAGGCTTGGAAATCGTTTTTTCGGAATTATCCTGCAATAATGGACTTGAGACTGAGATAAAAATAGCTATAAAATCTGCTACTAGACAATATTAGGGGGCACTCACTGTGGAATGGAAAGTAAGAGGCATTCGAGGCGCAATTACCGTTCCTCAAAATAATAAGCAAGAAATCGCAAGTGCTGTTACAGAACTCCTTGATGATATTGAAGCGCAAAATAGTTTTGCCTCTGAAGATATTAGCTATGTTTTTTTTACAACGACTCCCGATTTAAATGCTATTTTTCCTGCGGCGATCGCTAGAAAAAGACCTGGTTGGAATCAAGTCCCCCTGCTAGATCTTCAACAAATGTCAGTTCCAGGTAGTCTTTCCTGTTGCATTAGAGTTTTATTGCAGGTTAATACAACTGTATCTCAATCAAAAATACATCATTCCTATCTTCGTGAGGCTCAATATCTGAGACCAGATCTCAGTCAAGATCTAAGTGTTGCTCAATAGTTGATGAGTTTGATTGATTAATAAAGTTGACGGGCATCAATTGACGTTATTGTTAATTGGCAAAATTGTTGAAGAAAGTGGCACAATAAATTTTATATTTTAGATTGCACAATTCAGCTCAAACTTTATTACCATGACGTCAACTCCTCTACATAGCGATCGCTCAAATACTAGTTCTGTACCAGATCGCTTGGGGCGTTTTGGTATCTACGGTGGCAAATACGTTCCAGAAACTCTTATGCCAGCCCTAGCAGAATTAGAAGCAGCTTATGAGCAATATCGCAACGATCCAGATTTTCTAGAAGAATTAAACGGACTTCTCAAAGACTATGTCGGCAGAGCAAATCCTCTCTATTTTGCCGAACGTTTAACTCAACACTATGCTCGTCCCGATGGATCTGGTGTGCAAATTTATCTCAAAAGAGAAGATCTTAACCATACAGGCGCTCATAAAATCAATAATGCTTTAGCGCAAGCTCTGCTAGCAATTCGCATGAACAAAAAGCGAATTATTGCGGAAACAGGTGCTGGTCAACATGGAGTTGCTACCGCTACTGTCTGCGCTAGATTTGGTCTTGAGTGCATCATTTACATGGGTGTTCAAGATATGGAAAGACAGAAACTCAACGTTTTTCGGATGCGTCTTTTAGGTGCAACAGTGCAACCTGTAATTGCTGGGACAGGTACTCTTAAAGATGCGACTTCTGAAGCGATTCGTGATTGGGTAACTAATGTCAGCGATACTCATTACATTTTAGGTTCAGTAGCCGGGCCTCATCCTTATCCGATGATGGTTAGAGATTTTCATGCGGTCATTGGTCGGGAAACTCGTCGCCAGTGTTTGGAGAAATGGGATGGACTACCTGATATTTTGTTAGCCTGTGTGGGTGGTGGATCTAATGCAATGGGTCTTTTCCATGACTTTGTTAAAGACAAATCAATTCGACTCATTGGCGTGGAAGCAGCAGGGGAAAGTGTGATCTCGGGGAAACATGCAGCAACTCTAACTGAAGGTCGCCCCGGAGTACTTCATGGTGCGATGAGTTACTTATTACAAGATACTGAAGGTCAAGTAGTAGAGGCTCACTCCATCAGTGCTGGTCTTGATTATCCAGGTGTTGGTCCAGAGCATAGTTATCTCAAAGATATTGGTCGAGCAGAATATCACAGCATTACCGATCAAGAAGCGATCACTGCCTTATGCCTACTCTCAGAACTAGAAGGAATTATTCCTGCTTTGGAAACAGCCCACGCTTTTGCTTATTTAGAAAAACTTTGTCCTCAACTTACAGGTAGTCCTCGACTCGTGATTAATTGTTCTGGCAGAGGCGATAAAGATGTGAATACTATTGCTAAATATCTGGGAACTGATGACTTGTAAAAAAACTTAGTCCATTATTGCCAGTCATCATTGTGATTGGATTATAGATATTTGCTTGCTTGCAACCTAATCTAGAAATTTGTGTTTAAGGTTCTTAGTTATTTTGGATTGAAGTTATGAGTTTAGATAATTTTCAAATTTGCGATCGCGATATTGATACTACGATTGCAGCCCGTTATTTAGGTGCAGATGCGATCGCGGTCGATACTGAAACAATGGGTTTGGTGATGGGGCGCGATCGACTTTGCTTAGTTCAATTGTGTGATTCTCAGGGCTATGTGACAGCGATTCGAATTGAGAAAGGACAGACTTCTGCTCCTAATTTAGAAAAAATTCTCACTGCTCCTGATATCACCAAAGTATTTCATTTTGCTCGGTTTGATGTAGCTCAGTTTCGCGTTACCTTTGGAATTGAAACTGCACCTGTTTTTTGTACTAAGATAGCGAGTAAATTAGCTCGCACCTATACTTCGTCTCATGGTTTAAAAAGCTTGATTTCTGAGGTTGTCGGAGTCGATTTAGATAAAAGTTCGCAAAGCTCTGATTGGGGTGATGTGGAAAATTTATCAGAACAACAACTGATCTATGCTGCTAATGATGTTCGCTATCTTCTAGAAGCCCAGATTAAGTTAACTGCGATGCTCAAGCGTGAAAATCGCTGGGGTTTGGCGAAAAAATGTTTTCAATGTATTTATGTCTTTTCGATTTTAGATACGATGCAATATGGCAATGTTTTTGACCATTAAGAATCCTGTAAATCTTGCTCGCTTAAGCAAACGTAACTGAATGAAACTTGGAAGTCGTAATTATGGTTCCTTTAAAAGATGAAAATCCTGTCCATATTACTCCCTACGTAACATATTTTTTAATTGTTGCTAACATTGTTATTTTTACTTATGAGCTAACCCTCAATCCTCAGCAGTTAGAGGTCTTTTGGCATTTTTTTGCTGTTGTCCCTTTAGAGCTAACCAAAAACTTGAGTGGGGTTGCTACTAATCAACCTATTCCAGAGCTGGCAACTTTAATTAGTTGCCAGTTTTTGCATGCTAGCTTTGCTCATGTTGGATTTAACATGCTGTTCTTGTGGATTTTTGGCAATAATATCGAGGAGGAATTGGGTGGAGCAAGATTTTTAATCTTTTATCTGATCTGTGGTGCTTTAGCTGCCCTATCACAGTGGTTTTTTTCTGCTACTTCGGCTGTTCCTTCTTTAGGTGCTAGTGGGGCGATCGCAGGAGTAATGGGAGCCTATATTCTCAAATTTCCAACTGCCAAAATTGTTACCCTATTTCCTCTAGGATTTTTATTTCCAGTGTTTAGGATTCCTGCTATTTACTTTCTAGGCTTTTGGTTTCTCGAACAGGCACTAAATGGAATTGCATCTCTAGAAATACCAGCTAATATCGGTATGGCAAGTGGAGGAGTCGCTTACTGGGCACATGCTGGCGGCTTTTTATTTGGCGCGATTTTAGCACCAATCTTGGGTCTTTTTAAGTCTGAATCAACAGTATGACAGATAGTGAATTCCAAAGTTTTGGGGCAACTCAGAATTTTGGTTGGTCACTTTTCGCTTGAGCGACTCTTCTTCGGAGTGTCACTTAAAGATCTCTCAAGATGTTATTTTTTACATCCTTTGTCTGTAATTTAGTTGATAAGGATTGACTATTCTTGGAAGGATTAGAGGTTAGTTGTTTGGCATGCTCTTATCTTTACTGGGAATATTTATTACGATTTTTTGCCACCACCATCTTAGGTTGTTTGAGAATATGTTTTCCCAAGTTGTTCCAGTACTTTTCGTAGTGGAAAGTAGATAGATGAGCCAAAACAAAAGTTAGGGCAAAGGAAATTGGACGTTTAGCATATCTAACTATGTCTCCTCCAGAACCAAGCCAGCCATGATAAGTTAACGGGTGAATAACATATAATCCGTAAGAAATTTGAGCTAAGTACTTAAGAATTTTAGATTGTAATATTTGAGACAACCAACATTTGTTTTGATAAATAGTAGATCCAACTACTATTACTGCTACATAAGCTCTAAAGTAACCAAGGTTAGGTAATGCGGGATGGCAGAAAAAAGGTAGTAAGCAAATTGGAATTAAAGGATTTATTTTTTTCAAAAAATTGGGTATTGTTGACCCCAAAAGATTTTCTTTGGCAAGAGCTAGAATACAACCGACCATGACCTCATCAACTCTAAGAAAAGTAACGTGAGAGGATGGCTCTCCCATACTTATACGAAGAGCAGTACATAGTAAGCACAGAGGAATGAATAATTTTAAACTTTTGTCTTTGAACGCCAAGTATAAAATTACAGTCAGAACATAAAATTGTATTTCAATGCATAAACTCCAGTAATGCGCAGTTAAGCTTGTAAAGGCTTCTGGTAGTAAGTTTTCATAGAAGAGGAAGTGGCTGAAATACTCATTAGCTGAATTGCTTACGAGAGGAAGAGTAGCTAATAAAAAAATCCAAGCTAAAGGTAAAATCCGAAAAACTCGTTTAACAATAAACTCTCTAATGTTAGGACGATAAATGAGAATTGTCGCAATTAAAAAACCAGAAAGGGCAAAGAAAACACTCATCCCCATTCGCCCGACCATCTTGTTTAAGTTCCAGCTACTAGGCCCTACTGGCAACATATGTGCGCAAAGAACCAAAACAATTCCTATCCCGCGCCAACCATCCAAAACTGAATAGTAGGGCATCTTCCTTTTAGGCTGAAATGGAATACTATAGCTAGTGTCTATTGGCGATAATGGATGTAAAGTCATAAATTGGATGCTTAACTTATGTCAGAAATTGGGCTAAAAAATTTGCTATACCTAATTAAGTCGGGGTTATTTTTGTTACTCGTAACCTTTGTAAAAATGACTAAATATCGATGCATTTAATTTTTAAGGTAAATATTAAAAAAATATCAACACTGAATAAAGCCAATTACTTTTTGATTGAAAAGTTGAAATGAACTTAATTTGAGATTCTTTATTTCTTAGCTAAGAAAAAATACTTATACTTGTTAAAAATAAACATCTCTTAATAAGAATACTACTAATATAGTGAAAATATAAAAACATATTTTCTTTAAATTAATTTCTAATATGTAAAATTAACCATTAAAACTATTCTTTATCTAATCTTGATGAAAAATATGTATATTTGATAACATTTTGAACTCAGATTATTTAAACTTATTTTGATGAATTGTAGTGATACTAATAATCTTGAATTGTGCTATAATTATAGTCTTAAAGTAGTTGCTTTATTATCTATACAAAATCTGTACAAAATTTTAAACTTCGTCACTATCTGCGTTTTAGTATTTATTAAGTGATGCTTTCTAAATACGTGATTGATCAAAATTGCTAGATTGTGTAGCCTACAGTATCTATTGTTTTCTGAGATTGTCAGAGCTTACTGACTTTAATTTGTAAGTAATATTTAATACTGAGTTCAGAAAATTTGAGAATATTGATGAGAAATTAGTGAAGATATTTGTATGGAAAAATTTAGTTGAGATTGGAATACTCTAGTTAATAATATAAGTAGATCTCTTGCATAATTATTTGAGAATATTTTTATAACCATCCAATAACAATGCATATAGCGATTTTTTAAAATCGCTCAAACACCGAAAGTTCGTATTGTTGGAAAAGGTTTAGTTTTTGCCCTCAATATAATATATTTAGGATATTGTCTATTTAATTAAAGAAGAGAGGGTTAATATCTCAAAATAAAGATGTTGCGTAAATTAACCTGAGTAATTAAGTATTGATAAGTAAAGTGCAGTCAATAGTTTTTGTTGAGTGTTTGATTGCAGGGCTACTATTTCAAACTTACTTTATTAATAGGTAGGTAATGATGAATTTACTTTAACCTTGTTATCCTCGGGGTAAATAAGCTAATTAATCCAAATCTGCTGAAGATTTCACTCAAGTTTAGTGAATTAATTATGATTAGTTTAAACCTTTAAGTGAAAGGTGTATCTTTTTTGCTGTGAACACCATCTTCATTTAATAAGGTAGTAATTGTTGTGCCATCCCAGACAACTTAACGTTTACTCGAAGATATCTATTGTCAATGGAAATTTTTACTTGTAATCAACTCAAGTGTTTCCATTTGCTATCAATCCACATTTTAGAGCTTGTGACTAATAATCGAATTGAGAAGAAAAAAGCTCAGTTCTTTGTTTACAGACAAACTTTTAATATATGAACCAGAAGTCACTTAGTCTTGTGGACTAGATTTGCTAGATTAAATAATTAATTAGTGGCGCTAGCGACAATCTTTGAGATCTCAACAGTTACAGACTGAGAACTGTATTTAAAGAAAATTCTCATTTGATAGAGAAATGAATTTCCAAGATTCCTGGAAATTAGTTCAATAAGCTAGCGCTCAAAATATTTAGCAAACTGATATTAGATAGTTGTGCCTATACAGCCGTCAGTATTGCTTATTTAGTATGTTGGTTTTGGAAACACTTTAGTTAATAGTGTTTATTTACTTAAAGTGTTTCAAAGCGATCTGTAAACTCGATAATTAATGTTGGGGAAGATATTATCGACCAACTCTATTTTCTCTAGCCAACCAGCATCGATTTTTCCAGCTAAGATTTCTTCGTACAATTTATTAAATCTGAGTACGTGCGATCGCGTCCTTCTTACCGCATAAGGAACCATCGTTCCAGTTCTCATGATAAAAGCCCAGTCAGAAGATTGAGCTAATAATAATTCCCGTGCTGCCTGATTTAAAGCTTTCCATTCTAGTTCATCTTCTGGATCTCTTTTGGCTAGCTCAATCATTCTTTCAGCAGCTTTATGGAGATGAGGATAAATCCAAGCATTAGTTTCATTCAACCAATATTCATGGAAGCCTTTATATCCCCAGCTAGATTGAGAAGGGCGACAGACTTGCTGAGTTTGATTAATCTTCAAATAATCAGACAAGTGAATCATTTCATATTCTTGCTGATCGTACCAACTCTTACGGAACAAGAAATCTATAAACCAAGGGCCTTCGTACCACCAATGACCAAATAACTCAGCATCGTATGGTGAAACGACGATCGGTGGGCGATGCATCATTCGTTCCAAATTTTGGATTTGTTGTCCTCTGTTGTACATGAAGTTGCCAGCATGCTCTGCTGCTTTTTCCTTTGCCCAGTAAGGATCGTAAAGAGCTTTATCTGATTGTCCTCCATCTTTAGCGGTGATGCGATGGTATTTGATGCCAGTATTTTTGCGCTGACCATTAGGCATTATGTAAGGCTTAATGTAGTCATACTCGGCTTCCCAGCCCAAATCTTTATAAAACTCTCGGTATTCTACCGCTCCTGGATAACCGACTTGAGAAGACCAGACTTGTTGGGAAGATTCGTGGTCTCGACCAAAAGCTGCAACTCCAGTTTCTGTAAAAATTGGCGCGTAGCTACCAAAACGGGGACGAGGGCGAGCATATAGTAAACCATGACCATCCATTAAGAAGTAGCGCAACCCTGCATCGGCAAGCATTCTTTCTAGACCGTCATAGTAGGCACATTCTGGTAACCAAATTCCTTTGGGCGGACGACCAAAGTTTTCTGTATAGTGCTCACAGGCGACTTGTATTTGAGCCCAGACTGCTTCTGGGTACATCTTCATTAAGGGCAAATACCCATGGGTGGCACCACAAGTAATAATGTCGAGGTTATTGCTATCGAGAAATTGTTTAAAAGCTTTGACTAAATCACCTTCGTAACTTTCCCAGGTACTACGAATCTGGCTGAAAGAATTAGCATAGTATTCTGCTAAATAACGAATATGTCCATTGTGTTGGTTATGAACTATTTCTTTATCCGCTAGTTCTTGCAACTTAGCGAGATGCTCATCATAACGCTCTTGCAATAAAGGATCTTTGAGCATTGACACTAATGGAGGTGTCATACTCATAGTCATTTTAAAATCAATTCCGTCTCGCTTTAAGTTTTCAAACGTTTGCAGCAAGGGAATGTAGGTTTCAGTAATTGCTTCAAATAACCATTCTTCTTCCAATACATAGCTGTTGCCAGGATGTCTGACAAATGGGAGATGAGCATGTAAAACTAAGGCAAGATAACCAAAAGGCATAGTAAGATTTTCCGCAACTCTATTTATGTTTATGGGTGAATTAAAGACTAGAAAAATTATAGGTAAACTTTATGATATCTTAAGGTTACTGTTAATAAAAGTTTCGGTGAGAATAACAATTTTTGTTTTATCTTCGGAGTTGATGGTTTATGGCTGTTGGTGTTAGTCTCGACTTAACTTTATTTGTGAATTTAAGCAATGGATAATAAGTCGTGTCTAAGTATTATGTGAAGCTACTAGCTATTTATCTTCTACTGAAGTCAATTGAATTCAATTCCTTATGTTGATCTAAATAGTTAAGTTTCGTTGTATGTTGCCATCTTTACTAAAAAATTTTTAAATCAGGGATTTCTACAGTGAGTTTTCTCAAATTACTTTTATTTGTGGATAAACGTCCTGCTCACCAAGAAAATATTAAATCAATCAAGGCTCATTTAAAAAAATTACAGTCTCAAGGTGAATTTGAGCTTGATATTGTTGAAACAGGCGAGCAGCCTTACTTAGTCGAGTATTTTAAGCTAGTTGCGACTCCTGCTCTTGTCAAAATCTCTCCTTCTCCTCGTCAGACTTTAGCTGGTAGTGATTTGGTTGCTCAGTTAGAGGAATGGTGGCCTAGATGGCAGACTTCACTGAGAGAATTGCAGGTAAATCCCTCTAGTCAGGATACGGACCTAAGTGTTCCACCCTTACGAGAAGAGAATGGTTATTATGCACCTGGTATATCAGATGGTGTTAATAATTATTCAGAAGAGTCTATTCGTCTTTCTGATCAGTTATTTAGGCTGCGTCAGGAAAAGGAAGAATTAAAGGAGCAGTTGAATTTTAAAGACCAAATCTTATCCATGTTGGCACATGATCTGCGTAGCCCTTTGACGGCAGCTTCTTTGGCAATGGAAACTTTAGAATTGTCTGAAGCTCAGGAGTCGAGCGAACAAAAGACTAAGCTCAGAAAACAGCTTTTTAAACAGTCTCGTAAACAGTTTGGCATTATGAAGCGGATGATTGGCGATCTTTTAGAGGCTTCTCGCAGCGTTAATGTCAAATTGGAAGTTAGTCCTCGTAAAATTAATTTGCCAATTTTATGTGAGGACATTTTAGCTCAATTTTGCAAGCAACCAAAAGCTCAACTTTTAAGAATTAAGCAGGATGTTCCTCAAGATATTCCTCCTGTGTTTGTGGATGAAGAACTTTTACAGCAGTTGTTTAGTAATTTGTTAGATAACGCTGCTAAATATACTCCAGAGGGAGGAACAATCTCTTTGTCGGTTATTCATAGAACTAGCCAACAAGTGCAAGTGAGTATTGCGGATACTGGTGATGGAATTCCTCAAGAAAAGCAAGAACGTATTTTTGAAGGTCACTTTCGCTTGAAAAGGGATGAGCAGAAAGAAGGGTATGGATTGGGTTTGGCACTTTGTCGCAATATAGTGCGTGCTCATTATGGTCAAATTTGGGTTGATAGCTCTCCCAATCAGGGTAGTGTTTTTCATTTTACTCTTCCTGTCTATCGCGGTTAATTAAGGTAGATATTAGTTTGGTTCTTGCTGAGCATTGTTCTTTGTGATTGTGTCGAGTTTTGATGATGCCGATTAGTTGGAGTTGGTTGTAATTTTTGATGATGCGAGTAATTTTTTTTGGTACGCCTCAATTTGCTGTGCCTACTTTAGAAGCTTTAATTAGTCATTCTGAATTTGAAGTGGTTGGGGTAGTGACTCAACCCGATAAACGCAGGGGTAGGGGCAGTAAAATGATTCCTTCTGCGGTCAAAAAAGTAGCGATCGCTAATAATATCCAAGTCTGGCAGCCCAAAAGTGTCAAAAAAAGCCAAGAAACTCTAGAGCAGTTAGAGCGATCGCAGGCAGATTTTTTTGTAGTGGTTGCTTATGGACAAATTTTATCCACTCAGATTTTGACGATGCCTAAATTTGGTTGTGTAAATGTTCATGGTTCTCTGTTGCCTGAGTATCGGGGAGCAGCTCCTATTCAGTGGAGTATTTGCGATGGGCAGAGTGAAACTGGCATTACCACGATGCTGATGGATGAGGGTTTGGATACAGGAGATATGCTCCTCAAAGCTACTACCCCGATTGGTTTGCTCGATAATACGCTGGATGTGTCGATTCGCTTGGCAAATATTGGTGCTGATTTATTAATTGAGACTTTGCCAAAGTTAGCCGCTAATCAGTTAGTGCCAACTAAGCAAGATGATGATTTGTCTAGTTATGCTCGGTTGCTGACCAAAGATGATTTTGTTCTGAATTGGCAAGATGAAGCGTTGGCAATTCACAATCGAGTCAGAGCGTTTTACCCTAGTTGTGTGACTAGTTTTCGCGAGCAGCAGCTTAAGGTTAAAACGACAGTGCCTTTGCTTGAAGATCAACTTGGTATGTTGCCTCAAGAATATCAGGATATTTATCCACAAGTAGCCGATTTGGATTTGTCTGCTGCTCAACCTGGAGAAGTGGTAGCGATTCTCAAAAATGTTGGTGCTGTGGTTAAAGCAAGTCAGGGTTTATTACTGTTGAAAGAAGTGCAACTAGCAGGGAAGAAAACTCAGTCAGGTTGGGATTTTGTGAATGGGATGAGGGTTCAAGTTGGCGAGGTTTTGGTTTAACTATTCAGAGTTGCCATAGCGGTTTTAATTAACTGAAAATAAGGCTCTTTTGTCACATCGATTTGTTTGGCATCATCGCGACTTTTGCCCAGTAAACCGGTCCGATCGCCTTTTTTAACAGCTAGCACTTTTCCTTGAGGATTTTTGATTCTTAGCTCATCAAGCGATCGCCACAAACTACAAGCATAGGTTTTACCCTGATAAGCAAACTGACCTTTGAGAACTTGCGGCTCTAGTAATGTCTTGATCTCAAGTTGAGTTTGTAAGGATTCAGCTTGAGGTTTGATCACAGGTTTTTTTATCTGGGTCTTGATTGTTTTATTCTCAGTTGTTGGTCTAATTCCAACTAGCTCTAATTCAATATTGGTTACACCCTGCCAATGATTTTCTTGGAGTTTGTAAGCAATATCAACTTGGTCGGGTAACGGGCAATATTCGCCCCAGCGCCAGGCGATCGCTTTAATAATGGTTTCGGTGTTTTCTTCTTGTAAAACTAGTTTCAAATGATCTCGATTTTTACCTATTCGTCTTTGCTCGATGATTGTGACATTGGGAGTCCAAAAAACAGGAAAAGTATTGCCGATTCCCCAAGGTTGTAAACCGTCGATTTGTGAGTAAAGTTCTTGATTGATTTGAGAGAGATGAGCGATCGCATCGACTTTCACCAAAGGTTTTAAATGATGAGGTTCTAAACACTGATGAGCAAATTCGCTTAACTTGGCTTTGAGAGAAGTTAAATTACTAGCCTCAAAACTAAAACCACCTGCTGCTCGGTGACCGCCATATTTATCAAGTAATTCGTCGCAGTAGTTTAAAGCATCAAAAACGTTAAATTCATCGATGCTTCTAGCTGAGCCACGAATTTTTACTCCATGATCTTCACCTTCATCTTCGTAAGTACCAATAAAAACAGGAACTCCATATCGTTCTACTAAGCGAGAAGCTACAATCCCAATTACCCCATGATGCCAATTTTCTTTGATAACCACTAAGACTCTTTGCTGCTGCCAAGGAATAGGAGTGTTTTCGACCAAATCAATTGCTTCGATTTGGATGCGATCGCAAAGTCTACGTCTTTCGCTATTAACTGACTCACATTGCATCGCTCGCTCTAAGGCAATGCCTTGATCATCGGTGGTTAGTAACTCGATAATTAACTGAGGATCGCCAATTCTGCCGATCGCATTAATTCGAGGGCCGAGACGAAAACCAATATCATCAGGTTTTAATTGTTTCTGGGCTTCATCAACTCCTGCGACGTTCATCAGGGCTTGAATTCCCGCTAGCTGAGAGTTGGGTAATTGCCTGAGACCTCGTTTGAGCCAACGACGATTGACACCCACTAAAGGAGCAAGATCGGCGATCGTCCCCAGGGTAAAAAGTTCTAAAAGTGAACTGGTTAAACCTTGAATTTGATTGAGACTTTTAGCGAGAGAAATTGCCAAAATATAAGCTACCCCAACTCCTGCTAAACCACGATAGGGAGATAAAACTGGTAAAAGTTTTGGGTTGAGAATGGCATCGGCTGGAGGTAATTTTTCTGGTAGATCATGATGGTCGGTAATAATTACGCTTAAACCCAATTCAATAGCTAGTAAAACAGGTTCATAAGCAGAAATTCCATTATCAACTGTCAGAATTACGCCAACCCCATTTTCGGCAAACTCTTTAACAATGCGCTCATTAATGCCATAACCATCTTTCATCCGACTAGGAATGGCATAGTCTACATCTGCACCCAGATGGCGTAAGGCTCTTAATAATAAAGCTGTGCTGGTCATCCCATCAGCGTCATAGTCACCACAGATAGCAATTTTTTCTCCATCGGCGATCGCTTCTTGTAAAAGTTCGACGCTGCCAGCTAAATCGGGAAACTCATCGAGTGGTGATGGGAGGGTTTCGGTTTCTGGCTCTAGATAAATATGGGCTAGTTCGGTATTCTCAATTCCCCGATTAACAACCACTTGTCCCACTAAAGGCAGTAAACCTGTGCTAAGGCTAATTTGTTGGGCTAGTTCTGGGGTTTCGGGTGCAATTTGCCATCTTTGTTGGGGAATACGAGCCATAAGTTAT